>NZ_CP032624.1:2127645-2431595 GCF_003627055.1 Gryllotalpicola protaetiae
TGCCAGAGCACCTCGCCGAGGCGCTCGTGATCACCCTGGCGGTCTGGTGGGTGTGGGTGTACACCACATGGGCGACGAACTGGCTGAACCCCGACCGGCGGCCGATCCTGTGGCTGCTGCTCATCCTCACCGCGATTGGTCTGGTCATCAGCGAAGCGATCCCCGAGGCATTCAACTCGAAGGCGCCGCTGTTCGTCGCGGGCTATCTTGCCTTCGGGGCTGTGCGCACCGTGGGGGTGATCGCAGCGACACGGCGGAGGGCCCCTGAGATCGCGCGCGGACAGCTGCGGATCCTCGCCTGGAGCGGGGCAGCCGCTGTCGCCTGGATCTCTGGGGCGCTGGCGCCCGACGAGCGCGGGCGCCTCCTCCTGTGGGCGCTTGCGGTACTTCTCGAGTACACCGGCCCCGCGTCGTTGTTCTGGGTCCCCGGCCGCGGGCGGTCCGGATGGGATTCGTGGAAGATCCGCGGCGGTCACTTCTCGGAGCGATCGGCCCTCTTCGTCATCATCGTCCTCGGCGAGTCGATCCTGGTCATCGGCCGAGCTCTCAGCGAAGAGCGCGCCGGTGCCGGCGTCGTGTCGGCCGCGTTCTGTGCTTTCGCCAGTGCCGTTCTAATGTGGTTCCTCTATTTCGCGCACGGTCAGGAATATGGGCGTCGATTCATCTCGGCCCGCCCGGTGACGGGCCCCGTCGCTCGGGTGTCGTACACGTACCTTCACGCGGTCCTGGTCGTCGGGCTCGTCTTCGCGACGCACGGGTCGGAGCTCGCACTAGAGGCACCACGGGAGCCCGCGGACGCGATGTTCGACCTGCTCATGGTCGGAGGGACGGCCTTATATCTGCTCGGACTGCTGTCGTTCAAGGCGTCAGTTGGAGTGCGACTGCGCTCGGTCCCGGGTCACATCGTTGGCGCATTCCTGCTGCTGCCTGTCCTGCTCATCGCCGCTCTCGGATCCACCAAACCGAGCCGCCTTACGCTCGCGGTGAGCGTGACTGCGATCCTCGGCGCCGTCGTTGCCGCTGACGAGTACTTCTGGGTGCAGCGACAACGCCCCAGCCGAGAGACGACTACGGAGCATGGATAGCCGTGCACACTCGGGTGGCATCAGGTTGGCAGAGGCTTCGGGAGTTTCCGGGCGATCACCATGTCCCGGCAACTTGGTGCACTGCGACGTTGAGACGGTTCCAGACGTTGATGCTTGCAATGGTGACGAGGAGGCCGGCGAGCTCGGACTCAGTGAAATTGTCGGCTGCCGCCTGCCAGATGGAGTCAGGCACGGGGTCGGGGCGGTCGCTGAGGCGCGTGACGGCCTCGGAGAGCGCGAGCGCAGCGCGCTCCGCACCGGTGAAATGCGGTGCATCCCGCCAGGCGGCGACAGCGAATATCCGGTCATCGCTTTCACCGGCGTTCTTCAGCCTCGTTGAGTGGTCAAGTACGCAGAAACTGCAGCCATTGACCTGGCTTGCGCGCAGGCTCACAAGCTCTCTGAGCTGCGATGAGAGGCCGGCGTTCTCGGCAGACATTGACAGCGCCTGTAACGCCTTGAGGGCACCCGGCAACGTCGCCACGGGATGCTTGATTCGGGGTTCCATGAGATTCGCGTCCTTTTGTTTTCGTCACACCCACGGTTTGCCGGGGGTCATTACGTATGACCCGCCATTGCAAGGAGATGTGACCGATGACAGAGACATTCCTCTCTGACCAGTTCAGACAGCACCGGAAACGATTGCACGGCATCGCCTATCGGATGCTCGGCACCGCATCGGACGCGGACGATGCCGTACAGGAGACTTGGCTCAGGCTCGACAGCTCCGATGTGGCCTCGATCGACAACTTAGCCGGCTGGCTCACGACCGTGACCGCTCGGATATGCCTGAACATGCTGCGCTCGCGCGCAGCGCGGAGGGAAGAATCATTGGACGCCCACATTCCTGATCCGATCTTGCAAAGGGCGACGGCGAGCGATCCTGAAGGTGAGGCAGTCCTCGCGGATTCTGTGGGACTTGCACTGCTCCTCGTCCTCGATACGTTGACCCCGGCTGAGCGACTTGCCTTTGTGCTTCACGACGTATTCGCTGTCCCCTTCGACGAGCTCGCCGCGTTGCTCGACCGAACGCCGGATGCGACACGCCAGCTCGCAAGCCGAGCCCGTCGCCGCGTACGGGTGGCGACCGTCCCAGATTCCGATCGTGGCCGTCAGCGGGAGGTCGTCGAGGCCTTCTTCGCTGCCGCGCGCGGAGGCGACATCGGGCCGCTTCTGGCGGTCCTCGACCCTGAGGCGGTAATGCGCGTAGACGGAGGACCGACGCTCCCCTCGGGGGTTACACGCGGCGCGAACGTGATTGCTCGACGGGCCATGATGTTCGCCCGGCCAGACGCAGTCCTGGTACCGGTCCTCGCGACCGGTAGCCCCGCTGTCGTCGTCGTTGTGGGCGGCGAGGTCAGGTCGATCATGAGCTTTACCGTGATGCAAGGCAGGATCACCGCTATCGACGCGCTCAACGACCCGGACCGCATCCGGCATGTCGATCTCTCCGAGCTAGCGTGACGGAGATGACCCACGATGGCCCGAACAGACCGACGTCGTGCTGCATCGTGCCTCGTTGCACGGACGTCGTACCGCGTCGAAACCGTACATCACACCCGGTCGGCTAAGCAGATGAGGCACGGCGAGAGTCTCCCACCGGACGAAGTGATTGAGGTACCGCCGTCCTCGCCGCCGCGCTCAGTGTTGGACGCGTTCGGCCTTGTGGAGCCACCACGGCTGCTTTCGGGCGGTCAGGGCGCCTCATGGCTCTCAGGCGGTCTCGTTCTCAAGCCGGAGAGCGGTGCGATTCACGACTGGTTTGCGACAGTCGCTTCGACGATCAGTCCCCAGGGTTTCCGCCTCGCCACCCCCTTGCAGTCAGGCTTCGGCACATGGAGCGTCGACGGCTGGTCAGCAACCACCTGGCTCCCTGGCAGCCCGCCTGACCTGTCGACGTCGATGGGATGGGCAACGGTTCTCGCAGCTGGACGGGCATTCCACGCGAGCACCAGTTCTTTGTCGCGGCCGTCTGTCTTGTCCACCCGGACGGATCGCTGGGCCGCTGCCGATCGGATGGCATGGGGCGAGCAGAACGGGGAGCTGCGCCCCGAGTTTGCAGATGTCGCTCGGCGACTCGGCCCTCTACTGATGCCTCTCGGCGAGCCGCAGATCGTGCACGGGGATCTTACGCTCAACGTCCTGCTCGAGCCGGGTCTGGCCCCGGCGATCATTGACGTCTCGCCGTATTGGCGCCCGACCGCGTATGCCGAGGGGGTCATCGTCGCCGACGCGTTGTGCTGGCACGGAGCAGACCGCTCACTCGTTGAGCAGCTCGGCGTCCCCGCCCCGGCCATCGCACGTGCGCTGCTGTTTCGGATGCTCACCACCGCTCAGTCTCCTGAGCGGGCCGTGACCGGTTCGCTCAGCGACGAACTCCAGCGTTACGAGCGCGCCGCGACAGTGCTGGGCACTTGATTCAGCAGGAACTCTGTGCCCTGGATCGCGCTTGTGCCCGGTCGCCGACGGGGCTTCAACGGTCGGAAACACGCGCCTCGTGTTGGCGTGCTCGCTTCTCTGTGACGAGGCCGCCCCCCCAGGCCGTCGGTTGTCTTGTGCTTTCGTGTCCGACTATAGATATACATATATAATAAATATATGAACGCAAGCAGTGTTGCCGGCGACCTCGAGAACGTACGTGCGTTCGTGACTGGGGGGTCGAGCGGTCTTGGTCGCGCGATGGCGCACGCCTTGGTACATGCAGGTGCTCGTGTGGCGGTGTCGAGCCGCTACGAGCAACGAGCTCGTGCCGCCGCCGATGAGCTTGGCCCTGGAGCGGTGGGCGTGCCTCTGGACGTGCAGGACGTCGAGTCGGTGTCGGCTGCCATCGATGCGGTCTACGAGACCCTCGGTGGTATCGATCTCTTGGTGAACAACGCCGGGATCGGAATGAGGTTTGTTAACCCACGCTTCATGACCGAGCCGCAGCCGTTCTGGAAGGTCTCCGATACCGGTTTTCGTGAGGTGGTCACGACGAAGCTCGTCGGAACCTTCTTGGTCAGCCAGGCAGTTGTGCCACGCATGCTCGCTGACGGCTCCGGGAGGATAGTCACAGTCTCGATGAGCGAGACCACAATGACTCGCCGCGGCTTTGCCCCGTATGGACCGTCCGGGGCGGCCGTCGAAGCTCTCGCAAGAGTGATGGCCGCCGACCTTGAGGGCACCCCACTCACGGCAAACATCCTCTTGCCAGGAGGGGCGACAGCGACGGGCATGGTGCCCGATGAAATTGACGAGGAGGCACGCGCTCGGCTGTTGGACCCGGCAATCATGGGGCCCCCGATCGTCTGGCTCGCCTCCGCCGCGGCCGCGGGCGTCCACGACGAGCGCATCGTCGCGCGCAGCTTCGCCGCGTGGTTGAACGCTCGCGGGCAAAAGGCCTAATGGCTGGCGACGACGACGCTGCACTGACGCGGCGCGCCTGGCGAGCGATGTCCGAGCTCGCACTAGACCGTGAACGCAAAGTCGCGGCGGCTGAAGCCTTGGGGGTCAGTTGGACGCGGGTGCTCGCGCTACGGTGGCTCGCCCTAGGTCCGCAGACCCAGCGCGAACTCGCGGACCGCCTGAGCGCCGACCAGCCGTACGTCACATTGATGCTCGACGACCTCGAGAAGCTGGGGCTGCTCGAGCGCCGGCCCCACCCGACCGACCGCAGAGCCAAGATTGTGGAATTGACCGATTCGGGCCGCGCGGCGGCGGCGCGAGCCGACGCGGTCCTTGACGAGCCGCCCGCAGAACTGATCGGCGCATCGCCTGCCGATCTAGAAGCAGTGCTTCGCGTACTGGATCGGCTCAGGCCCGCGAGACGCACCGCCCACTAGCGCGGCCCCGAGGCCGTCTGGGCGACACAAATCCCGTCTCCAAGGGCGGCTACTGCGGGTAGGTAGAGGTGCGCACCCACTGGATGTTGTCCACCGGTCGCAGCGCCTTGACATCCTCGACGAAGCCCACGCGCACCGGGCGGTGGCCGTCAGCGCTGACGCGCAGCTGGGTCGCGCCCGCGGGATACGGGACGTAGTCGTCGCCCCACTGCTGCAAGGCCGCCAGCACGACGAGCAGCTGCTTGCCCGCTTCGGTCGGGTGATAGCTCATGCGAGGTCGCCCGCCGGGCTCGCGGTACTCCCGCTTCTCCAAGACGCCCGCCTCCGTCAAGGTCGCCAGCCGACTCGTCAAGATGTTCGGGGCGATCCCCAGCGCGTCGCTGAATTCGCTGAACCGGGTCGCCCCCTCGATGAGAGCCTCTCTCAGGATCAGGAACGTCCAGCGCTCACCGACCACACCAAGCGTCCGTTCGATCGAGCAAAACGCATCCGCGGCCGGAGTTGTGATTTCACTCATAGCCGCCACAATAGGCTGAGTTGCTTAGTGAAAGCTACAAGCGTTCCGTTTTCGCAGTGATCCGTGTCGTTGCGGGCGCTACCTGCCTACCGCCGGCGGCGGGGCGATAGCTGCCAGCCGCGCGCCGAGGTTGAGTTCGGTCGGCCCGTACTCCTGCAGCCCGTCGGCGAGAAGCTCTCCCGCTCGAGCTTGGGTCTCGGGCCTGGAGACCGACCGCCAGAATGCATCCATCTGAGCCGGGAATTCGTCATCGGGCGGGAGTGAGACAGCGTTCACAAACTGCTTGACCTCGTGCAGTGCGCGTACATCGAATTTCGAGACCCGCTCGGCGAACTCGTTCACGAAGCCGTCGAGTTCCTCATCCGGGAGGGAGCGGTTCACGTAGCCGTACCGCTCCGCGATCTCGCCGTCGAAGTCGCCCCCGGTCACGAGGATCTCCAGGGCGCGCCCTCGCCCGACGAGGCGGGGGAGTCGCGACGAGGGTCCCCCGCCGGGGACCGCGCCTGTCCCGATCTCGAATTGCCCGAGGATCGCCTTCTCCCGGCTGGCGAAGCGGATGTCCGTCGCGAGTACGAACTCGCTGCCGGCCCCACGCGCCCGGCCTCTGATCGAGCTCACCGTGACCGCCGGCAGGCGGCTCAGCCGGATCAGGATGTCAACCCAGGGGTGGTAGCCCGTAGGGCCTGGCGGCAGATCGCCCACCAAGGCTGGATCCGCGGCGATATCCCAGTGCGCCAGAAAGAAATCCGGATTGGCGGTCTCGAACACGACCACCGCAACGTACCGATCTTTTTCCAGATCCTCAAGCAGTGCCCTCATCTCCCGCACCATCTGCGGACCGATGAGGTTGATCGGCGGGGCATCGAAAGTCACGCGCCACAGTGCGGCCGAATCCCGCACAACTCGTAGCTGTTCTTGTTCCACACGACGAACAGTACGACTCTGACTTGCGTAACACAAGCCAGCATGAGATATCCGCGCGCTATGCCGAGAACGCCCGGTCCGTCACCAGGGGACTCTCCTGGTGACGGACCGGGCGTCGATCTTGGCCGAGGCTATTGGACTATGCCTTGACCTGGCGCTGGATCCATTCGAGGGTCAGGTCAGCGACGGTGCGCCAGCCGCTGTCGAAGACGAGCGAGTGGCCGCGGGCCGCGATCTTCCGATACTCGGTGCGGGTTCCTCCCGCGTAGAGGGCCGCGGCCTGGCGTGCGACGACCTCGGGGATGGTGTGATCCTTCTCGCCGCCGATGATCAGCAGCGGGCCGCGCTCGCGCCCGGCGGTGTCGACGATGGTGGGGGAGTTGGCATCCTTCTTTGCCGCGGTCAGCTCGAAGACGGGCCGCCCGGGGCCGGGGATGGCGAATCGGTCGAAGAGTTCGTTCGACTCCGCCTTGGACAGGGTGTTGCCGAAGCCGTACCGGAACTGGCCGCGCTTGAGGCTGACCGCCTTGGTGAAGTTCGACTTGCTCTTCACGACAGGCAGCGCAGACCGGATCTGCGCGAGCGGCAGGGCCTTGACGCCCTTGATGGGCGCCGGGTCGATCGCAACTGCTGCGGCGGCGAGCCGCGAGGACAGCAGCTTCTGGGCCACCAGGCCGCCGAAGGAGTGCCCGACCACGATCGGACGCTCGGACAGCTTGGCGATCTCTCGCTCGTAGTGGGCTGTGATCTCTGCGATCCCGATCCCGGCGACGCGCTCCGGGTGCTGCCTGCTTTCGGCCACGGTCGGGCTGTCGCCCGGCCAGTCGATCGCCGCAGCGTTGAAGCCGGCCTTAGTGAACTTCTGGACCCAGGGCTCCCACGCGGAGGAGTGCACCCACAGGCCATGGATGAAGATGACGGGAGGAGTCATGTCGCTGCCTTACTTGTTGTGCGTGGTCGACGAGGCGGCGCGCTCGATCAGCGATGCGATCGCTTTCGGCTGCTCGAGCATGGACAGGTGATCGGCCTTGCCCGTCACGATGGTGCCGTGCGCGCGCTGAGCCATGGCGACCTGCTCCGCGGTGGGGATGACCTTGTCGTCGGTTCCGATGTAGAACCAGCTCGGGAGGGTCTTCCATGCGGCACCCGTGGCGGGCTCGTTCAGCGCACCAACGGAGATCGCCGACTCGGTAGCGGCCAGACCCGCGGCTTCCTGCTTGGGGAGGTCGGCGCCGAAGATACCGGCGAACAGCGAGCGCTTGATGTAGACGTCGACGTCGCCCGCGGGCTGCGCAGGGTCCTGCACGAAGTCGAAGATCGACGTCGGGTCGGCCGCCAGCGCCGAGCCGGGCTTAGCGCCTGCCAGATCAACGATGGTCTCGCCGGTAGCCGGCGCGAACGCATCCACGTAGACGAGGCCCTTCACGGTCGGAGCGGAGAGGGCGGCCTCGCTGATCACGGCGCCGCCGTAGGAGTGGCCGACGAGGATCACAGGGCCGGAGGTGGCCTGGTTCACGAACGCCGCGACCGAGGCGGAGTCCGACGCGAGCCCGCGAAGCGGGGTCGGCGCGCTGAGCACCGTGTAGCCGTCTGCGATCAGGCGCGAGGTGATAGGGGCGAAGCTCGAGGCATCCGCCCAAGCTCCGTGAACGAGGACGATCGTCGGCTTAGGTGCCAGGTGGCTGGGAGCCTGCGCGTGATGCGCCGCGTGATCGGTGTTGGCGAACGCGGTCGTCGCGGGGATCAGTGCGGCCGTAGCGGTAGCCGCGGCGATGCCGATGGTGAGGGCCAGACGGCGACGGGGGGTGCGAGACATTGCTGCTCCGAATTCAATAGAGAAGAAAGAACGTTCGTTCTGACAGGTGTGAACTAAACCAGAAAACAGGTGCGATGTCAACCAGAAATGCAAAACAGAAAGAACGGTCGTTCCGCGTGCTATTTTTTTGGTGTGCCAGATACCAAAAAGGTCGTTCCCCGGCCCCGCGACCGCCTCCTCGATGTCGCTAGCGGCCTGTTCTACCGGGAGGGCATCACTTCGATCGGAGTCGACCGGATCCTGCTGGAAGCGAACGTGACCCGCACGACGCTCTATCGCCACTTCGGCGGCAAGGAAGGCCTGATCGTCGCCTATCTCAAGCGTGAAGACGAGCAACTGCGCGAGGCCTTTGCCGCCGCAGAGAACGGTGCCGAGTCACCAGGTCAGCTGCTCGCACTTGCTATCGACGGCATCGCCCTCGATGCGGCAAGACATCACACCCGCGGGTGCCCATTTATCAATGCGGCCGCGGAATACCCCGAAGCAGCCGGTCCAGTACGTCAGGTCGTCGCCGATCACCGGGAGTGGTTCCGCGCCTCACTCGAGCGCTACCTCACCGCGGGCGGACGGGCGGATGCCGCTGAAAAGGCGGACGAACTCGTCATGTTGCGCGACGCCGTCCTCGTGGGCAGCTATCTCGATCAAGCCGAAACGGTGCAGCAGACCTATGGGAGGCTTGCCCGCTCGGTTGCGGGGCTTAGCTGACGGCGCCGCTCGTTGCGTACGACCGTAGGAGCGCCATGAACATCTCGAGCGCGTCCGCAAGCGGCGTCACGCTTCGAGTGGCCTGCGACAGCACGGCTCCGCCCTCGAGCGCCGCCAGTGCGCTCGTCGCGAGTTTCTCTGCGCCGGCGGTTCTAGAGATCAGCCCTCGCTCCTGCATCACTCGAATTCCCACCACGATCGGCTCCCGCCACCGCTCGAATCCCTCGCCGACTAGCTGGCGCCACTCGTCGTCCACCTCGGCAACCTGTCCAACAAGCGATCCGACTGGGCAACCCCCAACGCACGCATTCCGGAGCTGCACGCCGACCTGGTACTCACACCAGTGCTCGAACGCGTCAAACGAAGTGAGGTTGGACAGCAACGGCTCCTGCGCGTCAATCGTGGATTCGATCAGCTCATTGATCACAGCCGTGACGAGCTCCCGCCGATCGCCGAAATAATGCGTCAACTGCGATGGGCTGGCATTCGCCGCCGCTCTGAGTTCTTCAATGGTTGAGCTGGCGATGCCGTGCGCGTGCACGTAACTGGCTGCGAGCTCGACGATCCGCGTTCGAGTGGCGCGGCCCTTTGGGGTCAGATCCTCGGGACTGGGCGCTTGTCTGCGAACCGCTTGACTGCTCACGGCGACATCGTATGCGCGCCAAAGTGCCGGGCTGCGTTCCCCAATCGACTTTAGCCTAACTTCTAATCCGCAAGTTAGCATTGCGATTGGCCACGAAACACCGTGCCCAGGAGAGGCAGCCATGAATACGTTCGTCGCAACAGGCGAGATCCTTGACCCATCACGCGTCACAGACGGGCTCAGGGCTGAAGAAGACAAAGTTCTCGCCGATCTACACGAGGCAGGCATCGTTCGAAACGCGTACCTTCACGAGGACCATAGAAGCGTGACGCTCGTTCTCACGCTGCCTGACTTCAGCGCGGCGTCTGCTGCGATGAGCCGGCTGCCCTTTGTTCAACTGGGAATCATCAAGTTCAGCTACGCGACGGTGCGGAGCATTCTGCCGTGATGTAGATCCCGGTTGAATGACGCCTAGACACGGGTTCGAGTCCAGATTCAGCTGGGGCACATGGGCACTGGGACGCGGCCGAAGTGCCGCGCGCCGCACGAGATTCGGACCGCGATGTGGGTTCAGATCACACCGACACCTCAGGCAGAGCGATGTTCGCAGGAGAGAACCTCGATGCCCGTTGGCGGTCGCCCAATTGTTGTAGTCTGCAGCCCGATGACCCCGCACTTACCCCGCAGATTGGGCGCAGGCCAGTGACAGCATGTGAAGCCCTCTGACCTCGAAATCGGTTATGAGAGCGGCTATTCGAATTGTTGGGGACCGTACGCGGCTTACCTATGCATAATCGTGAGGTCGCGGGTTCGAGTCCCGCCTCAGCTACAACAGGTGAGAACGCTGGGAAGAAGGCCCCTCACGGGGCCTTTCTCTTTGCCTTCGGAGCGGCGGCGCCGGCCGCTCGAGGCGCCTGCGAGTATTGCGGCGTGAGCCACTTGCGATCTGAGCGGATCGGCGCCGCGCTGCTGCTGGGAGCCGCCGCGTTGGGCCTGCTGCTGGCGAACCTGCCGGGCATCGGCGCCGCGCTGGTCGCGTTCGCGAACTGGCACCCGCACGTGGCGATCCCCGGCCTCGATCTCTCCCCGAAGCACTGGGTGAGCGACGGCCTGCTCGCGCTGTTCTTCTTCGCGGTCTCGGTCGAGCTTCGCCGCGAGCTCGCGGTCGGCGAGCTGAACTCGCCGCGAAAGGCCGCACTGCCGGCGATCGCCGCCCTCGGCGGCGTCATCGCGCCCGCGCTCGTGTACGTCGCCATCGCCGGGCACGATTTCTCGCAGGGGTGGCCGATCCCGACGGCAACCGACATCGCGTTCGCCCTCGGGATCCTGGGGCTGTTCGGCCGGAGCATCCCGAATCATGTCCGCGTGTTCCTGCTCGCGCTCGCGGTCATCGACGACCTGATCGCGATTCTGATCATCGCGTTCTTCTTCACGCAGTCCGTGCAACTGCCATGGCTGGGCGGCGCAGCGTCGTGCCTGCTGGTCTTCGCGTGGATGAGCCGTCTGCTGGCGCCGCGGTCGTCCTATGTGCTGGCGCGACGGCGGCAGTGGCCGGTCGTCACCGTGTTGTGGGTGCTGGCGGTGCTGACCTGGTGGTTCGTGCTGATGAGCGGCGTGCACGCGACGATCGCGGGTGTCGCGCTCGGCTTTGTGATTGCCAGGCAGCCCGGTGGCCGGATCCGCGCGATGCTCGAGCCGGTCACCAACGGCATCGTGCTGCCGCTGTTCGCGTTCGCGGCGGCGGCCGTCGCGTTCCCGACGGTCGGCGCAGGCGGACTGCACGCTGAGTTCTGGGCGATCGTGGTCGCCCTGCCGCTCGGGAAGCTGATCGGCATCGTGATCGCGGGTTGGGTGGGCGGTCGGGCTCTGCGCACCAGCTCGGGCGTGGCGCGCAGCCCGGTGGATCTGTTGATGATCGGATGCCTGGGCGGGGTCGGCTTCACCGTGTCGCTGCTGCTCAACGAGCTCGCCTTCCGCGGCTCGCCTGAGATCGCGGACGAGGGCACGCTGGCGGTGCTCACGGGCTCGGCGTTCGCGATCGTGTGCTCAGCGGTCTTCGTCGCACTGCGGTCGCGCCACTATGGGGCGCGCGGCGCGCGCGGTTGAGCGAGGGCAGGCTCGGGCCCGCCCCTCGGCTTCGCTCGACTTCTCGGCGCCGGCGAGCGGCTCCAGCCCGAAGACCGCGACGGCCACGGTCGTGGGGGAACAGCTTCTCTGCAACGCAGCCGATCTCGATGATCGCGCCTTCTGCTCATCCCTGGCAGCGCCGCGCATGCGGCGGTACCGTTCGCGCATGAGCGGCGGAACCAAAGACGACCCGTGGCAGTTGACGACCGCGCCGGGCACCTCGAGCTACACGATGTACCGCGACGACTCGGTCGACCCGCCCCTTCTGGTCTGCCAGGTCGGCGCGACGAAGCTCACGTATCTCGCGCGCGCGATCGACGACCTGCATGCCTGGCTCGTCGAGCAGGGCGACTGGGTACCGCTCGGGGCGGCCGACGAGCAGAAGGCCGCCGCCGACGGCGCGGTCGAAGCGTGGGGCCGCGCTGAGGACAACCCGGTCGGGGGCTGGTACGGCACCCGCAAGGGTTATCGGGGGCGATTCGGCATGTACCTGCCGCCGCTGCTCGAACAGCTCGGCCTCGCCGAGCTCACCCACGACGCACGGAACAACAAGGTGCGTGCCGCCTGAGGCTCTCGCGGCGGTTTCCGGCTCAACCGTGCACCGCGGCCGGCCGCCGCGTCGAGATGGACTCATAGGCGGCCAGCACCACCTCGAGCGCCCGAAGCCCGTCGACGCCGCTCGGCGTCGGCGCTCGGCCCTCGGCAACCGCATTGAGGAATTCGTCGAGCATCGCGGCATCCAGATCGGTGCCGTACGGAAGCCAGAGCGGCGCATTCTCGGCATCGCCGAACCCGTCGATGCGCGCGGCGAACGGGGCGAGCTCTGCGATGCCCTGCTCTGCGATCACACGGATGGTCAGGCCGCCCCAGGTGGGGTAGTGGTCGGGCACGGACCAGCTGCAGTCGATCGTCACGGTCACGCCGTTCGAGTACCGGATCGACACGAGCCCTGCGGTCTCGGCCGCGCGCTCGGGGTGCAGCTGGTGGTTCGCGACCGCGAACACCTCCTCGGCGGCGATACCGGGGAAGAGCCCGAAGACCAGGTCGGCGATGTGCACGGTGTGGTCGGCGACCGCGCCGCCGCCGGCCAGGGCCGGGTCGGCGAACCAGGCGCGCTCGCTCGGGAGCTTTCCGTTGTTCGCCCCGCTGATGCTGAGCACCCTGCCCAGGGCGCCCGCGCGCACGTGGTCCCTCAGCTGCGCGTACTCGGGGGTGAAGCGCACGGGGAAGGCCGTCATCAGCACGACGCCGGCCTGCTCGCACGCCTCGATGATCCGATGGGCGTCCTCGCGGGTCGTGGCCAGCGGCTTCTCGCAGAGCACGTTGGCCCCGGCCGCGGCGGCTAGGACCGCGTAGTCGGCGTGCCTCGCGTTCTCCGAGCAGACGATCACGGCATCCGGATGCCAGTCCAGCAGCGCTTCGACGGTGTCGACATAGCCGATGCCGAGCTTCTCCGCGAGTTCGCGGCCGCCGGATTCGCCTGCGGGACGCGACGCGAAGTCGGGGTCGGTGGCAAGGCATTCCACGTCTGGCCGGTCGCGCAGGATCTGAGCGTATGAGCTTGCGTGCGTGTGCGCGAACGAGATGATCCCGACTCTCACGGCGTCTCCTCCACGGTGACCTCCGCGTTCTGCGCGAGCGAGCGGTTCACGGCGGCCGCGATGCGCACCGCGTGCAGGCCGTCGTCGGCAGAGACGCGCGCGGGGCCGCCATCGCGGATCGCGGCGGCGAAGTCCGCGAGCTCCGCGGTGTACGGGCTGGTCGCGGCGCTCACAGGGGGAAGGTAGGCCGGCCCCCCGGCATCCGCTCGCCCGTGCAGTTGGAGAATCGGATGCCTGAGCGAATCATGTTCGAGCAGCCAACCCGGCCCGGCTGCCGAGAACCCGGTGTGGAAGTCGAGCGTCTCAGCGCCCCACACGCCGTTCACGTGGGTGATGGCGCCCGAGCGGTGGCGCAGCATCGCCTGGACGGTGGTCGACGTCGTCGTCTCGTCGCCGGACTGCGTCGCGAACACCGCCTCGACCTCACCGACGATCCAGCGCGCCTGATCGAAGTCGTGGATCATCTGATCCATCGCGATGCCGCCCGATCGGGCCCGATCGAGATACCAGGGCGTCTGCGGCCTGGCGCCGATGCGGAAGAACCGCTGCACGGCGGGCGCCGAGACGCGCCCGCTCGCGACGGCCTCGTGCAGGGCAGCGTATGCCGGGAAATAGCGCACGACGTGCGCGGGGAACAGCCGCACCCCTGCCCGCTCGCACGCCGCGATCATCGCCGCGGCATCGGCCGCCGTCAGCGCGAGGGGCTTCTCGCAGACGATGTGCCGGCCGGCCGCCGCCGCGCGTTCGACGAGCTCGCGGTGCGCGCCGGTCGGCGTGACGACGTCGACGATGTCGGCACGCTCCAGCAGCTCGTCCAGCGAGGCGGCGACCCGGCCGCCCAAGCGCCCGGTGAGCTCGGGCGCGTTGCCGTCGAGCGAGTGTACGACCACCTCGAACCCCAGAGACAGCCAACCGGGCAGATGCACCTGAGCGATGCCGCCCGCCCCGATGAGCCCGATGACCGGCGCGGTCACGCGTGCACCGCCCGGAACGGCGCCTGCGGGGTGGTGCCGCTCCACAGCGCCCAGTGGCCGCCGGCATCGATCTTGTCGAGGATCGCCCGTTGCAGTGTGGTGTCGCGGGGGAGCGTGCTGCGGTCGACGTCGCCGCGCCGCCGGAACACGAAGAAGATCGCGTCGGCGTCGCCGGGGCCGACTTCCTCCTCGAGGTTCCAGCGCTGCTGGAACCGCACCATGTTCGAGTCGGGCTTCAGCACCTGGGCGAGCTGAGGGTCGAGCAGCCATGAGCCGCAATGGAACAGCTCGGTGGGGTAGTCGGGAAAGTGCGCGGCGAAGAACGCCGAGGCCTCGCGGAAGGAGTCGTCGACCGCCTCGGGCGTGAGCGGCCCGGACTCGGGGATGTGCGTCGACAGCACCCAGCCGTCGGAACGGTGCACCAGATTGAACTGCAGCCGCCCAAGCCAGTACAGGTTGCCGCTGAAGGCCGTGACGAGCCACGCGTAGGTATGCACGCCGAACGTGCCATAGGTGCGACGGTGCACCCAGGCCTGCTGCCCGAGGTCCGACAGCGAGCGGTTGGAGATCTCGGGTGGGACCCCGCGCGAGCGGTGGAACGCCCGCACATCGTCTGCGACCGCGAGCAGCGCCAGCATGGGCGTGACCCCGACGCCTCGCCAGTCGCTCGCGGCGGCAGGCACGTCGAAGGCATCCGTCTCGCGATCGATGCGGCCGATGGCCACGCGCAGCCGGTCGGCCAGCAGCTGGATCTCGGCCATCCGCTCGCGGTCGGCGAGTGCGGCCGCGAGCGCCAGCTTGACGTCGTCACGGTCGTCGTTGCGGAACCCGAGGGCGGCGAGGGCCCCGTCGTCGGCGGCAGCGGAGAGCCGCGCAGCGAGCTCGGCGCCGCCGGTCATGCGGCCGCGCCGACCGACACGGACTCGGCGCCGCGCCCGACGCTCTCGGCCGCGACGTGGCAGGCGACCGTGTGCGCCGGCTCGAGGGCGAGCAGCGGCGGCGTCACCCGCCGGCACACCTCTTTTGCGAGTGGGCACCGGTCGGCGAAGCGGCAGCCGGGCGTCGGGTCGATCACCTTGGGCGGCTCGCCCGCGGCTCGCTCTGCGCTCACGGCCAGCGGCGCGCGCGGGTCGGGTACAGCGGCGACCAGCAGCTGGGTGTACGGATGCCGCGGCGCCTGCAGCACCTCGTCGACCGGGCCCGACTCGACCACCCGCCCCGCGTACATCACCATCATGCGATCGGCGATGTAGCGCGCGCTCGCGATGTCGTGCGTGATGTAGAGGAGTGAGACGCCCTCTTCGTCGCGCAGCTTTGCCATGACGTTCAGCAGACCGATGCGGATCGAGATGTCGAGCATCGACACCGGTTCGTCGGCGAGGATCACCTTCGGGCGGTATGCCAGCGCCTGGGCGAATCCGATGCGCTGGCGCTGGCCGCCCGACATCTCGTGCGGGTACTTCTCGAGCGCCTCCCGCGCCGGGGTCAGGCCGACGACCTCGGTGACGCGCTCGGCCTCGGCGCGGCGCGCCGCCGCGTCCAGCTCGGGGCGGTGCAGCTTCAGTCCGCGCAGGATGCCGTGAGAGACCGGGTACGACGGGTTGAGGGAGCTGAACGGGTCCTGGAACACCATCGGCACGGCGGCACGGTACCGCATCTGGTCGCGGCGGCTCGTCAACGACGACAGCGGCGCGCCCTCGAACAGGATCTCGCCGGAGCTCGGCCGGTAGACCTGCGCGAGCAGGCGCGCGATCGTCGACTTCCCGCTGCCGCTCTCGCCGACCAGCGCGACGATCTCGGACTCGTTGATCACGAAATCGGCGTCGTCGACGGCGTGCAGGTCGTGTCGATCGGCGAACCCGCCGACGCGGAACACCCGGGTCAGCCCTCGCGTCTCGAGGATCGGCGTGCTCATTCCACGTTCTCCTTCTGGCGTCCGGCGATGGTGCGATCGGAGGCGGGGGGCCGATGATCCGGTGAGTACAGAAGGCATCGCGCCAGGACGTCGTCGACCGCGTAGAGCGCTGGCTCGACGCTGGTGCAGTCGGCGTACGCGAGCGGGCAGCGTGGCGCATAGCGGCAGCCGTGCGGCATGGCCGACAGCGCAGGCGGGGACCCGGGGATGCCGACGAGCGGCACCTTCGGGCCGCGGATCGAGGGGAACGCCTCGAGCAGGCCCTTCGAGTACGGGTGCGCCGGGGCGTCGAACACGGCGCGGGTGTCGCCGAACTCGACCACGCGCCCGGCGTACATGACGAGCAGCCGGTCGGAGAAATGGCTCACGAGTGACATGTCATGCGTGACGAACAGCACAGCGAAGCCGAGCTTGCGCTGCAGCTCCTTGATCTGAAGCATCAGCGAGCGCTGGGCCACGACGTCGAGCGCCGAGGTCGGCTCGTCCATGATGATCAGCTCGGGAGTGAAGAGCAGCGCCATCGCTATCATCGCGCGCTGGCGCATGCCGCCGGAGAGCTGATGCGGGTAGCTCTCGAGGTGGATCCTGTCGATCCCGACGAGCGCGAGCACCTCCTCGGAGCGCTTCCGGATCTCCGCCTTGTCCCGCGTCCCGTGCGCCTTCATGGTGTCGGCGTATTGCGCGCCGATCCGCTTTACGGGGTTGAGTGCGTTCATCGCAGACTGCATGACGACGGAGAGGTTCTGCCAGCGCACCGGCGCGAGCTGCGCGTCGTTCATAGCGACCAGGTTCTGCCCGCGGAAGACCACCTCGCCTCCGCCGATGCGCGCAGGCCGGGACAGGAGCTGCGCGATGCCGAAGAGCATCGTCGACTTGCCGCAGCCGGATTCGCCGACGACGGCGACGAACTCGCCGCGCTTCACCGTCAGATCGACCTCGTCGACGGCGGTGACCGGCCCGGATGCAGTGTCGTACACCACGCTCAGGCCGCGGACGTCGAGCAGGGGCGCATCAGTTTCCGCCACGGTTCCTCCTGTTCCGGTGCACCGGCCGCAGGGCCGGGTTGGAGATCTCGTCGAATGCGTAGTTCAGCAGTGCGAACGCCGCGCCGAGTGCTGCGATGCACAGGCCAGGGGCGACGACCCACCAGGCCTGGTCGGTCTGCAGGGCCTCGGCGGACTGCGCCCAGTGCAGCATCGTGCCCCAGCTGACGGAACTCGGGCTGCCGAGGCCGATGAACTGCAGGCCGGCCGCCGTGAGGACGGCGTAAAGGGCGGCGCCGAGGAAGTTCGCCGCGATCAGCGACACCATGGTCGGCAGGATCTCGCAGACGACGATGTAGAACCAGCCTTCGCCGCGTACGCGCGCGGATTCGAGGAAGTCGCGTCTGCGCAGCGAGAGCGCCTGGGCTCTCAGCTGGCGGGCGCCGTATGACCACCCTGTGACGACGAGCACCGCGACGATGATCGCGAGATTCCCGCCGTTCGCATACGCGGCGATCACGATGATCAGCGGGAACGCCGGGATGACGAGGAACACGTCGATCAGGAGCGAGAGGATGTCGTCGGCAACGCCGCCCAGGTAGGCGGCCGCCACGCCGATCAGCACGGACAGCACGCTGGCCAGCGCGCCGGCGATCACGGCGACGAACAACGTCTGGCGGGTTCCCCAGACGAGTTGCGCCCAGATGTCCTGCCCGTAGGAGGTCGTCCCGAGCAGGTGGCTCGCGCTGGGCGGCAGGCTCAGCCCGTAGGCGCGCGCGCCCGGGTTCGTGACGTGCGTGAAGAGGTTCGGAAAGATGGCCGCGACGAGGAAGATCACCAGCATGATCGCGCCGGTGAGCGCTTTTCCGCTGCCGCGAAGCGCGCGCCAGAGCGTCGCGCCGACACCCCTGCGCCGCGCCTTGGCGCGCGCGGCGGGCCGGACGCCGGCATCCGTCGTGTTCACAGAAGCAGTCATGTCTCACGCCTCCGTTCGTGCGCGCGGGTCGAGCAGGACGGTCAAGAAGTCGCAGATCAGGATCGCGACGAGCACCGTCACCGTGATCATGACGAACATCGCCTGCATGAGCGGGTAGTCCTCGTTGTTGACCGCCTGGAGCAGCATGTACCCGATGCCGGGGTAGTTGAAGGTGTACTCGACGAGGATCGAGCCGGAGACGACGAAGCCGAGCGACATCGCGAAGCCGGCGAGGTTCGGCAGGATCGCGTTGCGGGCCGCGTACCCGTACATGATCGTGGTGTTCGAGAGGCCCTTGGCCCGCGCCATCTTGATGTAGTCGTCCGTGAGGATGGTCACGACGTTGTTGCGCATCGTCAGGATCCAGCCGCCGATCGAGATGACGAGGATCGTCACGGCCGGCAGGATCGCGTGGGTCAGGACGCTGCCGATGAACTCGCCGTTGAAGCCGGGCGTGAGCGTGACGTCGAATGCACCGTCGTTCGGCAGGACGCTCAGCGTCACCGAGAAGGCCAGCACCAGGAGCAGCCCGACCCAGAAGAAGGGGAGCGCACTAGTGATCACGAACACCGGTGGCAGAAGGCTGTCGAGCACACCGCCTCGCCGCCAGCCGGCGACCAGGCCGATCAGCGTTCCCGCGGCGAACGCGATGATCGTCGTCAGGCCCACCAGCCCGAGGGTCCAGGGGAGGGCCTGCGCGAGCACCGTGCCGACGGACTGCGGGAAGAAGGTCAGCGAGGTGCCGAAGTGGCCGGTGAGGGTGTTGCCGAGGTACTCGAGGTATTGCACGAGCAACGGCTTCTGCGTGTTGATGCCGAAGGCCGCCTCGAGCGCTTTCAGCGCGGCCGGGTTCACCCTGCCGCGGAACCGCGCCATCATCGCCTCGGCCGGATTTCCGGGCATCAGCCGCGGGATGAAGAAGTTGACGGTCAGCGCGACCCACAGCGTGATCATGAACAGCACGAGCCGTCGCAGAACGTACCTCACGATGTGCTCCAAGGCCGAGTCACGTCGGCTCCTCTCTCGATGACCGGGCGAATGTGAGGTCGGATGCCCGCGCGGGCTCCACTGCGGGAGCGAGTGCGTGCGGGCATCCGACCGGGTCGCCTACTTGCCGGGCTTCAGCCCGAGCAGCACCTGCTCGTTGTCCGGCACGTTGTACGGCGCGGGAAGCGCGTACGGGTCCGACTTCGTCGGCCAGCCGGTGAATGACTTGGTGTTGTACTGGTACCAGCTCACGTTCTCGGTCGTCGGGATGACGGGCACCTCCGTGAGCATGACCTTCTGCAGCTGACTCACGATCGAGTGCTGCTCGTCGTCGCTGGCGCTCGCGTAGGAGTTGATGAGCGCGTCCACGGACGGGTCCTCGAACCGCATGTAGTTCGTCGCGGCGTTCTGACCGAGGGGGGCGGAGTTGCCGCTGTAGAGCAGCTGACGCAGCTCGTAGTACGGCGCGGGTCCGCCGGTCTCGGCCATGTAGGCCAGGTCGAAGTCGCCCGTGTAGAGCCGTGAGTCGTAGGTCTGGCCGGCGAGGTCCTGCACGGTGAGCTCGACGCCCACCTTCGCGAGCTGCTGCTTGATCTCGCCGAGAGACGCGTCCCAGTCGGTGTAGCCGCTGACCGTGATGACGCTGAGCTTGAGCGGGTTGCTGTCGGAGTATCCGGCGGACGCGAGCAGCGACTTCGCCTTGTCGAGGTTCTGCGTGTAGTCGTACTGCGACGCGAGGTCCTTGTCGACCCACGAGTCGTACGTCGGCGTGACGATCCCCGATTGGTTGGCCCCCGGCTGGTAGCCGTTCTCACCCACCTTCGAGATGTCGTCGCGGTTCAGTGCGTACGCGATCGCCTGGCGCACCTCGACCTTGCCCGTCACATCGTGCTTGAGGTTGAAGGCGAGGTTGACGTTCGTGGTCGGCGGGAACCAGTAGTGGTTGTTCGCCTTGTCCTTCGCGACGTAGTACTTGTCGATGCTCGGAATGAACTGGCCGCCCCACTGCGCCTTGCCGCTCGCGAGGTCCTGGTTGGCGGGGGAATTGTCGGTGTACGACGGGTAGTCGACCGTCTTGACCTGCGGCTTGCCCGGCTGCCAGTAGCTGCCGTTCGCCGTGTACTTGATGTTCTGCGGCGAGCAGCTCGCGACCGTGTAGGGGCCCGTGCCGACGGGTTTCGGGTCGTTGAACTTCACGGGGTCGCTGCCGGCGCTGCCCGTCGACCAGACGTGCTCGGGGACGATCGGGGTCTGGTCCGCGATGTAGTAGAAGTACGGCTGCGCGGCGGAGCTGAAGGTGAAGACGACCTGATCGCTGCCCGACGTGGCGACCGACTGGAGGCCCGACGACCAGATCGCGTTGAGGTCGAGGCCCGGGTGCTTCTTCAGCAGGTTGAAGGTGAATGCGACGTCAGCGGCGCTGAACGGCTTGCCGTCACTCCATTTCACGCCGTCGCGGATCGTGAAGGTCAGCGTCTTGTAGTCGGCTGACCACGCGGCGCTCTTGGCGAGCATCGGGGTCTGCGCGCTGTTCTTCAGCGCGTTGACGTAGATGAGCGGTTCGTAGGCGAACCCGAACGACTCCTGGTTGACGGCCGGGTTGAACGGGTTGAAGCCGCAGGTCCAGGTCGCGCCGCCCACGTTCGCGATGGTCAGGGCCGAGCCGGCAGCCGACGTGGATGCGCCGCCTGAGCTGCAACCGGCGATCACCACAGCGGTCGCGGCGAGCGCCGCGACCGTGGCGCCGAATCGGCGCCACCTGGAGGTATGAGAACTGTTCATTGCCGTGCCTTTCCGGGCTCGTGCCGACCAGTCGTGCGGCGCGAGAGATCTACGTGATGACTCCTACGGGTGGGTTGGTTCTAGAGGTGCATGCCGAGTTTAGTCGAACATTATTTCGAATGTGTTACATTTACGATGCCCTGATGTCACGAGCGTTGTCGAAGACCGCCTGTCGCAGCCGTTCGAGCGCGTCGTCCAGGGCACCCTGCCGCACCGCGTTCGCATGGCCCGTGCCGGCTACGACGCGCGGCCTCAGGGCGAGCAGCTCGTGCAGGCGGTTCCGCACCAGCTCGGCGAGGTCGGCGCCTCCTGCGACGCCGATCTCACCGCCGAGAATGACGAGCTCGGGGTCGATCAGCGCGACCGGCGGCGCGAGGACGTCGACGATGCGGCCGGCGAACGCGGTGAGGAATCCGCCGATGGCCTCGGCGCGGTTCTCGGCGCCGCGAGCCGACTCGAGCAGCTCCACCGGATCGCTCGCCCACAGTCCGTGCGAACGCGCCAGCTCGAGCACGCCCTCCGTCGCGAGCAGCCGCCCGGCGAACGGCCCGTCGGGGCCGACCCTGACGAACGTCATCTCCCCGGCGCTGCCGTGGAAGCCCCGCTGCAGTCGGCCGCCCGTGATCGCGGCGATCGAGATGCCGTGCCCCATCCAGAGCAGCAGCACCTCGTCGCAGCCGACCGCTCTGCCGCGGCGCGCCTCGTCGCTGAGCACCAGCTTGACGTCGTTCTCGACGGTGACCGGCACGCCGAGCGTCTCGGACAGCCGGGCGGCGACGTCGAACCCGGTCCACTCCGCGATGTGCTCGGCGTGGCTCAGCGTGCCGCTCTCTGGATCGACGGATCCGCTGATGCCGACCGCGACCTGCCGGATCTCCGAGCGGCGGATGCCTGCGCGCCTGGCCGTCGCGGTGAGCAGCCGCTTGACCGCGTGCACAGGGTCCTCGCCCGGCTCGACGGTGGTCTTCGCCTCGCCGAGCGGAGTGCCCCCCAAGTCGGAGATCACGGCGTCCAGCCCGGTGTCGCTCACGTCGACGCCGGCGGCGAACGCGGCGCGCTCGTTGATCGTCCAGAGCTGCGCCTGCGGCCCTGGGCCGCCCGGGCGGTGGCCGGCGCGGCGCGCTAGCCCGGATTCCTCGAGGCGGCGCAGCAGCTCAGCGGCGGCCGGGCGGGAGACGCTGGCAGCCGATTCGAGCTCATGGCGCGACAGTGGGCCCGACTCGAGCAGCGCGTACAGCGCGACCCGGTCATTCAGCTTGCGTAGCGCACTGGGGCTGCCCACTCGTCTCCCTCGTTCACGCGCCAGGCCGTCCGGCTTGAAGAGGAAGCTAGCGCATCGACGCAGAATCGTCTAGAAAGTTCTCAGTTCGTCTTTGCGAGTGCGCTCGACCCTGCACCTGCGCGACGGATTCCTTCGACCACTGCGATGAGAGGACCACCGTGGCGAACCGGATCGCTCTCGGCGTGAGCTCATACAGCTTTCAGCAGCGACTCGCGAGCGGCGACATGGACCTGTTCGATGTGATCGAGTGGGTCGCGCACAGCCGCGCGGAACACCTTGAGCTGGCGGTGCTCGCCGATGATCCGGCATCGCCGATCCCCAACCTGGCGTCGGACCCTGGTTATGTCGACCGGGTGCGCGCCGCTGCGGAATCCGCCGGCGTCGACCTGTCGAACCTCGCGATGCACGCCGAATTCTGGGCGCCGGGCGGCGCCGACGTGGGGGCGGCGGTCGCGCGGGTCGAAGCATACGTCGACCTCGCCGAACGCCTCGGGATCACGCGCCTGCGGCACGACGTGGTGGCGCACGGCGCGCTGCCGGGCGACGACACCCCGCTGTTCGAGGCCGCCATCGAGCCGATCGTCGCCGGATCGAAGCAGGTCGCGCGGTATGCGGCGACCAAGGGCGTGGCCACCAGCGTCGAGAACCACGGATTCTTCGTGCAGTCGGCTGACCGCATCCGCCGCATCGTGCACGCCGTGGACGAGCCGAACTTCCTCACGACCCTCGACGTCGGCAACTTCGTCTGCGTCGACGAGGACCCCGCCGTCGTCGTGCCCCAGAACCTGCCGTACGCGATGGTCATCCACCTCAAGGACTTCTACGTCCGCGACGTCGACCCGGGCGAGGGCTGGTTCCGCAGCAGGGGCGGCCGCTATCTGCGCGGTGCGATCGTCGGCAACGGCGATCTCGACCTCGGGTCGGTGGCGCGGTCGATCACGGAGGCCGGCTACGAGGGCTATGCGTCGATCGAGTTCGAAGGCGCCGAGGACTGCCTGCTCGGCATCGAGCGCGGCCTCGCGAACGCCGCGCGTCTGCTCGCTGCGGCCTGAACCGTGACGGCAGTCCCGGCATCCGTCACCCCATCACTGCAACGGAAAGGACGACCACGTGACCCGCGTGAACATCGGCGTGATCGGCACGGGTGCGATCGCGCAAGCGCATCTCACCGCCTACTCGGCGAACCCTGAGGCCGAACTCGTCGCGGTCAGCGATCTGAATCTCGATCGCGCGCAATCCGCGGCCGACACCTACGGCGTGCGCCGGGCGTACGGCGACCCCAACGAGCTGCTCGCCGACCCCGAGGTCGACGCCGTGAGCATCTGCACCTGGAACGACAGCCACGCGCGCTGGGCCATCGCCGCCCTCGAGGCGGGGAAGCATGTGCTCGTCGAGAAGCCGATGAGTCGCAGCTACGCCGAAGCCATCCAGATGGAGCGCGCGGTGGCAGCGAGCGGCCGCGTGCTGCAGGTCGGCTTCGTGCGCAGGCACTCGCCGAATGCGGAGGTGCTGAAGTCGTTCATCGACAACGGCGATCTCGGCGATATCTACTACGCCCGCGCCAGCGTCATTCGCCGTGTCGGCAACCCGGGCGGCTGGTTC
Source organism: Gryllotalpicola protaetiae (assembly GCF_003627055.1). Classification (NCBI taxonomy): domain Bacteria; kingdom Bacillati; phylum Actinomycetota; class Actinomycetes; order Micrococcales; family Microbacteriaceae; genus Gryllotalpicola; species Gryllotalpicola protaetiae. Next base: position 2,151,326 of record NZ_CP032624.1, read on the forward strand.
GCCGACAAGGCGATCTCCGGCGGCGGTCCCCTGATCGACATCGGCATCCACGTGATCGACCTGTGCTGGTATCTGATGGGCGCGCCCAATGCGATCTCGGTGAGCGCCAACCTTTACAGTCGCCTGGGGAACCGCGCTCACATCACGACACTGCCGCGCTGGCAGGTCTCGGACTACGACCCCGAGGCGAACGGCGTGGAGGACATGGTGAACGCGCTGGTCAGATTCGACAACGGTGCATCGATGCTCGTCGAGGCGAGCTACTCGCTGCACGCCGTGAGGGATTCGATCGGCGTCTCCGTGTTCGGCGAGAAGGGCGGTGCGGAGCTCGAGCCGCAGCTCGAGATCGCGACCGAGAAGTACGGCTCGGTCGTCAACCTCGTCCCGCAGATCTCATCGCTGACCTTCGAGGGCGACCGGGCGTTCGCCAATGAGATCGGGAACTTCATCGACGCCATCCAGGGGAAGGCCGAGAGCATCGCACCGGTGTCGCACGGGGCCGAGCTGACGAAGATCCTCGAGAGCATCTACGCCTCCGCCGAGTCGGGGCAGGAAATCCGGCTCTGACCGCACCGCGACTCCGCAGCAGGCGCATCGCCGTCATCGTCGTCTTCGCGATCGCGGGCTGCGGCCTGACCAGCTGGCTGTCGCGTGTGCCGAGCGCGCGCGAACAGCTCGGTGCGTCGACGGCGGAGATGGGATTCCTCGCGCTCGGCATCGCCGTGGGCTCGATCGTCGGATTCCTGGTCGGCAGTCGCGCGGGGGTGCGCTTCCCCGCATGGATCGTGATGATGACCTCGCTCGTCGGCACGTCGGCCGGCGTCCTGATCGTGGGCGTCGCGACCGGGTTCGCCCCCGACATCCGGATCGCGTTCTTCGGCGTGCTGCTGATCGGAGCGGGCAACGGATGCTGCAACGTGGTCATGAACGTCGAGGCTGCCGCCGTGGAGACGGCGTCCGGCAGGCCGCAGATGCCGTGGTTCCACGCCTCGTACAGCGTGGGCGGCGTGCTCGGGGCGCTCACTGGCGCCGCGGCCGCGTCCGCCGGGGTCGGCGCTGGGCCGCAGCTGACGGTCGCCGCCGTCGTGCTCGCCGTGGCCGCGGTGATCGCGACGGGCTCGCTCGCGCGCGATGAACCGGTCGTCGCACCGCGGCCGACCGATCATCGGCGCGACCGACCGGGCTCGGCGTGGCGCGAGCCGCGCACCCTCGCGATCGGCATCGTCGTTCTCGGAATGTCCTTCGCGAACGGCTCGGCCAACGACTGGCTCGCGCTCGGCATGGTCGACGGCCATGGGGCCCGCGTGGGGACGGCGGCACTCGCGACGACCGTGTTCACGCTCGCGATCGTGGTCGCCCGCCTGTTCGGCGTTCCCGTGGTCGGGCTGCTCGGGCGCGAGGCGGCCGTGCGCGCGTCCGCGGGTCTGGCCGTCGCCGGCATCCTGATCTTCATCCTCGTGCCGGACGTCTGGGCCGCATTCGCCGGGTCGGTGCTGTGGGGGCTGGGGGTCGCACTCGGGTTCCCCGTGGCAATGTCGGCGGCCGGCGACAGCGCCGAGCGTGCGGCCGCGCGCATCGCGGTAGTCGCCGCGATCGGCTACGCGGGCTCCCTGGTCGGCCCTCCCGTCATCGGCTTCCTGGCCGAGCGGGTCGGGATCCTGCACTCCCTGCTGATCGTCCTGGTGATGGTCGCGTTCTCGGGGCTGGTCGCCTCGGCCCTGCGCCCGGCCTCTTCCCAGTAAGGGTTGCCTAACCTATGCTCATGTACATGGGTTCCCGTCACCGCGCTCGCTTGCGTGACCGTGTGTTCATCGCCGGCGACCTCGCCGATCTGACGGCGATCCAGCATGTGCTCGCGCTGCTGCCCGACGATGCGTACGGTCAGGTGTACATCGAGGTGCTCGACGAGCGCGACGTCACCCCGCTCGATGCCCCGAGCCGCGTCACGGTGACGTGGTTGCCCCGTGTGCTGCGGTCGAGCGCGATCCGCCCGCTGGCGTTCGCGGCGCACGGCGAGGCGCTCGCAACAGCGGTCGCCGGGTGGGTGGGCGAATGGATGCCGGGGGCGGCGGGTGTTGAAGGGGGATCTTCCCAGGCATCCGATCAATCGGTCATCATGTGGGTGGGCTGCGCAGGCAGCGCGCACATCACTGCTCTCTACGACGTCCTGCAGTCCCGCCTTGCCGGGCTGAACGCTTTGCCTGACCTTTCGCATCACGTGAGTTGAACGAAGGAGAACCGATGTCCACCGAGACCCCCGTTTCCGCGCAGGCGGCCGGCGCCACCACGCCTGAGCTCGCCGCCGGTGTCGCGCAGTTCCTCGCCCCCGTCGTCATCGATCTGGAGGCGCTCGTCGTGAACGGCAAGCAGGCGCACTGGAATGTGCGGGGCGCCGATTTCATCGCGATCCATGAGTTGCTCGACCAGCTCGTCGATCATGCGCAGGAGTTCGCGGATGACTCGGCCGAGCGCGTTGTCGCTTTGGGCCTCCCGGTGGATTCCCGTTTGGAGACCGTCGCCGCGAAGGCGACGCTGCCCGCGTTGAGCGATGGCTTCCAGGACTGGAAGGTCACGGTGACGCAGGTCGTCGCCCAGATCGACGCCGCACTGGTGACCGTGCGTGCTGCGGTCGAGGGGCTCGACGAGGTCGACCTCAACAGCCAGGACATCGTGATCGGCATCGAGCGCGGTCTCGTCAAGGACCGTTGGCTGCTGCAGTCGCACCTCGCCGCCTGAGCGGCCGCGTCGGCTACGACGCCTGGAGCGCCGCGAGGTGCGCCCGCAGCTCGGCCGCGACCGTGTCGAACGGATCGATGCTCTTCTCGGCCCGGCTCAGCACGACGGCGCCCTCTGCCCCTGCGATGAGCAGCACGGCGAACGGCTCTGCGGCCGGGGGCTCGAGCCCGGCATCCGCCAGCCGCTGCGCGAGACTCGCGCGCCACTCGCGGAAGATCTCGGCCGCGCGCTCGAGGACGTCCGGCGAGTTCGCCGAGACGGTGACGCCGAGCACCGAGCAGCCGGCACCGCAATCCGTCTGCACGAGCAGTTGGCGCCACATCTCGAGGAAGGCGTCGGCGACGTCGGTGGGCGTCGTGCCGCCGACGGCCGTCAGGGCGGCCGCCGCGTTCGCCTCGGCGAGGTCAAGCGCCGCGATGACGAGCTCGTCCTTGCCGCCGGGGAAGTGGTGGTAGATCGAGCCGCGCGGGGCGCCGGTCAGCTTGAGAACGTTCGAGAACGACGTGGCCTGGAATCCGCCGGTCGCGAGCAGGCGCAGGGCGCCCGCATCAAGGGCTGCCCGGCCGGGTCGCTCCGCAGCAGGCGTGGGAGGCCGCGCCGAAGGTCGCAGCTCCGCGGCCGGTCGCGCCCTTGGCGCCGGTCGTGGCGCTCTCGGACGAGATCCGGGTGAAGAAGAAGACGAACATCGGCGCCGTCGAGTTCCGCGGCACCCGCTTGGGCATCGGCCGAGCTCACGCCGAAGAGATGGTCGCCGCCATGGACTCCGGACCCTCAGTCATGATCTTCGACCTGAAAGACACGCTCCTGATCGAGCCCCCCTGGCCCGACGCCGGCGTCAAGCACGTCAGCAACGGCAGGCCTCTCGGCCCCATCCGCCGGTGCCTCTGAGCGGCGAAGTGTCAGCGATGTCCTGACACATCAACTGTCAGGCATGTCCTGATGCAGAACTGATCTCCTGTCATCAGGAAGGCCCAAAACTCCGCGGCTTCTTGCGCGCAGGCCTGGATTTCCGGGCTAGCGACTGGCGCGCACGACTCATAATCGTGAGGTCGCGGGTTCGAGTCCCGCCTCAGCTACCAAGACCCCCGGAATCATGCGGATCCGGGGGTTTCGTCTGTCTGGCCGACTCGAGAGCCTCGAGATGGGCGAGCTCGACGCGGGACTTGATGGAGAGCTTCGCGAAGGCGTTGCGGAGGTGTGCCGCGACGGTGTGCACAGAGAGATACAGGCGCTCTGCGACCTCCCGGTTCGTCAACCCTCGCGCCACGAGGCGGACGACCGCGACTTCGGACTCCGTGAGCCCTTCCCATCCCGACGCAGGCCGCGTGGCGGTGTTCAAGCGGCGGCGGACGCCGAGCCCGCGCAGCAGCCCGCGCGCTCGCGCCGCATCGCTGGAGGCGCCGTGGTCGGCGTAGAGCCGAAGCGCCCTGCTGAGTGAGTCCACGGCCAGGTCGGCCCAGCCCTGACTCATCGCAAGCCGGCCCGCGTCTTCCAGTGCCGACGCCAGCGCGAGCGGGCGCGGGCATCCCTCGAGGTGGGCGACGGCCGCATCGAGCGCCTCGCGGTCGCCGTGGCGCAGGCCCTGGCAGTGCGCAGCAATCCCGACGATCGTCGCCACTCCCGGGTTCCGGCGCGCCCGGTCCTGGGCGGCGGTGAGCGCGCGGTCGGCGAGTTCTGTGTCGCCGCAGGCGAGGCCGATGCGCATCAGGTTGACCTCGTCCGTCACGTCGAGAGGCAGCCGGGACTCCATCCAGTCGCGGTCCGATCCGCCGAGTTCGAGGGCCTCGAGGTGGGCCCGGCCGACGTCGCCCTGGGAGATCGCGGCGAGCGCCGAGAGCCAGGCGGCGTGACGCTTCACCGCCGGCGTTCCGTCGCGCCGAAGGTGCTCGGTGAAGGCCAGGCACTGCGCGAGACGTGCGCTGTCGCCAGTGTGCAGGGCGACCTGGCCGAGCGCCGCCGCCGCGGCGGCGTCGAGAACGCTGGACTGGGAGACGTGCTCGGCGACTTCGACCGCCGGTTCGAGCGCGGCCGCGGCATCCTCGAGACGGCCGACCTGAAAGAGATGGCGCCCGAGTCCGCCCTCGAACAGGAACGAGCCCCAGACCTGCCGGTCGTTCTGGGCCGCGGTCAGAGCCCCCGAAGTGAGCGACAGCGCGTCATCGTGTCGGTCGAGCACGCTCCAGACCTCGGCGCACCAGTACTGAACGAGCACGGTCCGGCTGGGCTCGGCGAGGTCGGCGCTGGTTCGAACGCACGCCTCGATCCAGCGACAGGCGTCGCTGAAGTCGCTCTTGAGGTAGTGCAGACCGCTTTCCACGAGCTCGAGCGCGTATCGGGCCGGCACATCGCCCATGCGCTTGACCGCCGCGCGCAACTCAGGCATCAGGGCGGCGGCTTCCTCCGGCCGCCCGCCGGTGGTGCGGTTGTGCGCGAGGTATGCGAGATGCCGGGTCCGCAGCCTGTCCGGCAGGTCGGGCAGGGCGAGCGCCCGAACGCCGGCTTCCGCTCGAAGGTCGGCCGAGAGCCCGTACATGTTGGCGATGCCGAGGAGCACCTCCGCTTCCTGCTCGGCCGTCAGCGCCTGCCGCAGGACGTCGTCGGCGAACGCCTTGCCCTCGCGAACGCGCCCAGCGGCGTGAAGATGCAGCACCGTCTGCGTGACGAGCGCGACCCGAGCAGGATGCCGCGGCCCGGCAAGCTCGAGCGCCCGCCGGCTGAGATCGGCCGCGGCGTCCGGGTCCGACCTCGCGAGCGCACTCGCCGCGCTTTGCAGGGTCTCGACTGCGACATAGTCGCCCGGCTCCGCGCTGGCCGCAAGCTGCGCCGCGATCTCCACGGCGGGTGAGCCGGCCGCCAGCAACACGTCGACGGCCTGGCGCTCGAGGGCCCGCAGCGCGCTCGCCGGCAGGGCGCCCCGAACCGCCTCGCGGAGCAGGTCGTGTCCGAACGCGAGTCGATCCCCGGACTCCGCGAGGACATCCGCTGCCAGCAGCTCGTCCACAGGGGCCAGCAGCGATACTGCGCTCTCACCCGTCATTGCCGAGAGTTGCCCGACGGTGAGCGTCCTTCCGAGCACCGAGGCGGCGCGCGCCACCTTGCGCGTCAGCTCGGGCATGCGGGCCAGTCGCTCGCGCATGCTCTCACCGATGCGGGCCGGCAGGCGGTCCTCCAGGAGCCGCACGCGGTCTGCCTCGACTCGGATGAGTGCTTCCTCTTCGAGACCGCGGATCAGCTGGATGAGCAGAAACGGGATGCCGTGCGTGAGTGCCGCCATCTGCATCAGCGCGGAGTCCGGTCCGGCCCCCGTGAGGTCGGCGATCACTTGCCCCATAGCGGGCTCGTCGAGAGGTCCGAGGACGACCCGCGATGCGCCGTCGCTCACGAGGCTGTCGATGAGCGATCGCAGCTCGGGCGAGATCTCCGTCGAGCGAAACGCCAGCACCCACACGATCGGCACGCTGGCCAGTCGGGTGGGCAGCGTTCTGAGCGCCAGGAGCGTTCCGCTGTCTGCCCATTGCAGATCGTCGAGCACGAGGACGAGCGGGCGGTTCAACGCGCTGCGCTCGAACAGCGACTCCAGCTCGTCCAGGAGCCAATAGCGCTGCTCCGGCAGGTAGCGCAGTCGCGCCCGCTCGCCGAGGCCGATCAGCGGACTGGGCCCTTCGAAGAGCGCGGCGAACAGCGGGCCCATCGGAATCGTCTGCGCACCCGGCACCGCACGACCGACGCCGACCTGCAGCCCGGCGTGCGCTGCGAGCTCCGCCGCGGCCCTCAGGGCACGGGTCTTCCCGATTCCGGCGCCACCCTCGAGCACGAGGACCGAGCTGCTCCCGGCGCGTACCGCCTCAAGGCGCCTGCGAAAGATCGACAGCAGGGCGTCACGGCCCCGCAGCGGCTCCGGCGAGGTCGGACCGACCGCGAAGCCGTTCTCAGGCGGTGCGCCCACGAGCGCGGCGTCGGAGGGCATTTGCCCGACTGGCTCCGTCGTGGGGTCCAATATCACCGCTCCTGTTCTCAGGCACGGGCCGATGGCGGAACGGTCGGGAAACCGACGCCATCGCATCTGCGGGTGGGTTCCCTGGGGTGGGAACACCTGAAGCCTAGTGCCTGGTGAACGGCCGTCTCAGCTAACGAATAGTTCGTTCAAGGGATGCCGTGCGTCCCCCGAACGCGGGACGGTGAAGCTCCGGCAGTGCAGACGACGCGAGCAAGGAGAGCGAGGGGTCATGACCACTCCCATGAGCATGGACGGCGGCGCGGAGTCAGGCGGATCGAGTAACGAGATGACGGGCACGATCGCCGTCGTCATCGGCGCGCCGTGCTCGGGCATCGGGCAGGCAGCTGCGATGAAGCGGCCTGTGGCGAGGCGGGCGGGGCTGCCGTGGGTGCAGCTCCTGGCGCTGTTCACCGCGGGCCTCATCGGCATGCTCATCGAGACGCTGCCAGCCGGAATCCTGCCGCAGTTCAGCGCCGACATGGGCGTCACACCTTCCCTCGCTGGGCAGATCCTGACCGTCTACGCCCTCGGCTCGGCGCTCGCGGCGATCCCGATCAACCAACTGCTCGCGAAATGGAAGCGCCGCGACGTCGTCATCGCGGCGCTCGGCACGTTTGCGATCGCGAACGCGGTCACGGCGGCTTCCGCGAATTTCGACGTGACGCTCGTCGCACGATTCGTCGCCGGAGTCGGCGCTGCTCTCGTGTACGCGAATGTGGGCGGGATCGCGGCTCGGATCTCTCCTGCGGGCGCCCAGGCGCGCGCCGTCACGATCGCGCTGGGAGGCGCGCCGGTCGCGCTGACCATCGGCGTGCCCATCGGGACGTTCGTGGCCACTCGACTCGACTGGCGCTGGAACTTCTGGGGCGTCGTCGTCATGTCCGTCGGCCTGATCGTATGGATGCTCGCGACGGTCCCGAATCTTGACCCGGCAGCCGCGCCCGGCGAGAAGCCGTCGGTGCGCCGCACCCTGGCTCACCCGGGCGTCGTCATCGTCCTCCTGGTCCTTGCCGGATGGGTGATCGTGCACAACGAGCTGTACACCTACATCGCCAACTATCTGATCGGCTTCCACTACGGGCAGGCGTTGACCGGCGTCCTCTTCACCTTCGGCGTCGGCTCGCTCGTCGCGCTTCTCGCCGTCGGCGCCCTCATCGACCTGCACCATCGCAAACTCGTCGTGGCCGCCATGGTGCTGTTCACCGTCACCGCGATCGGATTGGCCGTCGGCTTCGAATCGCTGGCCGTCGTGTACATCTCCTCGGCACTGTGGGGACTCGCATTCGGCGGCTCCACCTCCCTCTTCATCACCGCGGCCACCCGCTCCGCCGACAAGGACGGCGACACCGCGATGGCGCTCGTCGTCACCGTCTTCAATCTGGGAATCGCGGTCGGCGGGATCGTGGGGGGCCTGGCGCTCGCCGGCGCCGGGTCGGAGGGGCTGGCGATCACCGGAGTCATCCTGATGATCCCGACCGTGATCGCCACCCTCTTCGCCCGAAAGTACGCGTTCGTTCCGGATCGCAAGCCGGCTCCCGCGTAAGCGGCCGCGACGCACGTCATCCCATCCGCAATCCGGCTCACCCCGCGCAAGAGGACACGAAATGGTTGTCGAGAACCCCTATTACACCGAGGCCGTGCACGGGCCTTTCCAGCTCGCGGGCATCGGCGACCTGGAGCTCGAGAGCGGCGTGACCCTGTCGAACGTGGAGCTCGCGTATCAGACCGTCGGAGAGCTCAACCCGGCGAAAGACAACGTGGTGCTGATCCCCACCTGGTTCTCCGGGACCCACGGGGTGATGCGTGACGCGTACGTCGGTGCCGGGCGGGCTCTGGACCCCGAGAAGTATTTCATCGTGCTGGTGAACCAGATCGGCAGCGGGCTGGGAACGTCGCCCCATAACCGCGCTGGCGCGTTCCCACTGGTCAGCATCGGCGACGACGTGGTCGCTCAGGAACGGCTGCTGCGCGACAACCTCGGCGTCGAGCGCATCGCCCTCGTCTTCGGCGCCTCCATGGGGGCGATGCAGGCCTATGAGTGGGCCGTGCGGTACCCCGAGCGCGTCGAGCGGCTCGGCGTCATCGCGGGAACCGCACGCGTCCTCCCGCGGCAGATCATCTGGACTCAGGTGATGACCGACGCGCTGACATCCGATGTGACGTACGCGAACGGCGATTACGTCGGCGCGGATGCCGTGAAGGAGGGCCTCAGTCGCCTTTCGTGGCTGTTCGGGCTCCAGCTGGTGGGGCGGGAGGTCTGGCTGAAGGAGCACTGGCGCGGCTTCGGCTTCGACTCGTTCCAGGGTTTCCTGTCAGGGTTCCTGGGCGCATCCCTCGCCCCCATGGATGCGAACGACCTGATCAGCCAGGCCAGCAAGTGGAGCCGCGCCGACGTCAGCCGTCACACGGACGGCGACCTCGCGGCAGCGCTGGGACGGGTCAGCGCCGCCACCACGGTGATGGCGATCAGAAGCGACATGATGTTCCCGCCGGTCGAGGTCGAGCCGCAGGGCGCGCTGGTGCCGGGCAGCCGCTTCCTCGAGATCGACGACGACTTCGGCCACGCGAGCCTCTTCGGACTCACTCCGAGCTGCAACGCGCAGATCGACGCGGCACTCGGCGAGCTCCTCGAACGCGACCGAGGCGCCGCGCAGCCATGATGCGTGCCATCGACCGGATCGGCTTCGCGCCCCCACACGCACCGAGAGAAAGGCAGACGCCATGTCAATGACCGAGGCCGGGATGGACCAGATCCCGATGCCGTCCGAGGCCGAACGGATCGAGATAGACGGACTCTCGATCCGCTACGTGCGAGGCGGCAGTCCTGCGGGAGTGCCGCTGGTGCTCCTCAGCCCGTGGCCGGAGAGCATCTACGCATACGCGCCCTCGTGGCCCTACCTGACCGGGCACTTCTCGATCACGGCCATCGACCTGCCGGGCTTCGGCCTCTCGGACGGGCGGGCCGATCTCTACAGCCCGCGTGCCGTCGGCGAATTCCTGCAACTCGTCACCGACGCGCTCGGCATCTGGAAGGCGCACGCCGTGGGCCCCGACATCGGAACGGCGGCTCTCCTGTTCGCTGAAGCGCTGCACCCCGGGACGTTCACGAGCATCCAGGTCGGGGGCGGCGCGGCTGCGTTCCCGCTGCGGGTGACCGGACTCCTCAAGGACTTCATCGACGCGCCCTCCCTTGAGGCCTTCGCCGGCGCGGACCCCGCCGAGATCGTCAGTGGCGCGGTCAGAGGCATCCCCGGCTACGACGTCCCGGATTTCGTGGTCGACGACTACGTGGCCTCATATGCGGGTCGTCGGTTCGTCGACTCGATCGCGTACGTCCGGCGCTACCCGGAAGAGCTTGAAGAGCTCAGCGGTCTGCTGCCGGATATTCAGACGCCGGTGCAGTTCCTCGCGGCCAAGAACGACCCGTACCTTTCGCTCGAAGATCCGCACGCGGTGGCCGCTGCCCTTCCGCACGCGCGGGTCGTCGAGCTCGAGAACTCGCACAACGCGTGGGAGGAATCCCCGAAGGCATATGCCGCCCTCATTGCGGCGTGGGCGCTCGGCGGCCACGCCGTGGTGTCCTAGCGGCTCCGGGCTCGCCGGCGCGAGAGGTGACGGCGAGCCCTGCGGCCGCGAGCACGGCGATGACCGAGGCCAGCACCACGACGACCGGCATCAGGCCGAAGACGCCGGCGAGTCGGCCGGAGACGATGGTCGGCACCCCGAACGCGAGATACGACACCGTGTAGATCGCGGCGAACACTCCGGCGCGACGCTGCGCGGGCGTGCCAGGGATGGTGGATCGGATCGCAGCGGCCATCGAGGCGCCGAAGCCGACCCCGCCGACGAGCCCCGCCACGTCGAGCAACCACAGCGCGCCGGCCGCCAGCCCGGCGAGGAAGACGACGGCGCCGAGGGAGGTCGTCACCGCGGCCGCCCGCAGCAGCGTCCTCGGCGCGAAGCGAGCGCTGAGCAGCGTCGCCGCGGCTGCGGCCGCGGGTTCGAGGAACGCCGTGGCGCCGTCGACGAAGGTGCTCCGGATTCCGAACGCGGCTCCCAGGATCGTGGGCACGAGCCCCATGTAGAGCGCCGCCATCATCCAGGCAGCCACAAGGGTCGGGGCCGCCCGCCGGAACGGCGCACGGACGTCGGCAGGAAGGCTGATCGTCGGGCGCAGCGAGTCGAGGGCACCGCGCCTCGGTGCGATCGTCTCCGGGGAGGCGGACATCGCCACCGCGCCGAGCACCGTCACTATCGCCAGCCCGCCCCACATGATCGCGTCGGGGCGCGCGCTCCAGCGGGCGAGCGCGCCGGCCACCAGGGCACCAAGGCCGAGGCCGCCCGCGGGGGCGGCGCTGACGACGGATGCCGCGATCGCGCGTGCACGGGGCGGGGCGAGCTCGAACACCGCGCTGCTGAACGCACTGGTCGCCGCGCCGGTGGCGATGCCCTGGATCAGCCGGGCGACCACGACCGCTTCGATGCCGGTCGCGGCCAGCATCACCATGAACGCGACCGTCTCCAGCACGAGCGCGCCGATGAGCACCGGTCGGCGTCCGACATAGTCGGAGAGGCCGCCGACGGTGAGCAGGGCGAGCAGCAGCCCGATCGCGTAGATGCCGAACGCCAGGGTCAGGGATGCCGACGAGAATCCCCACTGCCGCTGCTCGACGATGAGCAACGGCGTCGGAGCGCCCGCGGCCATGAAGAACGCCGCGAAGCTCGCGATGGCGGCCGCGAAGGCAGCCGGCGCGGGAAGCGTGCGCCGCACGCTCTGACTGCTTCGTGACAGCATCGACATCCCCTCGCGTCCGGCCGGCGGCCCGTTCGGGGCGCAGGCGGCGTGTCAGCGGTCCAGAAACTCGAGAACGGTCGCCGCGAATCGCTCGTGGTACTGGAAGTGCGCCCCGTGGTTGGAGTCCGGGTAGATCACGAGCTCGGCATTCGGCAGCTCCTGCTGCAGCAGGAAGGAGTTCACCGTCGGGATGATCACGTCCTCGCTGCCGTTGACGACGAGCACGGGGTGGGTGATCCGCTGCAGGTAGTCGCGTCGCTGGTACGGTCGGCCCCATTCCGCGGCCGCGGCGGCATGCGCCATCGCCGTCTCGGCGCTGACGTCGGAGTCGCGGTCGGTGCGCGCGCGGATGCGCTTCAGGTAGGCACGGCCGGCGGCCTGGCCCGCCTCCGAGCCGGAGAACTGGATCGGGATCCACATGAGGTCGGCCGGCTCGAACGGGATCGTGAACAGGCTCAGTGCGTAGTCGCTCATCCGGACCATGTCGGTGCCGCCGCGCGGACCTGTGCCCACGAGAATCAGCTTGCGGACCAGGCTGGGGCGCGTGGCGGCGAGCTGCTGGGCGACCTGACCGCCCATCGAATGGGCCAGCACGTCGACCTGGGCCAGGCCGAGTGCCAGGACGAAGCGCGCCGTGTCTGCTGCCATTCCCGCGATCGTGTTGGGGGCCTTCCCCGTTGAGGCGCCGACTCCGACGTTGTCGAACAGGATCACCTCCCGGCTCGCGGCCAGGGCGTCGGTGATCGCGGGATCGAAGTTGTCGAGGTTTCCGCGGAAGTGCTGGATGAACAGCACAGGCGGCTCACCCGGAAGCCCGAACCGGCGGTAGGCGAAGGTATTGTCGCCGGCTTCGACGAACCGGGTCGGAGCGGTGTTGTGCGTGTCGGCCGCGGCGGGCGCATCGAGTTGAGTCATGGCAGTTCCTTTCAGATTGAATGACGTGTGTCGCCGGCGGGCGAGGTCACACGGCGGTGTAGCCGCCGTCCGCTGACAGGATCGCGCCGGTGACGTACGCGGCTTCGGGTGAGGCGAGGAACGCGATGACGTCGGCGATCTCGTCCGGTTTGCCTCCGCGGGCCAGCGGCGTGCGGCTTCCGAGCGCGCTGGTCTCCGCCTCCGACTGGATGGGCGTGAAGATCGGCCCGGGTGCGACCGCGTTCACGCGGACGCCGGCTGGGGCGAGTTCCGCCGCCCACGACTGGGTGAACGAGTGCAGGGCGGCTTTGGTGGCGCCGTAGGCGGCCCCGCCGACCATCCCGATCTTGCCCGCCATGCTGCCGACGTTGACGATCGTGCCGCGGGTGCGGATCAGACCGGGCAGGAGTGCGGCGGTGATCAAGAACGTCGCCCGCACGTTCGCGTCGAAGAGCCGGTCGAGATCGGCGGCGGGCATCTCGGCGGTGGGCCCGTACCAGACGGTTCCTGCGTTGTTGACGAGGATGTCGACATCGCCGACCTGGGCTGCCAGCTTGGTGATCTCGTCCGCATCGGCGAGGTCGGCCTGCACGAAGTGCGCCGTTCCGCCCGCCGCCTCGATGTCGCCGACAACGATGGTCCCGCGCGCCCTGTCGCGGCCATGGACCAATACCGTCGCCCCGAGCTCCGCGAGGCGGACCGCCGCGGCACGGCCGATCCCCGAGGTCGCTCCGGTGACAAGAGCTGTTCTTCCCGCGAGCCCGGCGTGCGGCCCCTCAAACATCGGTCCTGCCGGTTCGGATCCCGTGAGGTTCGTCATCGCCTGCCTGCTCCTCGTGCAGCTCATTCGCGCGGTTCCCGTGCAGCTTCACGGTCCCGCGTGCCGCAACCGGGGGACATCCCCTGAACGGACTATTCGTTAGCCGACCCCTTGAGGTCGACCCGAAGAGTGCCTAGCTTCCTCGGAGGTGCGGGCCCCTCGACCGGCCGCAGGACGCGGCCGGCGGGTTGAGCCCGTTGCCCGGCCACTTATTGAACAAATCTGTCTAAATATGTGCAAGACTGGCATCCGCGTCCGACGCCGCCTGACGGCGTCGGCAGAGATTGGGGAGCGGCCGTGACCATCGACCGAACAGCTCTGACCGGCCTGACTGCGCTGGTCACCGGGGCCACCTCGGGCATCGGCCGGGCCGCAGCGATTCAGCTGGCCGCGCAGGGCGCTCGGGTGATCGTGCACGGCCGCGACGCGGATCGTGGTGCGCAGGTGCTCGACGACATCGCCGCAGCCGGCGGCACCGGCCGATTCGTCGCGGCGGACCTGTCCCAGACGCTCGAGCTGGTCGATTTCCCCGAGGCGGTCGGCGAGGCGATGGACATCCTGGTCAACAACGCCGGGCGGTCGTGGTTCGGCCCCAGCGACGCATTGGGCACGACCCCGTTCGACGGGCTGTTCGCGACGAACGTGCGCACGGTGTTCTGGCTGACGACGTCATTCGCCAAGGCGATGGCGCGCCGGGGATCGGGGAGCATCGTGAACGTCTCGAGCATGGCCGGGACGATCGGCCTGGCATCCGGGGTCGCCTACGGCGGCACGAAGCAGGCGGTCGTGGGCATGACTCGGTCGTTCGCGGCCGAGTTCGGGCCGCAGGGCGTGCGCGTGAACGCGGTGGCGCCGGGGCCGGTGTACACCTCGGCCGATCCGGCGCGCACGGATGCCCTCGGGAAGACGACCCTGCTCGGCCGCGCCGCGCAGCCAGAGGAGATCGCACGGGTGATCGGCTTCGTCGCCTCGCCGGCCGCGAGCTACATCACCGGCGCGGTGATCCCGGTCGACGGCGGCCGCACCGCGGTCTGAACCGGTCGCCGCGCACTACCTGACCGCTAGAAAGAACTGAGGACACGAAGATGACTGACACGGTTGACATCGCCGCCGGTGCGGCGCTGCTCGATGGGGACTACGAGGCCTCGCCGGACCCGCGCATCCGCGACCAGGTCGCCGGTTACGAGGCCAGCGGGGGCACGGAGCACAACACGCTGGAGGACCGGCCGGTGGTGATCCTGACGACGGTCGGCGCGAAGTCGCTGAAGGTGCGCAAGAACCCCCTGATGCGGATGTTCGAGGGCGACGTCTACGTCGTCGTCGCCTCCGCCGGCGGCGCGCCTGCCCACCCTCAGTGGTACCGCAACCTCACCGCGCATCCCGTCGTGCGGCTGCAGGACGGAGCGACCACGCAGCTGCGGGTCGCCCGCGAGGTCCACGGCGACGAGAAGGCGCACTGGTGGGAGGTCGCCGAGTCGTTCTGGCTGCACTTCCCCGAGTACCGGGAGCGCACGGACGGCATCCGCGAGATCCCCGTCGTCGTGCTCGAACCGATCGCGAGCTGAGAGCACGTATGAGGGGCCGGATGCCTGGGCATCCGGCCCCTCATACGTTGTGCGGAAGCGTTGCAGCGTCGGGCGCGCGACTACGCGTCGCCGGCGCGCCGCGACCGCGATCGGCCGAACCCAACGAGCGGCGCCGAGACGAGCGCGAGGAGCGCGCCGGAGAGGACGGCCGTGAGGTCGCCGCCGACGAGGACGAGAGCGGCGCCGAGCACTGAGCCGATGGCGATCGACCCCTGGAACGCCGTGATATAGATCGGCGCACCGCTGTCAAAGGCCGCCGGGTCGCTGTGACGCACCAATGTCTGCATCGCGATCGGGACCGCCCCGTATGCGGCTCCCCAGCCGGCCATCGTGATGGTGAGAACGAATTCGGCGGGGGCCACGGCGGCGGACGCCGCCGCTGCGATCGCGATCGCGGCTGCCAGCGCCGCCGCGGCGGCCACCGCCCGGCCGCGCAGGAGCGGGCTCGCGCCGAAGTTGCCGACGAGCCCGGCCAGGCCGTAGACGAGCAGAAGCCATGCGACGGTGCGCGGCTCGAGGCCTCGGTCACGCTGCAGGAAGTCGACGAGGTACGTGAAGGCGACGAACTGCCCGGTGATGAGCACGACCGTGGCCAGAAGGGCCCGGCGCGCTCGCGCCCCGCGCAGCAGCCGAAGGGCGGGCCCCCACCCCGAGCGTCCCTGCGGAGCGAGCTTGGGCAGCGTTGCCAGCTGGCCGAGCAGCGCGACGGCGCCGACGATCGCGGTCGCGAGGAACGCGGCGCGCCAGCCGAGCGCCTGCCCAAGGGCCGTGCCGGCCGGGACTCCGACGATGCTCGCGACGGAGATGCCCCCGAAGATGAGCGCCGTGGCGCGGCCGCCGTGGCGCGGCCCGACGAGGCTCGGGCCGACGGTGCCGCCGATGGCCCAGAATCCGCCGATGCCGAGTCCGAACGCGAGCCGGGCGCCGATCAGCGCAAGGAGGTTGGGCGCGGCCGCTGAGACGAGATCGGCCGCGATGAAGAGCGCGGTCATGCCGAGGAGGATGAGGCGGCGGTCGACCCGGCCGAGCAGGACCGCGACGCTGGGCGCGGCGACCGCGGCCACCATAGCCGGAGCGGTGACCAGAAGCCCGGCGGATGCCGTGGCGACGTGCAGGCTGTCAGAGATCTGAGGCAGCAGCCCGACGGGCAGGAACTCGTTGGTGACGAGAATGAACGTGCCGAGCGCGACCCCGCCTACTGCCGCCCACCGCCGCACGGCCGGCGCGGGGCCCGAGCCTGTCTCGTCGATGGTGTCGACGTCGCTGCCTGTCACTGCGGTTCCCTTCAGACCGGAAGGCCCGGACCCTTTCGGGTCCGGGCCGGTGTGCCTACTCGACGTCCAGGAAGTACTGGAGCTCGCGGGCGAAGTGGCGGTTGTTCTCGTAATGCGCCCCGTGGTTGCCGTCGGGGTAGAGGACCAGTCGCGCGTTCGGGATCGCCTGGAACATCAGGTACGAGTTGATCGTCGGGATGACGATGTCGTTGCTTCCGTTGACGATGAGCGTCGGCTGCGTGATCTTCGTGAGGTACTCCTGGCTCTGGCCGGGCGCGCCCCAGCCGGCTGCAGCCTCACCGTGTGCCTGAGCGACGGCCGCAGAGACGGGTGCATCGCGGTCGGTGCGCTCACGCGTGCGGGTGAGGTAATCGCGCGCGGCCGCCTTGCCCTTGTCGGAGTCGCTGAAGAACACGGGTCCCCACAGCTCGTCCGCCGGCTCCCAGTCGGTGCGCAGGAACAGCGCGAGCGTCGACGCGGTCATCTGCTTCATACCCTCGCCTGCGCGCGGGCCGGTGCCGGCGAGCACGAGCTTGCGCACGAGCTCGGGGCGGTCGACGACGATCTGCTGCGCCACCTGGCCGCCCATCGAGAAGCCGATCAGGTCGTACTGGCCGTGGCCGAGTGCGTCGAGGAACGCCTCGGCGTCGGCGGCCATGCCCTCGAGGCTGTTCTTCGGCTCGCCGCTGGAGCCGGCGACTCCGGCGTTGTCGAACAGGATGACCTGCCGGCCCTTCGCCAGTTCGTCGGTCACTGCGGGGTCGAAGGTGTCGAGGTTTCCGCGGTAGTGGTTGATGAAGACGAGCGGGGTGCCGCTCGGGGTGCCGAAGCGGCGGAACGCGAACTCGATTCCGTTGGCGGCGGTGACGCGCTCGGTCGGCGCGGTGTTGTGCGTGTAAGACACGGTGGTGCTCCTTGTGGGATGTGGCGGTGTGGCGATGGGGAATGAAGGACGGCGCGGATGCCGTGCGGGGTTCTCGCGCGGCATCCGGATCAGCCGTCAGACGGCGGTGTAGCCGCCGTCTGCTGACAGGACTGCGCCGGTGACGTAGCCGGCCGCGGGCGAGACGAGGAAGGCGATCGTGTCAGCGATCTCCTCGGGCTTGCCGCCGCGCGCCAGCGGCGTGCGGCTGCCGAGTGCGCTGGTGCTCTCGTCCGACACGATCGGCGTGAAGATCGGGCCGGGCGCCACCGCGTTGACGCGCACGCCCTGGGGCGCGAGCTCCGCGGCCCAGGCCTGCGTGAACGAGTGGAGTGCGGCCTTCGTGGCGCCGTACGCGGCGCCGCCGCTCATGCCGATCTTGCCCGCCATGCTGCCGACGTTCACAACCGCTCCGCCCTTGCGGACGAGGCCGGGGATGAGGGCGGCGGTGACGAGGTAGGTAGCGCGGACGTTCGCGTTGAACAGGTTGTCGTACTCGGCGACCGAGATGTCGGGCGTCGGGCCGAACCAGACCGTGCCTGCGTTGTTCACGAGGATGTCGACGTCGCCGATCTTCTCCGCCAGCGCCTCAATCTCCTCGGGGTTGGCGAGGTCGGCCTGCACGAACCGGGCCTTGCCGCCCGAGGTCTCGATGTCCTCGACGACCGCGGCGCCGCGTGCGGCGTCACGACCGTGAACGAGGACCTCGGCCCCCTGCTCCGCCAGGCGGACGGCCGCTGCGCGGCCGATACCCGAAGTGGCGCCGGTGACGAGAGCCGTCTTGCCGGCAAGTTGCGCGGTACTCATGATGCTTCTCCAAGTCTTCATTTTTGGACTGATCTGTCCAGTGATCCAAACATTAGACAGATGGGTTCAAAAAAGCAAGGAGAAAGTGCATTGTTCGCCCTGGGCGGATCACAGAGCCGTCGCCAGGCACGGGCCCGCGCGCTCACGGAGACGCGATGGCACGGCGCGTCGGGCCGGTAGCGCGCCGGCGGCCTAGCGGCCGACGAAGACCAGCAGGCCGTATGCGACGACGGCGGTGGCGGCTGCCAGGACCGCGAGCCCCACCCATCCGAGTGCCTTCATCGCGTACCGGTCCTCTGCTGCAGGAAGGCGAGGGTGCGGCTGAACGCCGTTCGCGCCTGAGGTGTGGAGTAGTCGAACTGGTACTCGTGCCCGAGGCCGGCGCCCGAGCCGTCCCAGAACAGCGTGTCCGTCGGGACGCCGTGCGCGGTCAGCGCGCGATCCAGATCGTGGCCCTGACCGTCGAACGGGTCCTTGTCGCCGACCGTGATGAAGGTCGGCGGGTAGTCGGATGTGACGTTCTTGGCGGTCGAGAGGGAGCCGACGTTCGGTGCCCGCAGCCAGTCGCGGCTTCCGGTGTAGGCCCAGAGGTACGTGCGCAGACCCGGGAACCCGGTCTCGGCGACGTCGGTCACGTCGTACAGGCCGCAGTACAGCACGACTGCGGCGAGCCCGTCGGGGGCGGCCGGAGTGACGCCGTCTGCGGAGGCGACGACCGGGTTCGTCTGCGCCGCGGCGACCTCGCTGGCGATCTGAGCGCCGGCCGAGTCGCCACCGATGACGAGCCGGCCGGCGTCGCCGCCGTACGCGGCCGCGTTCTTCTTCGCGAACGCGAGGGCGGCGTTCGCCTGGCGCACCGGAACCGGGTGCTTGGCACCCGGCGCCAGGGTGTAGTCGAGGCTCGCGACGGTGTAGCCGGCGTCCGCGAGCATGATCGCGAAGTCGGCGACGGTCTCCGTCGAGCTCGAGATGAACCCGCCGCCATGAATCCACAAGACGATCGGGCGCGGGCCGGCCTGGTCCTTGGGGGTGTAGAGCACGAGGCTGCCGGGCGGGGCGCCTGCCGCTGGGACTGAGACGGCGGGCCACACCTTCACGGCGGCGCGCCTGGTCGCGAAGTCGGTCGGCGGTGTGACCTCAGGGCCTGCCTCGAAGATGGACTTCACAATGCCTGCGCCCGGTTCCACGTCGACGTGGTACCAGGTGAACCCGACGAGCCCGCCGACCACCAGGGCGGCGGCGACGCGGACCAGTCGCCTGAAGACGGCGTGGCGCCGCCACGGCCCTACGGGCTTCGCGTCGTCGGGTGACCCGGTGTTCGACACGTCCTACTTCGCCGCCGCGAGCTCGGTGCGCGGCTGCCAGGCGGGTGAGGAGTCCAGCAGGGTGACGGCGATCGACTTCGCCAGCGCGCCCGGCGCGTAGCTCGCGTGGTCGGGCTCGGAGCCGACGGCGCCGTCGTACAGCAGGACTAGCTGGCGGCCAACGAGCTTCGGGTCAGCGACCGCGGCGTCGCGGGCGAGACCGTAGAACAGATCGTCGAGCCACGTGCGGAAGGCCTCGTTGCCCAGCTGCTCGACGCTGCCCTCTTCGGATTCGGCTGCGGCCCGCTGGAACGCGCAGCCGTGGTAGTCGGGCTCGGCGAACAGCTCATCGAGCGCGTCGAACACCGCCAGCATCCGATCGGTCGGGTCGACTGCCCGCTCGACGTGCTCTTCGACGCGCCGCGTCCAATTCCCGTGGCGGTTCTCGAGGTACGCCTTCACCAGCTCGTCCTTGCTGCCGAAGATGTAGTACAGCGATCCCTTGGCGACGCCGGCCTTCTCGATGATCCTGTCGATCCCGACCGTGTGGATGCCCTCGGTGTAGAACAGCTCGTCGGCGGCCTCGAGCAGGCGCGCTCGAGCCTCGCCCTTCTTGGAAGATGATCTGGCCACGCCGATATCATAACGACTAGTCAGTACAAAGTCGAGGATTCCCAGCTAAGCGGCTGCGATGCGCCCAGCCTGCGGCGTCAGCGCCGCGATCCGGTCGAGGGCCTGGTCCAGCGCGATCTCGAGCGACTCCGAGCTCTGGGTGACGACCGCGAGCAGCATTCCGCCCTGAGTGGCGGCCAGGAGTCCGATCGCGAGCTCGTGGGGGGAGGCCGCCTCGACAAGCTCCCCGCGGCGGTGCATCGCCTCGAGGCCCGATTCGACGCGCGCGAGCCAGCCGCCGAATCCGTCGACGAGCTGCTCGCGGAACTCGGGGTGTCCGGTTCCGAGCTGACCGGCCAGCGAGCCGTAGGCACACCCGCCCATCGCGTCGCCGCCGCGCTGCTGTTCGACGCGCTCCCGCGCCCACGCGCGCAGCTCGACCATCGAGTCCAGCCTGCCGGCCGGGCCCAGGCGCTGCGATTGGAAGTCGACCACCGCGGCGATCAGCCCGCGCTTGTCGCCGAAGTAGTGGTACACCTGCGACGCGTTGACGCGCGCGGCCGAGCACACCTGCTCCACGCTCGTCTCAGCCACGCCGTTCTCGAACATGACGCGCGCGGCCGTCTCGATGATGCGCGCACGTGTCGCCGTGCCCTTCGCGGTCTTCTGTCCTGGTTTCATCGGCCCTTTCCTTTCTTTGGACTAGCCGTCCCAAAAAAATCCGAATTTGTACTTGCCATTCTAAAAATGTCGGGCTACTGTACAACTCGTTCCAAAAAACTTTAGACCGGATGGTTCAAACAATCCACCCGGATTAGGAATCCTCAAAGGGAAGAACAAAATGACCTCCACCGCAGAGCTCGGACTGACCAGTTCGCTGCCCGTCACCAAGGAGCGCGGCCTGCCCTGGGCCAAGCTCATCGCGTTGTTCACCGCAGGGCTCATCGGCTTCCTGACCGAGACCCTGCCGGCGGGCATCCTGCCGCAGTTCAGCCAGAGCATGGGCGTCTCGCCGTCGCTCGCCGGGCAGATCCTGACCGTCTACGCGCTCGGCTCGGCCGTCGCGGCCATCCCGGTCAACCAGCTGCTGGCGAAGTGGCGACGCCGCGACGTCGTGATCGCCGCGTTGATCACGTTCGCCGTCGCGAACGTCGTCACCGCCCTCTCGACCAACTTCGACCTCACCCTCGTGGCGCGGTTCGTTGCGGGCGTCGGTGCGGCCGTCGTCTACGCGAACGTCGGCGGATTCGCCGCTCGCATCTCGCCTGCCGGTGCTCAGGCCCGTGCCGTCACGATCGCCCTCGGCGGCGCACCCGTGGCGCTGACCATCGGTGTCCCGATCGGCACCTTCGTCGCCGAGCACCTCGGCTGGCGCTGGACGTTCTGGGGCGTCGTCGCGATGTCCGTCGGCCTGATCATCTGGATGCTCGCCACGCTGCCCAACCTCGAGCCGCTCGCCGCAACCGGCGAGAAGCCCTCGGTGAGCCGCACACTGCGCCACCCGGGTGTCATCACGGTCCTGCTGGTGCTGGCCGGCTGGGTGATCGTGCACAACGAGCTGTACACCTACGTCGCCAACTACCTCATCGGCCTGCACTTCGGACAGGCGCTGTCGGGGGTCCTGCTGACCTTCGGCCTCGGCTCGCTCGCCTCGGTGCTCGTCGCCGGAGCGCTCATCGACAAGCACCACCGCAAGCTCGTGGTCGCTGCGATGACACTGTTCCTGCTGACCGCGATCGGCCTGGTCGTCGGGTCCGACTCGGTAGCGGTGATCTACATCGCCGCCGCCCTGTGGGGCCTCGCCTTCGGCGGCTCGACGTCGCTCTTCATCACGGCCGCCACCCGCGCCGCGGGCCGCGACGCTGACACGGCGATGGCCCTCGTCGTGACGATCTTCAACCTCGGCATCGCCGCGGGCGGCGTCGTCGGCGGGGTCGCCCTCGCCGGCGCCGGCTCAGAGGGCCTCGCCGTCATCGGCGTCCTGCTCATGATCCCGACGGTCGTCGCCACCGTGTTCGCCCGCAAGCACGCCTTCATCCCCTACCGCAAGACGGTCACCGCGTAGCCGTTTCGCGCAACCCTCTCCGGCTCGCCCCGATCGGGCGGGCCGGGGCGCGCTCAGTGCCGGGGACCGCCCGGACAACACTCCCAAAAGGAAGAGAAATGACCACCACCAACCCCTATTACACGGAAGCCGTCCACGGGCAGTTCCAGCTCGCGCAGCTCGGCGAACTCGAGCTCGAGAGCGGCCGGACGTTGCACGGCGTCGAGCTCGCGTACCAGACCCTCGGTGAGCTCAGCCCCGCGAAGGACAACGCGGTGCTGATCCCGTCATGGTTCTCCGGAACGCACGGCATCATGCGCGACGTATACGTCGGGGCAGGACGCGCCATCGACCCAGCCAAGCACTTCGTCATCCTGGTCAACCAGCTCGGCAGCGGCCTTGGATCTTCGCCGCACAACACCGCCGGCGAGTTCCCGCACGTGACGATCGGCGACGACGTCACCGCGCAGGAGCGGCTGCTCCGCGAGGTGCTCGGGATCGAGAAGCTGGCGCTGGTGTTCGGTGGCTCGATGGGGGCGATGCAGGCCTACGAGTGGGCGGTGCGCTTCCCCGAGCGGGTCGAGCGGCTGGCGGTCCTCGCAGGCACGGCCCGAGCGCTGCCCCGCCAGGTCAACTGGACGCGCGTGATGGATGACTCGCTGGCATCCGACCCCGAGATCGAGTCCGGCAGTCTGGCAAGGCTCTACGCGCTTCAGCTGGTCGGCCGCGAGGTGTGGACGGACGAGCACTGGCGCGACCTCGGGTTCGGCTCGGGCGACGAGTTCGTCAGCGGGCTGCTCGACGCATCCCTCTCCCCGATGGACGGCCGCAACCTCGCCGCACAGGCATGGAAGTGGCGACATGCCGACGCATCCAGGAACGCCGCAGGCGACCTGGCCAGCGCGCTCGGCCGCATCACGTCCAAGACCGTCGCGATGGCGATCTCCAGCGACATGATGTTCCCGCCGACGGAGGTCGCGCTGCACGCCGCCCTCGTTCCCGACAGCAGGACGGTGGTCATCGACGACGTCTTCGGCCACGCCGGACTGTTCGGCCTCGCGCCGAGCTACGCAGGCCAGATCGACGCCGCGCTCGAGAGCGTGCTGAGCGCCGGCGCCTGATCACGGTCCGCACGGTCGAACGGCCGGCGCCTCCGAGCCCTACGCCTTGGAGGCGCCGGCCGGCGGATTCCCGGCAAGGAGCGCTCTGAAGAGCTCGGCGAGGCGCATCAGATCCGACTCGAGGTCCACTCCCTCTTCGATCAGAGAGCGCAGCTGCAGCCCGTCGGCGGCGGCGATGAGGATGCGGCTCACGAACTCGATCGTGTCGCGATCGCCCAGCGCGGCGTCCACGCTCGGCTCGGCATCCGGTCGGACCGTGAGCATCTGCGCAACGTCGGCCGAGAGGGCGCGGAAGTGCTCGGAGAAGAACTGGTGCGGCGTCCGCGCGGGATCCGAGGCGGTCGCCGCCATCGCGACATACAGTCGCGACAAGCCGGGCGTCTGCACCTGGAGCCGGACCGCCGCGCGCAGCTTCTCGATCGGATCGCTCGAGGCGAAGGTCTCGCGATAGGCGCGGTCGCGCTCGACCAGGATCGCGGAGAAGAGTGCCTCCCTCGTGCCGAAGTAGTGGATCAGGCCCTGCTCGCTGAGGCCCACCCGCTCGGCGATCGCCTTCATCGACGGGCCCTCACCCGCGTGCTCGTCATAGGCGGCCAGCGCCACCCGCAGGATCTCTTCGCGCTTGAGCAGGCCCTTCGCGTACGGACCGCGCGCCTCAGACGCCGTCATGGTCACAACCTACTGCCCGAACCCCAAAACCTAGTGTTACTCTGCTTTCGTGATGGAGCTGTCGACGACGACCTTCCCGCCCGGATTCCTCTGGGGCACGTCAATCGGCGCGCATCAGACCGAGGGCAACAACACGGCGAGCGACTGGTGGCTGCTCGAGAACTCGCGCGGTTCTGGCGTGCATGAGCCGTCGGGGGATGCCGTGGACGGCTATCACCGCTGGGCGGAAGACCTCCAGCTCGCCGCCAGGGCGGGGCTGCGCGACTACCGCTTCGGCATCGAGTGGTCGCGCATCGAGCCGGTCGACGGACGCATCTCGACGGCCAACGTGCAGCACTATGCGCGCATCATCGAGCGCGCCCGTGAGCTCGGTCTGCGGCCGCTACCCACGCTCCACCACTTCACGCTCCCGCTCTGGTTCTCGCAAGGCGGCGGCTGGCGGCGGTCGGATGCCGTCGAGCGCTTCCTGCGCTATGTCGATGCGGTCGCACCGGTCCTCGAGTCCGGGGTCGAACGCGTGGAGACCATCAACGAGCCGAACATCGTCGCGGCCCTCGCGACGGGCGCGTCCGGCCTCGCGCAGGGGCTCCCGGTACCCGACCGGGCGGTGACAGACGCCATGATCCGCCTGCACGACGCGACCCGCGATCGGCTCCGCGTCAACCACCCCCGGATTCTCACCGGCTGGGGGGTCTCCGTACAGGACTACCAGGCGGAGCCGGGCGCTGAGCACGTCCTGCACGCCTACACGTATCCGCGCGACGAGATCTTCCTCGAAGCGTCTCGGGGTGACGACTGGGTGGGCATTCAGAGCTACACCCGGGGGTGGATCAGGGACGTCGGCGGGCGGCCCCAGGCGTTAATCGACGACGACGCGCCCCGTACGCAGTCCGGCTGGGAGAACTACCCTGAGGCGGTCGGCGGTGCGGTGCGACGCGCCGCGCGGGTGATCGGCGGCGTGCCGATCATCGTGACCGAGAACGGGATCGCCACGGACGACGACAGCGCGCGCATCGAATACACCCGGCGGGCGCTGCTCAGCCTGCGGCAGGCGATGGATGACGGGGTGGATGTGCGCGGATACCTGCACTGGAGCCTTCTCGACAACTACGAGTGGGGCGACTGGGGCCCGACCTTCGGGCTCGTGTCGGTCGACCGCGGGACCTTCGACCGCACGCCGAAGCCGTCCTTGGCGTGGCTCGGCAGCCTGGCCCCCGAGCGAACGTCGGGTCGGGCCGCGTGATGAGCGCCGACGGCTCCCCGTACGTGGCCATGGGCAGCTCTTTCGCGGCCGGGCCAGGGATCATGCCGCGCACGCCGCGCAGTCCGCGTGCGGCGGGTCGTTCGGAGCGCAACTATGCGCACCTGCTGGCCGCGCGCCTCGGCCTGCGGCTGGACGACCGGACCTTCTCAGGCGCGACCGTTGCGCAGATCGCCGGCGTGGCCGTCGGGCAGCGGCGGCCGCCCCAGGTCGAGGCCGTCGGCGGGGCGACCCGCCTCGTCACGATCACCGCGGGGGGAAACGACCTCGGCTTCCTGCCTCGCCTGACGTTCGCCAGCCTGCCTGCTCCGCTCCGTCTGCCGCGCTGGCGCCGACGCGTCGCAGAGCTCGGCGATCCGCGCGCGGTCGACGACGCGTTCGACGCTCTCGGGTCCGATCTCGCGGCCCTCTGCCAGACGATCCGCCGCCGCAGCGACGCCGTGATCGTGCTCACCGACTACCTCACGATCCTGCCTTTCGAGCCCGAAAGGGATGTCGCTCCGATGCCGGTCGAGATCCGCGACTGGGGGCAGGGGGTCGCCGCGCGGCTGAGCGGGGTGATCGCCGCGGTCGCCGAGTCGGAGGGCGCGATCTTCACCGCGCTCGCCGACGCCTCGCGCGATCACCACGCGTGGGCCCCGTCGCCGTGGACCTCCAGATTCCATCTCAGCCTGCGCGGGGGAGCGCCGTACCATCCCAACGCAGCCGGCATGGAAGCCGCCGCCCGCCTGGTCGAGGCTGCGCTCCAACCCCATCGCGATCGGCTCGGCCTCACGGCCTGACCGCCGCGACGGCACCCAGCGCAAAGGAGCGCGAATGCAGCAAGCCACGGCCCAACCGGATCCGAACCCGACCCGGGAGCTCTCCCTGCGAGCGAAGGCGGGAGGAGTCGGCTGGCTGATCTTCCTCGCTCAGCTCGGCTGGTCGATCCCGAACAACGCGGCCACCACCCTGCTCCAGTCGGCATCCGTCAGCATCGCTCCCGGGCACAAGCTGCAGTTCTACGCGCTCCTCACCACCGTCGGCGCCGTCGCGGCGGTCATCGGGGTCGTCATCGGCGGTGCGCTCTCGGACCGGACGCGGTCGCGCCTCGGCAAGCGGCTGCCGTGGATCCTGGGCGCGGGCGCCCTCGCCGCCCTCGGCCTGTTCGCCACGGGGCTGCCGATCCCGCCGATCGCCGTGATCGGCGCCTACTGCGTCTTCCAGGCTGCGCTGAACGCCACGGTGGCATCCATCAACGCGCTCATTCCGGACTACTTCGCGCCAGCCGTCTTCGGGCGGGTCTCTGCGCTGGGCGGCGCCGGGGTCCTGCTCGGCACGGTGATCGGGAGTCTCGGCGCAGCCGCCTTCGTCACCGTTCCGCGCGTCGGACTGACGATCGTGCCGTGGACGATCGTCGTGGCGGCGGTAGTGGTCGCCGCCCTGCTCCCGCGGCGCTCCAGCCGCGACGAACCGCGGGCGGCGACGGGCGCGATCCAGTTCCTGCTCTATCTGCGGCCGCCGAAGGACCGCCAGTTCTGGTGGGTGTTCGCGGGACGATTCCTGTTCATCCTCGCGCTCTTCATGACCGTCCAGTACCAGTTCTACATCGCGACCGACTACCTCGGGCTCGGCGCTCAGGCCGCGGGCAACCTGCTCGCGCTGTGCTCCCTGATCCTGGCGCTGAGCGCGGCGGCAGCGACCCTCGTCACGGGCCCGCTCTCCGACCGCTGGGGGCGGAAGGTGTTCATCATCGCCGCGTCCGCCGCGGTGATCGTGGGGATGATCCCGCTCCTCGTGACCGACAGGCCGTGGGCGCTGCTCGTCGCCTTCGGCTTCGGCGGTGCGGCATACGGCGCCTACCTGTCCGTCGACGCGGCGCTCACCATCGACGCGCTGCCGACCCGGCGCCACGTCGCCAAGGACCTCGCCGTGCTCAACGCATCCAACAGCCTGCCCCTGCTCTTCGCCCCTGGGTTGGCCGGGCTCCTCGTCTCCCAGCTCGGCTACCGGGCGAGCTTCACCGCCACCATCGTCCTCGCGGCGGCCGCAGCGGTCTGCGTGCTGTTCGTGCGCCGCGTCCGCTGACCGGGGCCGGACGCCGCAGCGGTGGGCTTGCGCGGTGGCCGCGCGGCGCGCGGCGGTACCGTTCGCGCATGAGCGGCGGAACCAAAGAGGACCCGTGGTAGCTGATGACGGCGCCGGGCTCTTCGGCATACACGATGTACCGCGACGAGTCGGTCGGCCCGCCGCTGCTGGTCTGCCAGGTCGGGTCGACGAAGCTCACCCACGATGCGCGCAACAACAGGGTGCGCGCCGTCTGAGGCGCGGGAGCTCACGCCGCGGCGCGGACCCCCGCGGCATCCAGCGCCTTCAGGAATGCGCCCATCCAGGTGCCGTTGTCCGGCCAGGCGCGGGCGGTCACGAGGTTGCCGTCGATGACCGCACCGCCGTTCTCGAACACGCCGCCTGCCGTTTCGACGTCGACCGCGAGCTCGGGGTAGGCGGACGAGGTGCGGCCGGGGAGCACACCCGCGGCGGCCAGCAACAGCGGCCCGTGGCAGGTGGCGGCGACCGGCTCGTTCTTCTCGAAGAAGTACCGCACGATGCGCTTCGCGTCCTCGTTGTTGCGGATGTACTCGGGCGCGCGGCCGCCGGGCACGACGATCGCGTCGTAGTCAGCAGGGTCGACATCGGCGAACGCGATGTCGGCCGGCCAGGTGTGCCCCGGCTTCTCGGTGTAGGTGTCGAAGCCGTCGACGAAGTCGTGGACCACGAACTGCAGCTTGCGCTTCTCGGGAGCGCCGATGTGAACCTCGTACCCCGCCTCCTGCAGGCGGTGATAGGGGTAGAACACCTCGAGGGTCTCGGCGGCATCGCCGGTGAGGATCAGGATCTTGGGCATTGCAGTACCTCCTTGTACATGCGGGAATCGCGAGATCGCACGCCCATAGTGCGTGATTCTCGGCTCCACCGGTAGCCTGCGGGCATCGGCCTCTTCCCAGTAAGGGTTGCCTAACCTATGCTCATGTACATGGGTTCCCGTCACCGCGCTCGCTTGCGTGACCGTGTGTTCATCGCCGGCGACCTCGCCGATCTGACGGCGATCCAGCATGTGCTCGCGCTGCTGCCCGACGATGCGTACGGTCAGGTGTACATCGAGGTGCTCGACGAGCGCGACGTCACCCCGCTCGATGCCCCGAGCCGCGTCACGGTGACGTGGTTGCCCCGTGTGCTGCGGTCGAGCGCGATCCGCCCGCTGGCGTTCGCGGCGCACGGCGAGGCGCTCGCAACAGCGGTCGCCGGGTGGGTGGGCGAATGGATGCCGGGGGCGGCGGGTGTTGAAGGGGGATCTTCCCAGGCATCCGATCAATCGGTCATCATGTGGGTGGGCTGCGCAGGCAGCGCGCACATCACTGCTCTCTACGACGTCCTGCAGTCCCGCCTTGCCGGGCTGAACGCTTTGCCTGACCTTTCGCATCACGTGAGTTGAACGAAGGAGAACCGATGTCCACCGAGACCCCCGTTTCCGCGCAGGCGGCCGGCGCCACCACGCCTGAGCTCGCCGCCGGTGTCGCGCAGTTCCTCGCCCCCGTCGTCATCGATCTGGAGGCGCTCGTCGTGAACGGCAAGCAGGCGCACTGGAATGTGCGGGGCGCCGATTTCATCGCGATCCATGAGTTGCTCGACCAGCTCGTCGATCATGCGCAGGAGTTCGCGGATGACTCGGCCGAGCGCGTTGTCGCTTTGGGCCTCCCGGTGGATTCCCGTTTGGAGACCGTCGCCGCGAAGGCGACGCTGCCCGCGTTGAGCGATGGCTTCCAGGACTGGAAGGTCACGGTGACGCAGGTCGTCGCCCAGATCGACGCCGCACTGGTGACCGTGCGTGCTGCGGTCGAGGGGCTCGACGAGGTCGACCTCAACAGCCAGGACATCGTGATCGGCATCGAGCGCGGTCTCGTCAAGGACCGTTGGCTGCTGCAGTCGCACCTCGCCGCCTGAGCGCGCGGCGCCTGCCGTGCGGATTCCGCGGCCGACGTCGGGTCAGCTCGCCTGGCAGCGACTGCGCCTCGGCGTGTTCTTCCACTTCGGGCTGAACACCTTCCACGACCTCGAATGGAGCGACGGGTCGCTGTCGGCCGCGAGCTTCGACCCCGGCGACCTCGACGCCGAGCAGTGGGTGCGCACCGCCGCCGAGCTGGGCGCGCGCTACGTCGTGCTGACCGCGAAGCACCACGACGGCTTCTGCCTGTGGCCCACAGCGACCACCGACTACTCGGTCGCCTCGGCCCCGTGGCGCGGCGGCGCAGGCGACGTCGTGCGGGAGGTGGCCGATGCCTGCGCCCGACACGGTGTGCGCTTCGGGTTCTACCTCTCGCCATGGGACAGGCACGCGCCGGAATACGCCGACCCGGCGGCCTACGACGAGCTCTACACGGCCCAGCTGCGCGAGCTCTGCGCGAACTACGGCGACGTCGCCGAGGTCTGGTTCGACGGCGCCGGGTCGGAGAGCAGGGTGTACGACTGGGAGCGCTACCTGGCGGTCGCCGCCGAACTGCAGCCGCACGCCATGGTCTTCAACATGGGCGCGCCGACGATCAGATGGGTCGGCAATGAGGACGGGCTCGCGCACGACCCGGTGCGCTACGCGGTCGACCGCGGCGACCTTTCGAACTACAGCGACGAGACCGTCGGGTACGGGCATCCGGTCTACCTGCCGCCGGAGTGCGACGTGTCGCTGCGACACGGCTGGTTCTGGGCGGCGCGCGACGAGCCCAAATCGCTCGAGCACCTGCTCGCGATCTACTACGGATCGATCGGCATGGGCGCGAACCTGCTGCTCAACCTGCCGCCGGACTCGCGCGGGCTGCTTCCCGATGCCGACGTCGCGCGCGTGCGCGAGCTGCGCGCCGAGCTCGACAGGCGGTTCGGCGATCCGCTGGCTGCCGTGATCGGGGCGACGGGGGACGGCGTGCGGCTCGATTTCGGGCGCGAGGTTCTGGTCGATCACCTGGTGCTCAAGGAGGGCCTGGTCGACGGCCAGCGGGTGACGGGCTTCGAGATCGTGACGGATGCCGGTGAGCCGCTCGCCTCGGGCGGCAGCGTCGGGGCGCAGCGCATCTGCGTGTTCCCCGCGCGACGCGTCCGCTCGCTCTCCGTGCGACTGCGCGGCGACGGCGCGGTGCTGACGAGCGCCACCGGCTATCGGACGGGAGCGAGCGTGGTGCCCACGATCGGATACACGGCGCCGACCGAAGCGCCGGAGTGAAAATCGGCGGTCAGGGTCGGCGTGCGCGGGCGCTACAGCGACGCGAGATGCGCGCGCAGCCCGCTCGCGACCGTCTCGAAGGGCTCGATGCTCTTCTCGGCCCGGCTCAGCACGACGGCACCCTCTGCGCCCGCGATCAGGAGTGTGGCGAACGGTCCGGCGGCTGAGGGCTCGAGCCCGGCATCCGCCAGCCGCTTGGCCAGACTCGCGCGCCACTCGCGGAAGATCTCGGCCGCGCGTTCAAGCACGTCCGGCGAATCGGCCGACACAGTGACGCCGAGCACGGAGCAGCCGGCACCGCACTCGGAGCTCACGAGCAGCTGCCGCCACATCCCGAAGAACGCGTCGGCCACCTCGGCGGGGGTCGTGCCGCCCGCGGCGATGAGTGCGTCCTCGGCGTTCTCCTCGGCAAGGTCGAGCGCGGCGATGACGAGCTCGTCCTTCCCGCCCGGGAAGTGGTGGTAGATCGAGCCGCGCGGTGCGCCGGTCAGCTCGAGGACGTTCGAGAACGACGTCGCCTGGAACCCGCCGGTCGCAAGCAGGCGCAGCGCGCCGCCCGTCATCCGCCGTCGTACGTCGCCTGCCATCACTGCCCTGCCTCTCGCATCCCGATCTTAGGTTGTGCTCCGCAGCGACCGACCGAGGCGGTCGTGCGCTCTTGACGTGCGCCGCGGCGCACGCGATTATGACGACTGTCATAGCACACGATTTCCGGAGGCCACCATGCCCATGATCGACATCTACGCAGCCGAGGGGACCTTCGGCGACCCCCACGCACTCGCCGTCGAGCTCGCGACCGAGCTCAAGGCCATCGAGCGGGTGCCCGACATCCCGATGTTCCGGGAGAACACGGCCGCGTTCGTGCACCAGATCGCCCCGGGCTCGTTCGCCAACGTCGACGGGGAGGGCGGCCATGTGCGGGTGCAGGTGCTGACGAATGCTGGCGCGCTCGACCGCGAGCAGCAGCTGGCCGTCGTCGAGCGATTCACACAGCTGGTGGCGGATGCCGCGGGTGACCCTGCGCTCGCCAGGCGAACCTGGGTGCTGCTGACCGAGGCTGCCGAGGGCGGCTGGGGTCTGTGGGGCCATGCGCATACCAATGCCGAACTCGTGCAAGCCGCGCGCGACGAGATCGGGCGGCTCAGCGCGGGCGCGTAGGCCGATTCTCTCCGCCGCAGGCGAACCGGGAGATGTGGGCTTGCATTTTTGAACTGATCTGTCTAATCTCAGGCGTATTGAACAAGTCAGTTCAAAAACAAGGAGCACAACCCATGAACGCCAACGAACTCAGCGGCAAGACCGCTCTTGTGACCGGAGCCACCTCGGGCATCGGCCGCGCCACCGCCAACCGGCTCGCTGAGCTCGGCGCGGACGTCATCGTCCACGGCCGCAACGCCGCCCGTGGCGCCTCGGTCGTCGAAGAGATCGAGCTGGCCGGCGGCCACGCCCGCTTCGCGCAGGCCGACCTGAGCGACCCGGCCGACATCAGCCGGCTGGCCGCAGAGGTCGGCGACGTCGACATCGTCGTGAACAACGCGGGCACCGCGTGGTTCGGGCCGACGGTCGACACCGACGTCGCGACCTACGACGGGCTGTTCGACGCGAACGTGCGCGCCACCTACCTGCTGACCGCGGCACTCGTGCCGGGGCTCATCCGCAAGGGCGGCGGCTCGATCGTCAACGTGAGCAGCATGGCCGGGCGGGTCGGCATGGCCGGCGGCGCGGCCTACGGCGCCACGAAGGCGGCGGTGTCGTCATTTGCGCAGGCCTGGGCCGCGGAGTACGCGGGCTACGGCATCCGTGCGAACGCCGTCGCACCCGGTCCGGTGTTCACGCCCATCCAGCCGGAGGACGCGACGGCCTCGCTCGGCAGCACCACCCCGCTCGCACGCGGCGCGAAGCCGGAGGAGATCGCCGACGCGATCGCCTTCCTCGCCTCCGACCGCTCGAGCTACATCACCGGCCAGACCCTCTCGGCCGACGGCGGCTACACCGCCGTCTGAGCGGTGCAACGCGAGAGAGAAGGGGCCGGCGATCTCGCCGGCCCCTTCTATGCGTGCAGCTCGCGCGCGAAGTAGATGCCCTCGGGCACGCGGTCCGCGTAGGGCGGGTACGCGGCGATCGGCGCGTAGCCGAGCTTCTCGTAAAGGCCGACGGCCTCGGGCTGACGGATGCCGGTCTGCAGCACCACCCGCGTGGCGCCTGCGGCCGCGGCATCCGCCTCGACCGCCTCGATCAGCAGCGCGCCGACGCCGCGGCCGCGCGCGGCGGGCAGTGTGATGAGGCGCTTCAGCTCCCACGCGACGGGCGCGCCCTCGACCTCGAGGCGGCGCAGGGCAGCGTGGCCGATGGGCGTGCCATCGGCCTCGAGTGCGAGGTAGACGCCGCGCAGGGTCGCGGGGTCGAGCACAAACGCGTCGGCCCGCGCCGCGGCCTGCTCGTCGGTGAGGGCGGCGTTGAGGTCGGCGTAGCGCGGGGCGATCTCGGCGTCCATCGCGGCACGGAGCCGGGCGGCCCGGTCGTCCTCCCACTCGACCCGCTCGATGCGGACGGTCTGCTCGGGGCTCGCGAGATCGGGCATGGAACCAGTCTCTCAGCGTGCGGCTGACCGTCCGGTCACATGCGGCAACATCGCCGGCCGCCGTCAGCGACGGCCCATAGCGTGGCAGGCATGACGCGCGACCTCTCACGACCCGAGACCCCCGATCGCTCGTATGCCGACGCCCTGCAGGCGCGCACCGAGAGGCTGGCGGATGCCGCGGAGTACGTCACCTCGCCGTACGAGGGCGCCCCGGCAGAGCTCGCGGCCGAGGTCGGCGCGACGGTCGACGAGCTCGCGCCCGAGATCGTCGCGCTCTCGCACCGCGTCTTCGAGACGCCGGAGGAGGCGTTTCAGGAGGTGCGCAGCGCCGCCGCCGTGGCAGAGGCTGTCGCGCGGCTGGCCGGAGCGCCCGTGCGGCGCGGGGTCTACGGGCTTGAGACGGCGGTCGAAGCATCCGCCGGCCCCGCGCCCAGAGCCGGAACCGCGACCGTCGCGATCCTCGCGGAGTACGACGCGCTGCCCGGCATCGGGCACGGCTGCGGCCACAACCTCATCGCGGCGTCGGCGGTCGGCGCCTTCGCCGCGCTCGCGCGGCTCGGCGACCGGCTGCCCGGGCGGGTGGTGCTGCTCGGCACGCCGGCCGAGGAGGGCAACAGCGGCAAGGAGCTGATGGCCCGCCAGGGCGCGTTCGACGGCGTCGACGCCGCGATCATGGCGCACGGCTTCGGCTACGACGCCATCGACCAGCCGTTCATCGGGCGGCGGATTCTGCGTATGGAGTTCGAGGGCGTGCCCGCCCACGCCTCGGCATCTCCGTTCCTCGGGCGCAACGCGCTCGACGCGGCGACGCTCGCATACCAGGCCGTCGGCCTGCTGCGGCAGCACCTGCCGCCGAGCGACCGCGTGCACGGCATCGTGAAGGAGGGCGGCGAGCGGCCGAGCGTCATCCCGCGGCGCGCGGTGCTCGAGTTCTATCTGCGCTCGCACCGCGCCGACACGCTGAAGGAGCTCAGCCGCCGCCTCGACGACATCGCTCACGGCGCAGCGCTCGCGACCGGCACCGGCGTCACCCTGCACTGGGACCCGCAGCCCGGCACCCTGCCGACGCGGTTCAACCGGCCGCTGTCGGAGCGGTGGGCCGTGCACCAGGCGGCGCGGGGCCGCAAGGCGCTGACCAGCGCGGTGGTGCCGGTCGAGCTCGCGGCGTCGACGGACTTCGGAAACGTCAGCGTGCGCGTGCCGGGCATCCACCCGGTGATCAAGGTCAGTCCGCCCGAGATCGCGCTGCACACGGCCGAGTTCGCCGAGTGGGCGCGGTCGGCGGCCGGCGATGAGGCAGCGACGGATGCCGCGTTCGGTCTCGCCCTGACGGCGCTCGACTTCCTCGCCGACGCTTCATTGCGCGAGGCCGCGCGCGCCGACTTCGAGGCGGCCGGCGGCGTGCTGGATGTAGAGGAGTACTTCGCATGAGTTCCCTGCCCGTTGCCGATGGCCCCGCTGTCTACGCGATCCACGAGAACCCCGAGTGGTTCGGCGTCTTCCGCGACGCGTTCGAAGCCGAGGGTGTGCCGCTCGTCGAGTGGCTGCTCGTCGACGGCGACTTCGACCCGCTCGCGGTGCCGCCCGATGGGGTGTTCTGGTCGCGCATCAGCGCGTCGAGTCACACGCGGGGTCATATTCTTTCGAAGGAATATGCCCGGTCGGTGCTCTCTTGGCTCGAGGCGAGCGGCAGCCGCACCGTCAACGGCCGCGCGGTGCTCGAGCTCGAGGTGAGCAAGGTCGCGCAGCTCGCGGCCCTCACGCGCGCGGGCATCGACGTGCCGCGCACGGTCGCCGCGATCGGGACAGCGCACCTGCTCGACGTCGCCCGCTCGTTCCAGCGCGAGCTCGCTGCGCCGTTCGTCGTCAAGCACAACCAGGGCGGCAAGGGGCTGTCGGTGGCGCGGTTCGACTCGGCGGACGAGCTCGAGGCCGCGCTCGCCGCGGGCGATGTCGATGAGCCGCAAGACGGAATCACCCTCGTGCAGGAGTACGTGCAGCCCGCCGAGCCGTTCATCACGCGCGTCGAGATCGTGGGCGGCGAGTTCGTGTACGCGATCCGCGCGGACACCGCGCGCGGCGGGTTCCAGCTCTGCCCGGCGGATGCCTGCGCGATCGACCCCGCGACCGGGAAGCTCGTCACCCCGCCCGGGGCCACCATCGCACCTCAGCCGGGTGACCAGCTGTTCTCGCTGCGCGACGGGTTCCGGCATCCGATCATCGAGCAGTACCTGGCGTTCACGCGCGAGAACGGCATCGAGATCGCCGGCATCGAGTTCATCGAGGCGGCCGACGGGCGCATCGTGACCTACGACGTGAACACGAACACGAACTACAACGCGGCGGTCGAGGCGGTCGCGCCGGCATCCGGCCCGCGGGCGATCGCGCGCTACCTCGGCGGCCTTCTCGCCGAGCAGCGAGCATGACCGAGCCGAGCCTGCTCGAGCGCGAGGCGCTGCAGTTCGCGCAGGAGCTCATCCGCATCGAGAGCGTCAACCCCGGTGTCGCGCTGCCGGCGGGCGACGGCGAGGCGCGAACCATCGAGTACATCCGCGAGCGGCTGGCGGATGCCGGGTACGAGCCGCTCGTCGGGGAATCCGTGCCGGGTCGCGCGAACCTCGTGCTGCGCATCCCCGGCAGCGACCCCGCCCGCGGCGCGCTGCTCGCGCACGCCCACGTCGACGTCGTCGCCGCGCAGGGCGAGGACTGGACGCACCCGCCCTTCGGCGGCGCGATCGCCGACGGATTCCTCTGGGGCCGCGGCGCCCTCGACCTCAAGAACTACGCAGCGGTGCTGGTCGCAATCGCCCGCCACTTCGCGCGCGAGGGCGTCGTGCCACGGCGCGAGCTGATCCTCGCGTTCTTCTCCGACGAGGAATCGGGCGGGGTGCACGGCGTGCGCTGGGTGCGCCGCGAGCACCCCGAGTGGCTGGCCGGGGCGACCGAGGCACTCGGCGAGGTCGGCGGCTTCTCGGTGA
Organism: Gryllotalpicola protaetiae; assembly: GCF_003627055.1. NCBI lineage: Bacteria > Bacillati > Actinomycetota > Actinomycetes > Micrococcales > Microbacteriaceae > Gryllotalpicola > Gryllotalpicola protaetiae. Next base: position 2,186,996 of record NZ_CP032624.1, read on the forward strand.
CGCTCGGCGACAAACGTGCCTACCTCGTGGCAACGGCCGAGAAGGGCGTCGGGTGGGTGCGGCTCAGAGCGCGCGGCGACGCGGGGCACGCTTCCCGGCCCAGCGCAGACAACGCCGTGACACGCATCGCCGCCGCCCTCGCGCGCCTCGGCGAGCACCGCTTCCCTGCGACGCATACGCCGGCGCTCGACGGATTCCTGGCCGCGGCGTCGCGCCTCATCGGAGTCGAGCTGACGCCCGACAACCTCGAAGAGCACCTCGACGAGCTCGGCGTCGCCGGCCCCATCGTGCAGTTCGGGCTGCGGCACACCGTCACGCCGACGGTCGTCGCCGGAGGCTACAAGTCGAATGTGATCCCGGGCGAGGCATCCGCCGAACTCGACACCCGCAGCCTGCCGGGGCCTGACGCCGAGCTCAAGGCCGTGGTGCAGGAACTCGCCGGCCCCGACGTCGAGCTGACCCTCGGCAGCTGGGTGCCGCCCCTCGAGTCGCCGACCGACAGCCCGCTGCTCGACATTCTGCAGGCCGCGATCGCCGCCGAGGACCCGGACGGTGTCGTCGTGCCCTATCTGCTGCCGGCGAGCACCGACAACAAGCACCTCGCGAGCCTCGGCATCGCCGGTTACGGCTTCGTGCCGCTGCGCACCCCACCCGACTTCGACGCGTACGGCCTGCTGCACGCGGCCGACGAGCGGATTCCGCTCGAATCGCTCTTCTTCAGCGCGAGGGTCACCGAGCGGATCCTGCGCGAGGCCTGACCTCGTATCGCGACGGTACGTGACGCCGCATGACCGTCGGTTACGGGGCCCTGCCGCAACCGCCGCGCCCGTCCGTAGCGTCGGAGCACAGCCGAGACTCAGGAGGAGCCGTGACCGAGAGCGCCATCGCCGCGATCGAACCGCCGCTGCAGGCATCCGACATCACCGTGCGCATCGCCCGCCCCGACGAGTACCCGGCGATCGGCGAGCTCAGCTACGCGGCCTACGCGAGCGACTACGAGATCGGCGAGGACTACGCCCACACCCTGCAGCACCCCGAGCTGCGCACGGACGACTATGACATCTGGGTCGCCGAAGACCCGGCGACCGGCGTGCTGCTCGGCACCACGTCCATCCTGCGCGGCCTTGAAGCGCGTGGGCGCGCGCTCGCCGACGAGCTGTACTTCCGCCTGCTCGCCGTCGCGCCGGCCGCACGCAGGCGCGGCATCGGCGCACGGCTCACGACGCTCGCGCTCGACCTGGCGCGCGAGCGCGGGCTGCGCGCGGTCTCGCTCAACAGCGGCCAGAACATGACGGGCGCGCACGCGCTCTACCGCAGCCTGGATTTCGAGCGGATTCCTGAGCGCGACGTCGTCATCGGCGAGGGCGAGCACGCGCACACGGTTTACACGTTCGCCCGCCCGGTCGAGGCGTGAGCGCCGGGCCGGCGACCTCGGCCCCGGCATCCGTCCCCACCGCACTCGGCTCGGCCACCCGCGCCAGAAGCTCGCGCTGCTCGCGTGCGTTCTCGCGGGCTTCGCGACGCTAACCGACCAGGGTGTCGTCAATTATGCGCTGCCGTCGCTGGCCGCATCCCTCCATGCGAGCACGAGCCAGGTGCAGTGGTTCCTGTCGGTCTATTCGCTGACCTTCGGCGTCGGACTCGTGCCGGGCGGACGGCTCGGCGACGCGCACGGTCGGCGCGGCCTGTTCCTGCTCGGCCTCGGGCTGTTCCTCGCGGGGTCGACCCTGTCCGTGACGGCGCCCGTGATCGGCTGGGCGATCGCGGGGCGCGTCGTGCAGGGCTTCGGCGCGGGGCTGATCAGCGCGCAGGTGCTTGGCATCATCCAGGACCTGTTCATCGGCCGCGCCCGCGTCGCCGCGCTGTCGGCATACAGCATCGCGGCGTCGGCCTCGGCCATCGTCGGCCCGCTCGTCGCCGGGGGAGTGCTCTCGGTCGCGAGCGAGGGCGTCGCCTGGCGCGCCGTGCTGACGGTCAGCATGCCGTTCGTCGCGGCCACGGGAGTGCTCGCCGCGCTGTTCGTGCCGAGGTTCAAACCCGTCGGCAGGCGGGCCGGCCTCGATGCGCTCGGCATCGCACTGACGGCCTGCGTCGTGCTGCTCGCGACGGTTCCCGTGGTCTCGCGACTGCCGCGCCCGGCATCCGCCGCCGTCATCGTCGCCGTCGCGGTCCTGGTCGCCGTCACGTTCCTGTGGGAACGGCGGCTCGGCCGACGTGGAGGCACGCCGCTGTTCGCGCCCGTGCTGGTGCGCTCCGGCGGATTCGTCTCGGGCAACGTGGTCGCGCTGCTGTGGTTCGGCGCCGCGGGCGCGCAGGGCTCCGTCATCACCGTTTTCCTTCTGCAGGGCTATCGGATGCCGGGGCTGGCGGTCGCCGCCCTGATGATCCCCGGCTCGCTCGCCCGCATCCTGGGTTCGGGCCTCAGCGGGCGCATGCACGACCTGTTCGCCGCATGGGCGCTGCCAGGCGCGCTCGCGATCGAGGCCGTCGCGGCAGCGGTGCTCGTCCCGGTCGTCGGCTCGCCGCCCGCTGCGTGGGTGCTGGCCGTGCTGGTCGGGGTGCAGCTCGTGATGGGCTTCGGGTCCGGCGTGTTCGAGCCGCTGATCCGTGCGCGCACGCTGTCGTTCGTCCCACCTTCCGACTACGGGCTGGGTGCGTCGTTCCTGCAGCTGACGCAGCGGCTCGCGGCGACGTTCTGCATCGCGCTCGTGACCGGCATCGCCTTCGCCCACGGCGTCGACGCCGTCGGCCCCGCGACCCTGCGGGGCGCGGTCGCCGTCACCGCCGGCCTGCTGCTCGTCGCGCTTGCCGAGTCCGTGCGGGCGGCACTGGCCGAGCGCCGCCTCGAGAAGTGCCGCGATGTCGTCCGGCTCGGGGTGTGACGACATCGCGGCACTTGTCGCCGTAGACCGCCCACCGCGCCGTCGACTCCCGACGCGCCCCAGTGTTACGCCGTGTGTAGTTCTGCGACGCTGCGTTCCGGGGCCGCTGGCCCGGGCGGCACGGTCGGCATAGCGTCGCGACTATGACCCCCTCATCTCACGGCGCGGCCGCGCGCCTCGACCTCGGCGTCGCCCTCAACGACGCGGGCTGGCATCCGGCGGCGTGGCGCGCAGAATCCGCCCGTCCTGCCGAGCTGTTCACCGGCCGCTACTGGGCGGACCTCGCCCGCACGGCCGACGACGCCGGGTTCGAGCTGCTCACCATCGAGGACGCATTCGGCCTGCAGACCCGCAGCCCGTTCGGCGCGGTCGATCCTGCCGACACCGACCAGGTGCGTGGCCGACTCGACGCGGTGCTGCTCGCCAACTGGCTCGCGCCCGTGACGAAGCGCATCGGCCTGATCCCCACGGTCAACACGACGCACACCGAGCCCTTCCACGTCTCGACCGCGATCGCGACGCTCGACTATGCGAGCCGCGGCCGCGCCGGCGTGCGGCCGGTCGCGTCGGCGAAGCCGCATGAGGCCGCGCACGTCGGCCGCCGCACCTTCCCGGAGTTCGACGTCGCGAATTACGCGGGCCCCGAGGCGCAGGCCCTGATCAGCGAGTGGTTCGGCGAGGCAGCCGACGCCATCGAGGTGGCGCGCCGGCTGTGGGACTCCTGGCAGGACGACGCCATCATCCGCGACCGGGCGACCGGCCGGTTCATCGACCGCGACCGCCTGCACTACATCGACTTCGAGGGCGCGCACTTCAGCGTCAAGGGGCCGTCGATCGTGCCCCGCCCGCCGCAGGGCCAGCCGGTCGTCGCGCTGCTCGCGCACCAGCGCATCCCCTACGAGCTCGCCGCCCGCCAGGGCGACGTCGTGTTCATCACCCCGCACGACGACGCGCAGCTCGCGTCGATCACCGCCGAGGTCCGCGACGCCGAGACGCGGGTCGAGCGCGTGGGCGAGCCCCTGCGCGTGTGGGCGGATCTCGTGGTGCTGATCGAAGAGACGACGGATGCCGCGCAGACCGCCCTCGCGCACCTCGACGGTCTCGCGGGCGACCCGTTCGCCAGCGACGCGCTGATCGTCTCAGACACGGCCGAGGGCGTCGCCGAGCGGCTGCTCGCCTGGCACGCTGCCGGGGCCGAGGGCATCCGCCTGCGTCCCGCCCGCCTGCCGCTGGACCTGGATCGCATCGCGCAGGGCGTCGTGCCGCTGCTCGACGCCGCGGGCGTTCGCAGCCCGCGCGCCGACGACCCGGCCGCGACCCTGCGCGCCCGCCTGGGTCTGCCCGCTGCCGTCAACCGCTACGAGATCGAGGAAGTCGCCTGATGACCGCCACCGACCCCATCACCGGCAAGCCGATCAAGCAGGTGCACCTCGCGGCGCACTTCCCCGGCGTGAACTCGACCACCGTGTGGAGCGACCCCGCCTCGGGCAGCCAGATCGACTTCGACTCGTTTGAGCACTTCGCGGCGACGGCCGAGCGCGGGAAGTTCGACTACCTCTTCCTCGCCGAGGGGCTGCGGCTGCGCGAGCACCGCGGGCACATCCACGACCTCGACGTCGTCGGCCGCCCGAACACGCTCGCGATCCTTGCGGCGCTCGCCGCGATCACGCAGCACATCGGCCTCGTCGGCACCCTCAGCTCGACCTTCAACGAGCCGTACGAGCTGGCCCGCCAGTTGCAGACCCTCGACCTGCTCTCGGGTGGCCGGGCAGGCTGGAACGTGGTGACGAGCTCGGACGCGTTCACGGGCGCCAACTTCCGCCGCGGCGGGTTCCTCGAGTACGCGGACCGCTATGTGCGTTCGGGCGAGTTCATCGCCACCGCACGCGAGCTGTGGGATTCCTGGGCAGACGGCGCGGTCGTCGCCGACAAGGCCGCCGGTCGGTTCCTCGCCGACGATGCTCTGGGTCTCGTCGACCACCACGGCCCGCAGTTCGACGTGACCGGCTACGGCACGCTGCCGCGCAGCCCGCAGGGCCACCCGGTGATCGTGCAGGCGGGTGACTCGTCGGACGGCCGGGACTTCGCCGCCCGCGACGCCGAGGTGATCTTCTCGCGGCACTCCGAGTTCGAGGACGGCCGGGCGTTCTACGAGGACGTCAAGAGCCGCGTCGAGGCGAATGGCCGGAACCGGGACGACCTCAAGATCCTGCCTGCCGTCACCTTCGTGCTCGGCGACACCGCCGAGGAAGCGGCTGAGCGCAGCCGCCACATCACGCTGCAGCAGGTCAGCCCGCAGACGGCGATCGCGTTCCTCGAGCAGGTGTGGGGCCGCGACCTCTCCGCCTACGACCCCGACGGGCCGCTGCCTGACGTGGAGCCGGAGCTCGCCGCGGCATCCGTCACCCGCGGCCGCGTGCGGCACGACCGCGACGTCGCGGCCACCGCGCAGAAGTGGCGCGAGCTGGCCGAGGCCGAGAACCTCAGCATCCGCGAGCTCGTGATCAGGGTCTCCGGCAGGCACTCATTCGTCGGCACACCGCAGCACGTCGCTGAGGAGATCAACCGCTACGTGCAGGGCGACGCCTCAGACGGCTTCGTCATCGTCGGACACCTCAGCCCGACCGGCCTCGACGAGTTCACCGACACGGTCATACCCGAGCTGCAGGAGCGCGGCGTGTTCCGCACCGAGTACCCGGAAGGCGGCACTCTGCGCGAGCTGCTGGGCGTCCGGCCGCCGGTCGCGCAGCACCCCGCCCTCGTTACGTCATCTTCGTAACGCACGGACCCACTTGTTCACACTCGGGCAGGCGCACCCGCCCGTTGCCTAGCGTCGAAGCACACCCCCTTTTGACCCCCACGACCAGGAGAACCACAGTGACTTCACGCACCAGTGCGCGCATCGCCGTGCTCGTCGCCGGGGCCGCCGCGCTCGCGTTCGCGCTCGCCGGCTGCTCGGGCGGCTCGGGCTCGGGCTCCGCGGCAGGCGATTCCTCGCCCGCGGCCGACAAGCCCGTCGCCGGCGGCAACCTGACCTTCGCGATCTCGAGCGAGCTCGGCTGCATCGACCCCCAGCAGATCGGCAACAACGACGACATCGCCATCGCGCGCCAGACCGTCGCGTCGCTGACCACGCAGGACCCGAAGACCGGCGAGATCAAGCCGTGGCTCGCCTCGTCGTGGAAGGTGAACGACGACGCGTCGAGCTTCACCTTCACGCTGCGCAAGGGTGCGAGCTACTCCGACGGAACGCCGATCGACGCGGAATCCGTCAAGGAGAACTTCGAGGGCATCCAGGCACTCGGCGCCAAGGCGACGCTCGGCTCGACCTACCTGAGCGGCCTCAAGGACGTCAACGTCATCGACCCGCAGACGGTCCAGATCGACTTCGACGGCCCGAGCGCCCAGTTCCTGCAGGCGACGTCGACGTTCAGCCTCGGCCTCGTCTCCGACGCGAGCACGAAGCTCTCGGTCGCCGACCGCTGCGCGGGCAAGTTCGCCGGCTCCGGCCCGTTCACGGTGAAGAGCTTCACCCCGCAGAGCCAGGCCGTGCTCGCGAAGCGCGACGGCTACAGCTGGGGCTCGAGCACGAACGCGCACACCGGCGCGGCCTATCTCGACTCGGTGACCTTCAAGGTGGTGCCAGAGGCCTCGACGCTGACCGGCTCGCTCTCGAGCGGCCAGATCGACGCATCCGCCGATGTGCAGGTCACCGATCTGCCCCAGTTCGACGGCAACGGATTCTGGGTGCTGAACCGCACCAACCCGGGTGTCGTCTACAACCTGTACGCCAACGCCAAGAACCCGATCCTGGCCGACCAGAATGTGCGCCAGGCGATCTCGAAGGCGATCGACCGGGATGCCGAGGCGAAGCTGCTGACCAAGTGGGACAAGCCGGCGACCAGCGTGCTGTCGTCCTCCACCCCCTACTGGACCGACGAGTCGAGCCTGCTCACGCAGGACGTGGCGGGCGCCAAGAAGCTGCTCGACGACGACGGGTGGAAGGTCGGCAGCGACGGCATCCGCGAGAAGGACGGCCAGCAGCTGTCGTTCAAGCTGGTCTACTGGCAGCCCTCGAACGACGAGCTGCAGCTCGTGCAGCAGGAGCTCAAGGCGATCGGCATCGACCTGCAGCTCAAGCAGACGACGATCGCCGACGCGACCGCGACCAACAACGGAACGCAGGCGCTGTCGTGGGGCAACCTGACCCGTGCCGACCCCGACGTGGTGCGCACCGTTTTCTCCGCCCGGGCCACGCAGAACAACAACCACCGGGCCGTCGAGCCGGTCGACGACCTGCTCGACCAGCAGGCGGCGACGACCGACCAGAAGACGCGCCAGAAGCTCGTCGACCAGGCGACGCAGACGCTCATCAAGGAGGGCTGGTCGATCCCCGTCTACCAGCTGTCGACCACGATCGCGGCGTCGAGCAAGGTGCACGACCTGAAGTTCGAGGCATCCAGCCGCCTCGACTTCTACGACGCCTGGCTCAGCAAGTAAGCAACCAACAGGGGATCAGAGATGCTCCGTTACCTCGCCAGACGGCTGCTGCAGGGCGTGTTCGTGCTCTGGGCCGCGTACACGCTGTCGTTCCTGATCCTGTTCACCCTCCCCGGCGACGCGGCCACGGTCGCGGCCGCCGGGGGCGGTGACGCCAGCACGGTCGACCCGAAGCTCGTCGAGCAGCTGCGGCACGAATACGGTCTCGACCAGCCGCTCTGGCTGCAATATCTGCACGCGCTCGGCAAGGCGCTGCGCGGCGACTTCGGCGCGAACCCGCAGACCGGCCAGCCGGCGCTGCACGAGGTCACGCAGGTGCTGCCGAACACGCTCGGCCTCGCGGCCGCGGCACTGGTGCTCGCGGTGGTGGTGGGCTTCCTGCTCGCCGTCGCGAGCACCTTCCCGCGCGCGTCGTGGCTGCGGCAGGCGCTCGGCGCCCTGCCGCCGCTCGGCGCCGCGGTGCCCGTCTTCTGGATCGGCCTGCTGCTGCTGCAGTGGTTCTCGTTCCACCTGCGCTGGTTCCCGTCATTGGGGGACGAGGGATTCCGCAGCCTGGTGCTCCCGGCCGTCACCCTCGCGGTGCCGACCGGCGCCTATATCGCACAGCTGCTCTCGCGAAGCCTGCGGCTCACGCTGGGGCGGCCGTACATCGATCAGGTGCGCGCCAAGGGCGCCGGCGAGGCGCGCGTCCACTTCGCCCACGCGCTGCGCAACGCGGTGCTTCCCACGCTGACGATGGTCGGCGTGCTGATCGGCAACCTGCTCGCGGGCACCGTCGTCACCGAGACCGTCTTCTCGCGCACGGGCGTCGGCCGACTCGTCGTGCAGGCCGTCGGCGACCGCGACCTGCCCGTCGTGCAGGTCGTCGTCGTGTTCGCCGCGCTGGTATTCGTCGTCTCGAGCCTCGCCGTCGACCTCATCTACCCGCTCATCGACCGGCGCATCGTCCTGGGTCGCGCCGCCGCGATCGCCTAGGGGGTCACTGTGACGGAAATCCTGCTCAACGAAAATCTCGCCGATGGAGCTACCCCTCGCGAGCACAGCTCGCTCGGCGCCGAACGCGCGACAGCCCACCGGGCTGTCGCCGCTGAGCGTTCGCGCGCGCGTTTCTTGCTCGCCGCTCTGAAGAGACCCGGTCTCGTCATCTCGGTGCTCGTGATCGCCCTGGTCATCCTTTGGGCGTTCGCGCCTGGCCTGTTCACGCACCACGATCCGCTCGTCGGCAACGTGGTCGACCGCCTGCAGGCGCCGACCGCGACGCACATCTTCGGCACCGACAATCTCGGCCGCGACCTGTGGGCCCGCGTGGTCTACGGCTCGGCGCAGTCGCTCGCCGCCACCTTTCTCGCGGTCGTCCTGGCCCTCGTCGTCGGCTCGGTGCTCGGCCTGCTCGCCGGCTTCCTGCGCGGCTGGGTCGACGACGTCATCATGCGGGTGATGGACGTCGTGCTCGCCATCCCCACCGTGCTGCTCTCGCTCGCGATCATCACGGCGCTCGGCTTCGGCATCGTGAACGTGGCCGTGGCGGTGGGCTTCGCGAGCGCGGCGAGCTTCGCCCGTGTCATGCGCTCCGAGGTCATCACGATCTCGACCGCGCTCTACGTCGAGGCGGCCCGCGCCTCGGGTGTGCGCTGGTACACGGTGCTGCGCAGGCACGTGCTGCCGAACTCGCTCGGGCCCGTGCTGTCCCTCTCTGCGCTCGAGTTCGGCACCGCCGTGCTTGCGATCTCGTCGCTCAGCTTCCTCGGCTTCGGCGCCCCGCCGCCCGCGCCGGAATGGGGCGCGCTCATCTCGGAGGGCCGTAACTACCTCGCCACCTCGTGGTGGCTCACGACGTTCCCAGGCCTAGTCATAGTTCTGGTGGTGCTCTCTGCCAACCGCATCAGCCGCGCATTCGAGAAGAACGGAGCAGGGCGATGACGGATGCTGAGGCGGCGCTGCTTTCCGTCAAGAACCTCCGCGTCGCGTATGAGGCCGGAGACCGCAGCGTCGAGGCCGTGCGCGGCGTCGACTTCGAGGTCGGCCGCGGTGAGATCGTCGCCATCGTCGGCGAGTCCGGCAGTGGCAAGACGACGACCGCGCAAGCCGTCATTCATCTGCTCGACCCGACCGCCCGGGTCACCGCCGACGAGCTCGCCTTCGACGGCACCGAGCTGACGAAGCTCTCCCGCGGGCAGTGGCGCGAGGTGCGCGGCGCGCGCATCGGCCTGATCCCGCAGGATCCGGTGGTCTCGCTCGACCCCGTCAAGAAGGTCGGCGAGCAGGTCGCCGAGGCGCTGCGCGTGCACAAGCTCGCAGGCCGTCGCGCTGCCGCGATACGGGCCGTCGAGCTCCTCGAGCTCGCCGGGCTCTCGCAGCCTGCGCTGCGCGCGAAGCAGTTCCCGCACCAGCTTTCCGGCGGCATGAAGCAGCGCGCGCTCATCGCCTCCGCGCTCGCCCCCGATCCCGAGCTGATCATCGCCGACGAGCCCACCAGCGCCCTCGACGTGACGGTGCAGAAGCAGATCCTCGACCACCTGTCGAGCCTCGTCCGCGAGCGCGGCACCGCGGTGCTCCTCATCACGCACGATCTGGCTGTCGCGGCCGACCGCGCCGACCGCATCCTCGTGATGCAGGGCGGCGAGATCGTCGAGTCGGGCTCGGCGGCCCAGGTGCTGGGCGCGCCCCGGCATCCGTACACCCGTGCCCTGGTCGCCGCGGCGCCCGCGCTGTCGGGTGGTCGGCTTCAGCCCTCTGCGCAGGTGCGCGAGCGAGCGCAGGCGGATGCTGCGCCGGTCCGCCCGGCCACCACGCTGTTGGCCGCCGCGAACCTCACGAAGGACTTCGGCTCCGGCCGCGACAGACTGCGCGCCGTCAACGAGGTGTCGTTCGACATCGCCCGCGGCGAGACCTTCGCGCTCGTGGGCGAGTCCGGCTCCGGCAAGAGCACGACCGCGCGCCTCGTCGCGCGCCTCGAGACGGCCACCGCAGGCGCCGTCGCCCTCGACGGACACGACTACACGCACGCCCGCGGCGAAGCGCTGCGGCAGCTGCGCCGTCGGCTGCAGCTCGTGTACCAGAATCCGTACGCCTCGCTCGACCCGCGCTTCACGGTCGCGGACGCCGTCGACGAGCCGTTGCGCGCGTTCGGCACGGTGCGCGAAGCGCGAGCGAAGCGGGTGGCCGAGCTCATCGACCTCGTCGCGCTGCCGGCGTCGTTCGCGACCCGCCGCCCGGCCGAGCTCTCCGGCGGCCAACGGCAGCGCGTCGCCATCGCCCGCGCGCTCGCCCTCGAGCCCGATCTCGTCGTCCTCGACGAGGCGGTCTCTGCCCTCGACGTGTCGGTGCAGGCGCAGATCCTGCAGCTGCTCACCGATCTGCAGGCCGAGCTCGGTCTCGCCTACCTTTTCATCACGCACGACCTCGCCGTGGTGCGGCAGATCGCCGACCGCGTCGGCGTGATGCAGGGCGGCCGCCTCGTCGAGACAGGGTCGGCAACCGGCATCCTCGAATCGCCCGCCGTGGAGTACACGCAACGGCTGCTCGAGGCGATCCCGGGCCGCGACTTCGCCTGAGCGCCCCGCAGAAGACGTGCCGGGGTGCGAAATGTACGTTCAACGCGCCGTGAGCGTGCTTTTCGCACCCGCCAATTCCCACCCCGCCCCAGCAAGGAGACGCAGTGAAGGTCATCGGCCTCGACATCATCCCGAACACGCCCGATGCCTCCGGCCGCGTCCCGACGCCCGCAGAGCGCCTCACCCAGACCGTCGAGAACGCGATCCTCTTCGAAGAGCTCGGCTTCGACGGCTTCGCGGTCGGCGAGCGGCATCACCCGCCGTTCCTGTCGAGCGCCCCGCCGGTGGTGCTCTCGCACCTCGCGGCGCTCACCCGGCGCATCCGTCTCTTCACCGGCGTCACGCTGCTCTCGGTGCTCGACCCGGTGCGCGTCGCCGAGGACTACGCGACCGTCGACAACCTGTCGGGCGGCCGCCTCGAGCTGATCATCGGCAAGGGCAACGGGCCCGAGCAGGCTGAGCTGTTCGGCATCGGCCGGCTCGACGCGTGGGACACCATCCGTGAGAACTACCTGCTGCTGCGCAAGATCTGGAGCGAGCAGAAGGTGACATGGGATGCCCCGGCCGGCGTGCCCAGCATCAGGACCGCGCCCCTGCGCGACGCGGAGATCTGGCCGAGGCCGCTGCAGCGGAAGATCCGCATCTGGCACGGCTCGGCCTCGGCCGAGCGCTCGGTCGAGCTCGCCGCCGAGCACGGCGACCCGATCTTCTCGGCGAACGGCTTCAACCCGCTCGAGCACTACGGTCGCCTGATCGACCACTACCGCGCGAAGTGGGCCGAGTTCGGCCGGGACCCGCAGGACGCGCTCGTCGGCGCGGGCCACATCGCGCTCGTCGTGCGGCCGAACTCGCAGGACGCGCGCGAGGCGTTCCGCCCCTCGTACGAGAAGCTGGCCGCGTCGCTGCGCGAGAACGGCAGTCACCAGCTGCCGGGAACCTTCACGCTCTACGAGGACTACGACGACTACCTCGCCCAGAGCTCGGCGCTCGTCGGCAGCCCGCAGGAGGTGCTCGACAAGATCCACCGTTACCAGCAGGCGTTCGGCAACACCGTCATCCACATCAGCGGCCACGGGGGCGAGCTGGGGCAGGAATCCCTGCGCGAGAGTCTCGAGCTGTTCGCCTCCGACGTGCTGCCGGAACTGCGCGTCTCGGTCCCCGACCCTGACTGGCCCGAGCCGGTCGTCGCTGTCGCACGCACCCCCGCGCGGGAATCCATCGCCCTGTCCTAGTGACTCCGGGTCCGGCGACCCGTAACATTTCGTCACATAAGCGGATGCCTTGGCTGCGCACGGGGCCGATGAGACGGAGACCAACGTGGACACGATGGAGATGATGAAGTCCATGCCCATGGGCGGCATGCCTATGGACATGGGCTTGATGCAGGACTGCATTCAGTCGCTCAACGCCTGTTCGATGGCGGCGACGATGTGCGCCGGCGCCGACATGACCGAGATGGACATGGCCAAGTGCACCGCCATGTGCTCGAACATGGCCGACATGGCCGATGCCACGATGCGCATGATGATGCGCCCCGCCGGCATGGACATGGACGTCATGAAGGCGATGCTCATGGCCTGCGTGACGATGGGGAAGGCCTGCGCCGCCGAGTGCCGCATGCACGCCGACATGGCCGACCACTGCCGCTACTGCGCCATGGCCTGCGAGGACATGGTCATGAAGTGCGAGGCCATGATGGCCTCGATGGCCGACTGAGCTAGACGGCGCGCGCCGTCGTCGCCAGCTTCCCCGCGTCGAGGATCTCGGCGACGGGGTGATAGGCCACGGGCTCACCCACGGTGAGTTCGACGGCGTCGAAGACGTCGAACCGCACGGTCGTGCCGTCGAGGAACGCGACGCCGAGCCCGCTGCCGGACGCCTCGATCACGAGGCCGTCGCGCCAGGCGCGGGGCGTGGCCCCTGCCATGGCCCGCTGGATCGGGAGGACTGTCGACGAGATCGTGCGGGACATGGGTTCACCTGCTTCCGGGGGTTCGGTGTGACGACGGTACGTCGCGAGCAGGAGGCCGGCCAAGCGCGCCGGTCGCATTGCGTAACACGCTGACAAACAGCTATCACGGGGAATCCGCGCACCGCTTCGTCGGTTTCCGCGAGCATGACAACTCTCGGATTCGTAGGTGCCGGCCAGATCGGCGGCACCGTCGCCCGCCTCGCGGCCCAGCTCGGTTACAACGTCGTCGTCAGCAACTCGCGCGCGCCTGAGACGCTCGCCGACCTGGTCGCGGAGATCGGGCCCAATGCCCGCGCGGCGTGGGCGGCTGAGGCATCCGCCGCCGCCGATATCGCCTTCGTGTCCATCCCGCTGAAGAACATCTGGCAGCTCGACCCCGCGCCGCTCGCGGGCAAGATCGTGCTCGAGACGAACAACTACTACCCCGCGCGTGATGGGCAGATCGTCGCGCTGGACGAAGAGCGCGCAACCACGACCGGTCTGCTGCAGGAGCACCTGCCCGAGTCGCGTGTCGTGAAGGCGTTCAACCACATCAACTGGCGGCACATCCCGGTGCAGGGGCTGCCGGCCGGTGACCCCGGGCGCCGCGCGCTGGCGATCGCGAGCGACCACGCCGACGCGCTCGAGTTCGCGCGCCGCTTCTATGACGAGCTCGGCTTCGACGCGGTCGACATCGGCTCGGTGGCCGAGAGCTGGCGCGCCGAGCGCGACACCCCGGCCTACGGCCCGCGTCTGACCGCGGCCGAGCTCGAGGCGGCACTGGCGCAGGCCGAGCGCGGCGCCGACGCGGCCTAGTCGGACTTCCGGGCCGATCGGGCGCAATCGGGTCGGTCCGGCGCGCCGCGTCGTCCGAACGTCGCGCCCGATCGGCCCATCTGCGCCCGAGCAGTCCGGCGGCTCGTCCCCGAATCCCTTCCGTGGGGCGCCGGGCAGCGACGGGACGGCGGCCCGCGGCTCCAGCCGGCGCGCTCAGCGCTCGGGCATCCGCTCCGTGAGCACGAGTGCGAGAGCCGCCACGTCGGCGAGGTCGGCGACACTCGGCTGGTCCCCGCCGCCGCTCAGCAGGTGCGTCTTCATCGCCGCCGTGTAGGCCGTGATGAGCAGGCGCGTGGCCTGCTCGGCGGGCAGCAGAAAGCGCACGCCGATGCGCGCGAGTGCCCCTTCGAGCAGGCCGGCGAGCCCGGCCACGACCTCGCGCAGATGCCCTGCGTAGCGCGTCGCGATGTCGCGATCGCGCAGCGCGAGCGCTTCGAACTCCGACTCGAACAGCGCCAGCTTCGAGTCGACGACGGTGAGTCCGAGCACACGCGTCACGATCGTCTCGAGCGCGTCGGCGGTGATCGGATGCCCGGCCGGAAGCGCCTCGGCCAGGATCGCGTCGACCCCGGACTGCAAACCCTCGGAGGCCCGCGTGTACTTGTCGTCGGCGATCGCGAAGAACAGCTCGACCTTGCTGTCGAAGTTGGAGTAGAACGCTCCCCGGGTGAAGCCGGCGCGCTCGGTGATCTGCTCGACCGATGCCGCATTGAGCCCGACCTCCGCGAACACCTCGAAGGCGGCGTCGATCAGCTTCTCGCGGGTGTGCTCGCGGCTGCGCAACGCTGCGCCAGGGGGTTGTTCGGCCGTGCTCATGACCGCACCATCCTCTCAGCGAACTCTCCGATACACCAGTGTATCGAACCGCTACCCTTGCTCCAGGGACTTCGATACAGATGTGTATCGAGCAGGGGCAGGAAGGCTGGCGGATGGCATCCGTTCTCTACGCGTTGGGGCGCTGGATCACCCGGTTCCGCTGGGTCGTGCTGGTCGGCTGGGTCGTCCTGCTGGCGCTCGTCGGCGGCGGCGCCGCACTGTTCAGCAAGGGTTTCGACAACTCCGTTTCGATCCCGGGCACCGAGGCGCAGCAGGCGCTCGACCAGCTGTCGCGTACGTTCCCACAGGTCTCGGGGGCCACCGCGCAGCTCGTTGTGGTCGCGCCCGACGGGTCCAAGGTGACGGATGCCGGGTTCCAGACCGCGCTCGACGACGAGGCCGCTGCCCTCACCAAGCTTCCGGGCGTCTCGTCGGCGACCTCGCCGTTCGACGCCGACGGCGGCCTCGTCTCGAAGGACGGGCGAGCCGGCATCATCTCGATCCAGATGTCGCAGGGCGAGACCGACGTCACCGATGCGCAGAAGGACGCGCTGCAGAGCTCGGCGCACGCGCTCGAGAAGTCGCTGCCCGTCGGCAGCCAGGCGGTGATGGGCGGCTCGCTGTTCTCGACCAGCTTCCCCGCGATCTCGGCCACCGAGGGCATCGGGCTCATCATCGCGATCCTCGTGCTGGTCGTGACGTTCGGCTCGTTCCTCGCCGCAGGGCTGCCGCTGCTGTCGGCGCTGCTCGGCATCGGCGTCTCGATGGCGGCGATCTACCTGCTCACACTGTTCGGCCCGATCACCTCGACGACCCCGATGCTCGCGCTCATGCTCGGCCTCGCGGTGGGCATCGACTACGCCCTGTTCATCATCAGCCGACATCTCGACCAGCGCAGGCACGGCATGGAGTTCCACGAGTCGATCGCCCGCGCCCTCGCGACAGCCGGCTCGGCCGTCGTGTTCGCGGGTGTGACGGTCATCATCGCGCTGCTCGGCCTGGCGGTCGCGAACATCCCGTTCCTCACGACGATGGGCTCGGCGGCCGCGCTCGGCATCGCGGTCGCGGTGCTGATGTCGCTCACGATGGTGCCTGCGCTCTTGGCGTTCTGCGGCCCGCGCCTCGGCGCCCCGCGCCAGAAGCGTGCGCGGGTGAAACCACGTGTCCGCGGGGGAGACGTCTCTCGCGAACCGGTCGTTTCTCCCGCGCACACCGATGACGACGCGTCCGACGCCGTCGTGCCGGAACCTCCCAAGCCCAACCGCTTCTTCCTCGGCTGGGTGCGGGCCGCCACGAAGTGGCCCGTCGTCACGATCGTCGTCGTTGCGGGCATCCTCTCGCTCGCCGTGTTCCCCGCCAGCAAGCTGCGCCTCGACCTGACGGACGCAGGCCAGCTGCCGGCGTCGTCGCCGGCGCGCCAGGCGTACGACCTGATCAGCGACCACTTCGGGCCCGGCTATAACGGCCCCCTGATCGTCACGGGCACGATCGTCACGAGCACCGATCCCGTCGGCCTGATGAGCGACCTCGCCGCCGAGATCAAGAAGCTGCCCGATGTCGCCGCGGTGCCGCTCTCGACCCCGAACCAGACCGCCGACACGGGCATCATCCAGGTGATCCCGAAGAGCGCGCCGACGAGCCAGGCCACGGCAGACCTGGTCAAGAGCATCCGCGACCTCCGCCCGCACCTGCAGGACAAGTACGGCGTCACGATCTCGGTCACCGGCTTCACCGCGCTCGGCATCGACGTCTCCGACCGCCTCGCGGGCGCTCTGCTGCCGTTCGGCGCGCTGGTCGTCGGCCTCTCGCTGATCCTGCTCGCGATGGTGTTCCGCTCGATCGCGGTGCCCGTCAAGGCGACGATCGGCTACCTGTTCAGCGTGGTCGCGTCGCTCGGCGCGGTCTCCGCCGTGTTCGTGCTCGGCTGGGGCGACAAGGCCCTCGGCGTCGAGCAGACCGGGCCGGTCATCTCCTTCCTGCCGATCATCCTGATGGGCGTGCTTTTCGGCCTCGCCATGGACTACGAGGTGTTCCTCGTCAGCCGCATGCGCGAGGAGTGGGTCCACAAAGGCAACGCCAAACGCGCCGTCGAGACCGGGTTCCTCGGCTCGGCGAAGGTCGTCACGGCTGCCGCGATCATCATGTTCGGCGTGTTCGCGTCGTTCTTCCCCGAGGGCGACTCGACCATCAAGCCGATGGCCCTCGGCCTCGCGGTCGGTGTCTTCGTCGATGCGTTCCTCGTGCGCATGACCCTCGTGCCCGCGGTGCTGGCGCTGCTCGGCGAGTGGGCCTGGCGCCTGCCGAAGTGGCTCGACCGCGCGCTGCCGAAGTTCGACATCGAGGGTGAGGGGCTCGAGCGCGAGCTCGCGCTCGCGGATTGGCCGGAAGCGGGCTCCGACCTCGCGCTCGCCGCCGACGGCGTCGGGCTCGGCTCGCCCCGCGGACCGGTGTTCGAGGACTTCTCGGCGCGGGTGCCGCGCGGTGCGGCATCCGTCATCACCGCCCCTGATCCGACCGCGGTGCGCGCCATCATGCTCGCCGTCTCCGGCCGGGCACGCCCCGACTCCGGCACGCTCAAGGTGCTCGGTCACGTGCTGCCCGAGCGCGCCGGTGCGGTGCGCAGACGATCGGCGTATGTCGAGCTCGAGACGGATGCCTCGGCCGGCACCCTGGTCGACGTGCTGCGCCCCGGCCTCGAGCTCGTCGCGCTCGACGGCGTCGACCGCATCACCGACCCCGCCGCGATCGCCGCCCTGCGCCAGACGATCGCCGACCTGGTGAGCGGCGGTGACGGCAGTGACGGCTGGGCGCCCGTGACCGTGCTCATCGGCACGACGCAGCCGTCGCGCGCGCAGGCCCTGTTGCCGGCATCCGCCCGTTCTGTCGCATTCGACTCCGACCTCGCCGAGGTGAAATAAGTGACCTTCCTCACCCAGTTCTCCGAACGCGTCGCGTCGCGTCGCCGCTTGTCGATCGTCTCGATCGTGGGCATCGTGCTCGTGCCGTTCGTCATTGCGGGCGTGCTCGTCTGGGCGCTGTGGAACCCGCAGGAGCGGCTCGACCGCGTGCAGGCCGCGATCGTGAACAACGACCAGCCGGTGACACTCAACGGGCAGACCGTGCCGCTCGGGCGCGAGCTCGCCGCCGGCCTCGTCGGCACGGCGAAGCCCGGTTCTGCCGCGGCCGGCAAGAACTTCTCCTGGGTCATCACCGACAAGGCGGATGCCGCGAGCGGACTCGACTCCGGCCGCTACACCGCCGTCATCACGATCCCGAAGGACTTCTCGGCGGCCGCGACGTCGACCGCCGACGCGGCGAAAGCGCGCAAGGCGACGCTTGAGGTGCAGACCTCGCAGGCGTCGAAGCTGCTCGATGAGACGATCAGCCAGACCGTTGCGACGACGGCCGCGTCGACGCTCGGCTCGCAGCTCACGGCGGCCTACCTCGACAACGTGTACGTCGGCTTCAACACGCTCGGCGCCAAGCTCGGCGAGGCGTCGTCGGGCGCGCAGCAGCTCGCGGCGCAGGGGCCGCAGCTGGCGTCGGGCGCGCAGCAGGCCGCGGCGGGGCAGGCGCAGCTCGCGGCCGGGCAGCAGCAGCTGGCGAACGGGCTCGTGCCGCTCGCGTCGGGGGCGTCGAGCGTCGCGAGCGGTGTCGGCGGTCTTGCGGGCGGCGCGCAGCAGCTGGCGGGTGGAACCCAGCCGCTCATCACGGGTGCGCAGCAGCTCTCAACGGGTCTTGATCAGCTGAGCGCGCAGATCGCTCAGCTGCAGCAGGCCGCGGCGGCGGGTCTTATGACGGGGCCGCAGCTCGCGGCCGCGCTCGGGCAGCTGCAGGGCGGCGTGACCCAGCTCGGCTCCGGCGCGGATCAGCTGGGGGCGGGCGCCGCGCAGCTGGCATCCGGCCTGTCGCAGACCGCCGCCGGTGCGCAGCAGCTCGCGGGCGGCGCGAACTCGGTGGCGTCGGGGCTGTCGCAGACGTCCGACGCGGCGCAGCAGCTGGCCTCGGGCAGCCAGGCCGCCGCGTCCGGCTCGGCGCAGCTCGCCGACGGCATCGGCCAGTACGCCGAGGGAACCGGCACGCTGGCCGACGGCCTCAAAACCGCAGCCGGTTCGATTCCGAGCTATTCGGATGCCGAGCGCAAAGCCCTTTCGACCGTGGTCGCCGACCCGGTCGTCACGAAGTCGGGCGCGACCCTGGGCTTCGGCGCCCTCGCCGCCCCGATCTTCGGGGTGCTTGCCCTGTGGCTCGGCGCGCTCGCATGCTTCATGGTGCTGCGCCCGGTGACGCTCACGGCGCTCGGCTCGCCGCGCTCGTCGCCGAACGTCGCGCTGCGTGGAATGGTGCTGCCCGCGATCATCGGGGCGGTGCAGGGCGTCGCGGTCGCCGGGGCGCTGCAGCCGCTGCTGCAGCTCGACGCTTCCGGTTGGCTCGGCCTCGCCGGCATCGGCGTGCTCACCGGCGTCGCGTTCGCCGCGGTGAACCAGGCCCTCGTCGCCGTGCTCGGGGGAACGGGGCGGTTCGTGTCGATGCTCGTGATCCTGCTCGGGCTTGCGACCGGGCTCGTGGGAACCGCCCCGCAGTTCCTGTCGACGCTCGCATCGTTCACCCCGATCGGGCCGGCGCAGCACCTCGTCGGCGCGGTCGTGCAGGGGCTCGCCGTGTCGGGCGGCGATGTCGTGGCGCTCGTGCTCTGGCTGCTCGGCGCGCTCGCCGCGACGACGCTCGCGGTGGCTCGGGGGCGGATGGTTCCGGCCTCGAAGCTGGTGCGCGCTGCGGCATCCGCCCCGCAGCCCGCGTAGCGGCGTGTCCGGTCGTCACTAAGTCACCCCATTCCGGCCGTTCGGGTGACTTGGCGACGACTGGCAGGCCCGCTCCGCGCCCGGTCGTCAGTTAGTCAGCGAAGGCGCTCTGATCGGGTGACTTTGTGACGACCGAGGGGGGTCAGCTGGAGAGAATATCCCGCACCATCGGGATCACCTTCGTGCCGTACAGCTCGACGGCGTGCGCCGCGGCCGAAGCCGGCACCGAACCCGAGGTGTAAAGCAGGTCGAAGCGCTGCACGCCGAGCTCGCGCACGGTCGCGGCGATGCGTCGCGCGACCGTCTCGGGCGAGCCGACGTAGACCGACCCCGCCGCAGCCTCCTGCTCGAAGTGCTCGCGCGTCACCTCGCCCGCCCAGCCGCGCTCGGCCCCGATCTTGTCGCGCACGCGCTTGAAGCGAGGGAACAGGAGCTCCTTCGCCTCCTCATCGGTGTCGGCGATGAAGCCGGGGGAGTGCACCCCGACCGGCTCGGCCGGCTGCCCCAGCTCGGCGACGGCGCGGTGGTAGAGGTCGATGTACGGCCGGAACCGCCCGGGCGCCCCGCCGATGATGGCGAGCATGAGCCGGAATCCGTATCTCGCCGTACGGATCACGGACTCGGGCGACCCGCCCACCCCGACATAGGTGGTCAACCCGTTCTCGGTCTTGGGGTAGACGTCGGCGTCGGTGAGCGGCGCGCGCGTCTTCCCACGCCAGGTCACCGGCTGCTCGGTGAGCAGCTTCGCCCACAGCCCGAGCTTCTCCTCGAAGAGCAGCTCGTAGTCGGCCAGGTCGTAGCCGAAGAGCGGGAACGACTCGATGAACGAGCCGCGCCCCATGATCACTTCGGCGCGCCCGTTCGAGACCGCGTCGAGCGTCGCGAAGCGCTCGAACACACGCACGGGGTCATCGGACGACAGCACCGTGACGCCCGTGCCCAGCTTGATGCGCGAGGTGCGCCCGGCGATCGTCGCGAGCACGATCTCGGGCGAGCTGATCGCGAACTCCGGCCGGTGGTGCTCGCCGAGGGTGATCGCGTCGACCCCGGCCTGATCGGCGATCACGGCGTGATCGACGATGTCGCGGATGCTTGCCGCATACGTCTTCGTACTGCCGTCGTCGTCTTCGAGCACGTCGCCGAAAGTGTCGAGGCCCAGCACGAGTGAGTCGCTCATGTGACGAATCCTCTCAGGCTTCTCGCCGCCGCAGCCTCTGACGCCGCCTGCGACCGGGCAGGCGCGATGTGCACGGTCGACGTAGCCTGAGAGGGTGAGCGACGACCTCGAAGACCTCTACCGCGAGACGATCATGGATCACGCCCGCGCGCCCCACCACTTCGGGCTGCGCGACGGCGCCGCGGCGGAGTCGCACCAGCTGAACCCGACGTGCGGCGACGAGGTCACCGTGCAGCTGCACGTGAACGCCGCCGGCGACCGGGTCGAGTCGATCAGCTGGGAAGGCCACGGCTGCGCCATCTCGCAGGCGTCGGCCTCGCTGCTCTCCGATCTCGTCGTCGACCTGGCGGCCGCCGATCTCACCCACCGCATCGGTGAGTTCCGCGAGATGATGCGCTCGCGCGGCGCGATCGAGGGCGACGAGGAGTTGCTCGGCGACGCCGTCGTGCTCGGCGGCGCCTCGCGCTACGTTGCCCGCGTCAAGTGCGCGATGCTCTCGTGGGTTGCGGTCGAGGACGCCCTCGCGAAGCTGCCCCAGATCGCCTAGAGCCCGACCCACTCGCTGACACCATCGGCGAACCGCTGCCGTTTCCAGATCGGCACGCGGTGCTTGATCTGCTCGACGAGCTCGGCGCACGCCTCGAACGCCTCGCGCCGATGGGGCGCGGCGACGGCGGCGACGAGCGCGGTGTCGCCGATCTCGAGCGAGCCGACCCGATGAATCGCGGCGACTCGCAGCCCGGTCGAGGCGGCGACCTCGCGGCAGCACTCGGCGATGAACCGCTCGGCCTCAGGGTGCGCCTGGTATTCGAGTGCGCTCACATCTCGGCCGCCGTCGTGGTCGCGCACGACTCCGGCGAAGCTCACGACGGCACCGTTGCCGGATGCCCGCACGAACGCCTCGACCTCGTCGATGGCGATCGGCTCGGCGCTGATCCCGCTGAGGACCTCGGGTGCGGCATCCGTTCGCGAATCGGTCACGCGCCCCAGGCTAATCCGCGTGCGCGGGTGAAACGACGCTTCCGCGCGAGACGCGTCTCATGCGCACACGTCACTTCCCCCGCGCACGCGTGCGCACGCCGGGTTATGGTGGCCCACATGACGTCGATTGCGCTGGGGATGCCGCAGCTGCGACGCGACCCCCGCGCTCTGCCGCCCACCGCGGGCCGCCCCGACACCCCTGAGCTCATCGACCGCTTCGGGCGGGTCGCGCACGACCTGCGCGTCTCGGTCACCGAGAAGTGCTCGCTGCGCTGCACCTACTGCATGCCCGAGCAGGGGCTGCCGACCATTGCGCGCGACGACCTGCTCACCGCACCGGAGATCGGGCGCCTCGTCGGCGTCGCCGTGCGTGAGCTCGGCATCCGCGAGGTGCGCTTCACGGGCGGTGAGCCGCTGATGCGCGCCGACCTCGTCGACATCATCGCGGAGAGCCGCGCCGCCGCGCCGAGCGCCGAGTTCTCGATCACGACCAACGGCATCGGCCTCGACCACCGCCTGCCGGCGCTGCTCGCCGCAGGCCTCGATCGAGTCAACATCTCCCTCGACACGGTGAACCCCGAGCACTTCGCGAAGCTGACGCGACGCGATCGTCTCGAGTCGGTGCTCGCAGGCATCCGCGCAGCAAAGAAAGCCGGCATCTCGCCGCTGAAGCTCAACGCCGTGATGATGCGCGAGACGCTCGGCGACGCTCCGCAGCTGCTCGCATGGGCGCTCGAGAACGGCGCGCAGCTGCGCTACATCGAGCAGATGCCGTTGGATGCCGACCACAACTGGGCCCGCGACCACATGGTCACCGCGGCCGACCTCATCGCCGTGCTGAGCGAGCACTTCGAGCTCACCGAGATCGGCCGTGACGACCCGTCATCGCCCGCCGAGGAGTGGCTCGTCGACGGCGGCCCCGCCACGCTCGGCATCATCGCCTCCGTGACGCGCACGTTCTGCGAGTCGTGCGACCGCACCCGCATCACGGCGGAGGGCACGGTGCGCTCGTGCCTGTTCGGCGACGACGAGACCGACCTGCGTGCGCTGCTGCGGGGCGGTGGGACGGACGCCGACCTCGCGGACTTCTGGCGCGCGGCGATGTGGAACAAGCAGGCAGGGCACGGCATCGCGCTGCCCGGGTTCGAGCCGCCAGTGCGGTCGATGGGGGCGATCGGTGGCTGAGGCTGTGCCTGTTGTAATCCAGGTGCGCTACTTCGCCGCGGCGGCTGAGGCGACCGGGGTCGAGACCGAGCCTGTGACCGTCGAGCCGGCGACGCTCGGTGCCCTGCAGGACGCCCTGCTCGAGCGTTACGGCGAGCCGATGCGGCGGATTCTGCGCTCGGGCTCGTTCCTCGTCGGCGGCGTCGTGCGCCGCGCACGCGACACGGCCCTGTCGGGCACGGTCGACGTGCTCCCGCCCTTCGCCGGCGGCTAGTACCTCGGAATCGACGCGTCGACCTCGCGGGACCACGCGTCGATGCCGCCCGCGAGCGAGGTCGCGTTCTCGAAGTCGATCGAGCGCAGCAGGTCGCGGGCCTGCGCCGAGCGGACGCCGGAGTGGCAGTAGATCACCGTCGGCGCCGCAGGGTCGAGCTCCTGCCATCGCGCCGGAAGGTCTCGCAGCGGGATCAGCACGGCACCGTCGATCGAAGCGAGCTCTGCCTCCCACGGCTGCCGGACGTCGACGAGCTGGAACGCCTCGCCGCCCTCGCGCAGCGCGGCGAGCGCCGCCGGGGTGATCTCATCGGGGACGTCGTCGGGTGAGGCCATGTCAGCTGAGTCCGTTTCTTCCTGAGCGGGCGCCAGCCCGCAGAACCGTTCGTAGTCGATGAGCTCGCCCACGGGCATCCGCTCGGGGTCGCGGTCATACGAAAGCTCGCGGAATCCGCCGCCGCGCGCATCGTACGCGACCACGCGGCCGAGCAGCGGCGACCCGATCCCGGTGATCAGCTTGACGGCCTCTGACACGAGCAGCCCGCCGACCACGGCGCACACAGAGGGCAGCACTCCGGCCTCGGCGCACGACGGCACGGTGCCCGGCTCGGGCGGCACGGGGAACAGGTCGCGGTAGGTCGGGCCCTGCGCGTCCCACGAGATGCCGACCTGGCCGCCGAACTGGTGCACGGCGCCCCACACCGACGGGATGCCGGCGAGCGTCGCCGCGTCGTCGACGAGATACCTCGTCGGGAAGTTGTCGCTGCCGTCGACCACGAGGTCGTAGGCGCCGAACAGCTCGAGCGCGTTCGCCGACGACAGCCGGTCGAGGTGCGCCCGCACGGTCACCTCGGGGTTCAGCTCGCGCAGCCGGGCGGCGGCGCGCGCCGCCTTCGGGGCGCCGACGTCGTACGGCGCATAGAGCGTCTGGCGGTGCAGGTTCGTCGTGTCGACCACGTCGTCGTCGACGATGCCGATCGTGCCGACGCCCATCGCGGCGAGCTGCGGCAGCACCGCGCTGCCGAGACCGCCTGCGCCGATCACGAGCACCCGCGCCGAGCCGAGCGCGGCCTGCCCGCCCGCGCCGAAGCCGGGCAGCATCAGCTGGCGGGAGTATCGGGCGAGGTCGGCCATTCCTCGATTCTCACACCGCGTGCGCCATCCCGGTCAGCTCCACAGCGCGACGTGGAACTTGTTGCCGCGGCGCGACAGTCCGCGCGAACCCGTCTGGGACACGATCGCGGTCGTCGCCGCGGCCGTCGTCACGAAACGTTGCAGCGAGCGCGATTCCGCGGTCGCCCGGCCGCCGTCGAGCGTCGTCGCCCACCACATGCCGGCGATCGGGGTGTCGGCGACCGTGAGGCGCACGAGGTCGGCGTCGCCGGCATCCGGCCCCGCGGCTGCGCCCGCACCTGCCGGAGGCTCCGCGACCCGCCGCCCGGCCACGTGACGCAGCGCGAGCATGACGCCCTCGCCGCCGGCGACGGCCGCCAGGGCATCCGTCTCACTCGTCAGCTCGACCACCTCGGGCAGCGCGGGCAGCCGGCCGAACCAGCGGCCCTCCTCCGTCGACGGCTCGAAACTGCCGGGCCCGGCGAACCACGGCACGGCGAGCAGGCGTGCGAGCGGCACGGGTCCGCGAGAAGCGGCGAGCGGATGCCTGCGCGAGACCACCATCACGCGCTGGTACTTGAAGAACGGCACCACCTCGAGCCCGGCGCTCGCCGCAAGTGCGGGCCGCGCGCCGAGCGCGATGTCGTAGGCGCGCTCGCGCAGCAGCGTCGCGATGTCGTCGGCGACCTCGACGATCACGTCGACGGAGTCGGACTTCATCCACTTGCCGAACAGGTCGAACACCCTTCCGGCCGCATGCTCGGCGAACGCCGCCGTCGCGAGCACGCGCAGCTCGGACCCGGACGTTCCCGCGTGCGCGACATCGCGCCGCGTCGCCTCGGCGAGCCCCACCATCTCGCCCGCGCGCTCGGCGAGCGCCCGCCCACCGGGGGTCAGCGTGATGCCCGTCGACGAGCGCCGGAACAGCGGGTCGCGCAGCTCGGCGCGCAGGGCGGCGACGGCCGACGACACCGCCGGCTCACTGATCCCGAGAGCGGCTGCGGCGGCTCGAAGCGACCCGAGGCGGGCCACGAGAGCGAACGTCCGCAGCTGGCTCAGCGTCATTGCCACAGCCTGATAACCCTTCGCTTATGTCGATGTTGACACTCCCATTCGCCGGGGGCAACGTATGCCGCAGCGAACCAGGCGGTTGGTCCGCTCGCAGCGCAGCGACGAAAGGGGACCGCCATGCAGATTCCGGCGCCGTTCGACTATGCGAGGGCGGCGAGCGTCGATGAGGCGGTCGCGTTGCTCGCACGGTACGGCGAGGATGCCCGGCTGATCGCCGGCGGCCACAGCCTGCTTCCGATGATGAAGCTGCGGTTGGCCCGACCGGAGTGGCTGATCGACATCAACGCACTCGACGAGCTCGACTTCATCCGCCGCGACGGCAACCGGCTGCGGATCGGCGCGCTCACCCGCCACCGCACGCTGCTCGATTCCGACGAGGTGCGCGCGCTGTTCCCGATCATCACGGACGCCGAACGCGTCGTCGCCGACCCGGTCGTGCGCAACCGCGGGACCATCGGCGGGTCGCTGTGTCAAGCGGACCCCGCCGAGGACCTCTCGACCGTCTGCACGGTGCTCGGCGCAGAGGCCGTGATCCACGGCGCGAACGGCGACCGGGTGATCGGCATGGAGGACTTCCACCGCGGCCCGTACGAGACCGCGGTCGAGTTCGACGAGATGCTGACCGAGGTGCGGCTCCCGATCCGCGAGCGGAGCTCCAGCGCCTACGAGAAGGTCGAGCGTCGCGTCGGCGACTGGGCCGTGGCGGCGGCCGGCGCCGGCGTGACGCTCGCCGAGGACGGCACGATCGCCGACATCGCGATCGGGCTGACCGCGGTGGGGGTAGAGACGAGGGTGGCCGACGCGGAGGCGGTGCTGCGCGGCAGGCATCCGTCTGATGAGTTGATCGCCCAAGCCGGGCAGGCGGCCGCGCGCGCAGCCGAGCCGCTCGCCGACCAGCGCGGCTCGGAGGAATACAAGCGCCACCTCGCCGACGCGCTCACCCAGCGAGTTGTGAGGCGCTCCATCGCGAGAATTCAGACAACAGGAGCATGACGATGCATGTGACGATGACGGTCAACGGCAGCGAGGTCGAGCGCGACATCGAGCCGCGGGTGCTGCTCGTGCACTTCCTGCGCGAGGACCTGGGGCTCACGGGCACCCACTGGGGCTGCGACACGTCCAACTGCGGCACCTGCGTCGTGCAGCTCGACGGCGAGCCGGTGAAGTCGTGCACGGTGCTCGCCGCGATGGCCGACGGACACACCGTGAAGACGGTGGAGGGCCTCGAGCAGGGCGGGCAGCTCGACCCGATCCAACAGGGCTTTATGGAGGAGCACGGGCTGCAGTGCGGTTTCTGCACCCCCGGCATGATGCTCACGGCCCGGGCCCTGCTCGACCGCAGCCCGAACCCCAGCGAGGGCGAGATCCGCGAGGCGATCTCGGGCCAGATCTGCCGCTGCACGGGCTACGCGACGATCGTGCGGGCCGTGCAGTGGGCGGCGGAGCATGAGGGCGCGGATGCCGCGGGCGGCGGCCCTACCAACGGACAGCTCGAGACCGAGGGGGCGCACGCATGACCATCATCGACGAGCCGAAGACCGGCGAGAAGGTCGACGCAGCCGACCTCGGCTACGAGCACGGCCGTGGTCACGCTCACAACCACGCGGCGGGCGACACCGACCGTCCGGTCGGCTTCGGCCGGCTGCAGCGCAAAGAGGACCCGCGCTTCGTGCGCGGCCAGGGCAACTACACCGACGACGTCGTGCTGCCGGGGATGCTGCACGGGGCGATCCTGCGGTCGCCGGTCGCCCACGCGCGCATCGTCTCGATCGACGTCAGCGAGGCGCTCGCCCGCCCCGGCGTGCGCGCGGTGCTGACCGGCAAGGACCTCGAACCGCTGAAGCTCGCCTGGATCCCGACGCTGTCGTACGACGTGCAGGCCGTGCTCGCGACCGACAAGGTGCGCTTCCAGGGGCAGGAGGTCGCGTTCGTCATCGCCGACGACCGCTACGCCGCCCGCGACGCGCTCGAGTCGATCGACGTCGAGTACGACATCCTGCCGCCGCTCGTCGACGCTCGGCACGCGCTCGACGCCGACGCGCCGCTCATCCGCGACGACCTCGAGGGTCGAACGGACAACCACATCCAGGACTGGGAGTGCGGCGACAAGGCTGCGACCGACGCGGTGTTCGCGAAGGCCGAGGTCGTCGTCACGCAGGAGGTCGTGTACCCCCGCGTGCACCCGGCCCCGATGGAGACCTGCGGCGCCGTCGCCGACTTCAACCCGGTCTCGGGCGACCTGACCCTCTACGAGACGAGCCAGGCGCCGCACGCGCACCGCACGGTGATCGCCATGGTCTCGGGCATTCCCGAGCACAAGATCCACCTGATCTCGCCCGACATCGGCGGCGGCTTCGGCAACAAGGTCGGCATCTACCCGGGGTACGTGCTCGCCATCGTGGGGTCGATCGTCACGGGGCATCCGGTCAAGTGGATGGAGGACCGCTCGGAGAACCTCATGTCGACGTCGTTCGCCCGCGACTACATCATGCAGGGCGAGATCGCGGCGACCCGAGACGGCAAGCTGCTGGGGCTGCGGGCCGACGTGCTCGCCGACCACGGCGCGTTCAACGGCGTCGCCCAGCCGACCAAGTTCCCGGCGGGCTTCTTCAACCTGTTCCCCGGCAGCTACACGTGGGAGGCCGTGCACGGCAAGGTCACCTCGGTCTACACCAACAAGGCGCCGGGCGGCGTGGCGTATGCCTGCTCCTTCCGCGTCACCGAGGCGGTCTACTTCGTCGAGCGCATGATCGACCGGCTCGCCATCGAGCTCGACATGGACCCGGCGGAGCTGCGGCTCAAGAACTTCATTCCGGCGTCCGCCTTCCCGTACGACAACAAGGCCGGCTTCGAGTACGACTCCGGCGAGTACGAGAAGACCATGCGGCACGCCATGAAGCTGATCGGCTACGACGAGCTGCGCCGCGAGCAGCAGGAGAAACGGACGCGCGGTGAGCTCATGGGCATCGGCATCTCGTTCTTCACGGAGGGCGTCGGCGCCGGCCCCCGGAAGCACATGGACATCCTCGGGCTCGGAATGGCCGACGGGGCGGAGCTGCGCATCCACCCGACGGGCAAGGCGGTCGTGCGCATCTCTGTGCAGACGCAGGGGCAGGCGCACGAGACGACGTTCGCCCAGATCGTCGCGGAGGAGATCGGGATCCCCCCTGAGGACATCGAGGTGGTGCACGGCGACACCGACCGCACCCCGTTCGGCCTCGGCACCTACGGCAGCCGCTCGACCCCGGTGAGCGGCGCGGCCGTCGCGCTCGTCACGCGGAAGGTGCGCGACAAGGCGCGGCTCATCGCGGCGGCGATGCTCGAGACCCGGCCTGAGGACCTCGAGTGGGAGAAGGGTCGCTGGTTCGTCAAGGGCGACCCGAGCGCGGGGAAGACGATCCAGGAGATCGCCCTCGCGGCCCACGGCACCATGCAGCTGCCCGACGGCGTCGACGGCAACCTCGACGCCGAGGTCACCTACGACCCGCCGAACCTCACCTACCCCTACGGCGCCTACTTCTGCGTCACCGACATCGACAAGGACACCGGCAAGGTGACCGTGCGCCGCTTCCTCGCCGTCGACGACTGCGGCACCCGCATCAACCCGATGGTCATCGAGGGGCAGGTGCACGGCGGCCTCACCGACGGCATCGGCATGGCGCTCATGGAGATCATCGAGTTCGACTCCGACGGGAACAACCTCGGCGGCTCGTTCATGGACTACCTGATCCCCACCGCGATGGAGGTGCCCGACTGGGAGACCGGCTTCACCGTCACCCCGTCGCCGCACCATCCCATCGGCGCGAAGGGAATCGGCGAGTCCGCGACCGTCGGCTCGCCCGCTGCGATCGTCAACTCGGTCATCGACGCGCTGCGCCCCCTCGGCGTGACCGCGATGGACATGCCGTGCACGCCCGCGCGCGTCTGGGATGCGATGCAGGGCCACGCGAAGGCGCCGATCTGATGACGGCGCTCCAGGCGGTGACCACCCGGCAGCGCGAGCTCGAAGAGCAGCGCCAGGCCTTCGTGCGCGCCACCGTCGTGCGCACCCAGCACCCGACGAGCGCCCGCGCAGGCGACGTGGCGGTCGTCGACGCGCTCGGGGCGATGACGGGCTTCGTCGGGGGGACGTGCGTCGAGGCATCCGTTCGCGAGTTCAGCCTGCACGCGCTCGAGACCGGCGAGCCGGTGCTGCTGCAGGTGCGGCCGGGCGACGTCGGGCGCACCGAGCTCGAAGGCGCCGTCGAGGTGCACAACCCGTGCCTGTCCGGCGGCTCGATCGACGTGTTCCTCGAGCCGATCGTGCCCGCCGCGCACGTGGTCGTCGTCGGCGGCTCGCCCGTCGCGCAGGCGCTGGCCCGGCTCGGCGCAGACGTCGGCTTCGAGATGGAACTCGCCGACGGCGAGTCGTGGGAGCCGAGCGAGACGGATGCCGCACTGATCGTCGCTTCGCACGGGAGGGGAGAGGAGCCGGCGCTCGAGCGGGCGCTCAGCGCCGGCATCCCCTATATCGGCCTGGTCGCGAGCGGCAAGCGCGGTGCGGCCGTCGTCGGCTCGCTGAACGTGCCCGACGAGCTGCGGCAGCGGGTGCACACGCCCGCCGGTCTGCGGCTCGGCGGCTCGGCGCCCGGCGAGATCGCGCTCGGGGTGCTCGCCCAGCTCGTGCAGGTGCGGTCGACGACGGAGGAATCCGACGTCGCCGCCGGTCGGCTGGGCGACGCGCCGGATGCGAGCCACGTCACCACAGCCCACGACCCCGTCTGCCACATGACGGTCGTCGCCGCAGGCTCCACGCCGCACGCCGAGATCGACGGCGTGACCGTGTGGTTCTGCTCAGACGGCTGCAAGTCCGCCTTCCTCAGCGATCCGAGTGCCTATGCCGTCGCGTGAGCCACGCTTCGCGGCGCTCGTGCTGGCAGCCGGCGGCTCGTCCCGCCTGGGCCGCCCGAAGCAGTTGCTGCCGTACGGCGACGGTGTTCTGCTCGACGCCGTGCTCGATCTCGCGCGGGGGCTGCCGTTCCGGCAGCGCATCCTCGCCCTCGGCG
This sequence comes from Gryllotalpicola protaetiae, assembly GCF_003627055.1. Taxonomy (NCBI): domain Bacteria; kingdom Bacillati; phylum Actinomycetota; class Actinomycetes; order Micrococcales; family Microbacteriaceae; genus Gryllotalpicola; species Gryllotalpicola protaetiae. Next base: position 2,217,162 of record NZ_CP032624.1, read on the forward strand.
GCTACGCGGATGAGGTGCGCGCGGTCGTCGACACCGACGGCTTCCAGGTCGTGATGAACGACGACTACACGAGCGGCTGTTCGTCGTCGATCGCGGCGGCGGTCGCCGCGGTGCGCGACGACATCGACGGGGTCGTGATGCTGCTCGGCGATCAGCCGGGGGTGCGCGCCGAGACGATCGCCGCCGTGCTCGCGGGGCGCGGCAGCGCGCCGATCGCAGTGACGCGCTACGACGACGGCATCGGGCATCCGTTCGTCCTGTCACGCGCGACGTTCGCGGCGCTCGGCGCGCTGCGGGGCGACCGCGGCGTGTGGAAGCTCGTCGACCGGCTCGGCGCGGCGGTGGCGCGGGTGCGGGTCCCTGGGCCGGTGCCGCGCGACGTCGACACGGAAGAGGACTACCGCGCGCTGCTCGCGGTGGGAGGGCCGGCCGCGGAGCCGGCGGCGTGCCTGTGAGCGCGCCCGATGCCGCCCTCGAGGCGCTCGTCCCCGACCGCGCCGCGCTCGCCGCAGGGCTCGACGCGGGGGGCTACCTGGCCGACGACGGCCTGCTCACCGCCCTCTTCCTCGCGGTGCGCATGCGGCAGCCGCTGCTCCTCGAAGGCGAGGCGGGAGTCGGCAAGACCGAGGCGGCGAAGTCGCTCGCCGCGCTGCTCGACACGCCCCTCTTCCGGCTGCAGTGCTATGAGGGCATCGACGCGGGCGAGGCCCTCTACGAGTGGAACTACCAGCGCCAGCTGCTCGCGATCCGCGTCGCGGAGGCACGCGACGAGCCGCTCGCCGACGACGACCTGTTCACCTCCGACTACCTCCTGCGCCGCCCGCTGCTTCAGGCGATCGAGCACACGGGCCCGCGCCCCGCGGTGCTGCTGCTCGACGAGATCGACCGGGCCGACGCCGAATTCGAGGCGTTCACCTTCGAGGCGCTGGCCGAGGGGTCGGTCACGGTCCCCGAGCTCGGCACGATCCGCGGCGCGCAGCGTCCGATCGTGGTCCTGACCTCGAACCGCACGCGCGAGCTGCACGACGCGCTCACCCGTCGCTGCCTGTACCACTGGATCGATTTCCCCGACCCGCAGCGCGTGCTCGACATCGTGCGCCGCCGGGTGCCGTCGGCCTCAGAGCCGTTGGTCGTGCAGACGGCGACCGCGATCGCGCGGCTGCGCTCGCTCGACCTCGTGAAGCCGCCGGGCGTCGCCGAGCTCATCGACTGGGTCTCCGCGTTCACGGTCCTCGGCGTGGGTCGGCTCGATGACGAATCCGTCGCCCTCACCTGGGGCGCGGTGATCAAGAATCGCGACGACCTCGAGCTCGTCGCCGCGCGCGGTGCCGACTACCTGGTGACGACGGATGCCTGAGCCGCCCGCCGCCCCCACCGACACGCGCACCTTCGCCGTCGACACCGCAGCGTTCTCCGTGGCGTTCGCCGCAGCGCTCCGCCGCGCGGGTGTGCCGGTCACGCCGGACCGTTCGGCGTGGCTCGTCGAGGCGCTGCGGCTCATCCCCCCGCGCACGCGCAGCGAGCTGTACTGGTCGAGCCGGGCGGTGCTCGTCACCGCGCACGAGCAGCTCCGGCGCTTCGACGCGGTGTTCGACGCCGTCTTCGGCGGCGCCGCCGACCTCAGCGACTCGCGCGGCGACCCGAACGCCCCGAGCTCCGACGTGATCCGTCGTCGCACGGCGGTCGACTGGCGTCCGCTCGCCCCCAGCTCGACGCAGACGAGCGACGGGCCGACTCCGCCCGCGTCGCCAGGTGACGGCGACGGCGATGGCGACAACGCCGCCCGCACCGATGCGCTGCTTCTCGCGACGAGCCCGGAGGAGCGCCTGCACGAGACGTCGTTCGCCGCTCTCGACGAAGACGAGCTCGCCCGTATGCGGCGCCTCGCCGAAGCGCTCGTGCTCGCGACGCCGCTGCGCCCCGGCCGCCGCGAGCGTCGCTCGCCTCGCGAGCGCGACCGCCTCGACCTGCGCCGCACCCTGCGCGCTGCGCACCGCACCGGTGGCGACCCCGTGCGCCTGCTGCGCACGAGCCCGCGTCCGACGCCCCGGCGGCTCGTCATCCTCTGCGATGTGTCCGCGTCGATGGAGCCGTACACGCGCGCGTTCCTCTCTTTCATGCAGGCCGCCGTCGTCACGAGCCGCGCCGAGGCCTTCGTCTTCGCGACGCGGCTCACCCGCCTCACGCGCCAGCTCGCCGTTCGCGACCCCGACCTCGCCCTCGATCGCGCCACGGGCGGCGCGCAGGACTGGGCGGGCGGCACGCGTCTCGCCGACGGCATCCGCTCGTTCATCGACGAGCACGGCAGGCGCGGCGCGGCGCGCGGCGCCGTGGTGGTCGTGATCTCGGACGGGTGGGCGCAGGACGACCCCGCAGACATCGGGCGGCAGATGGCCCGCCTCGCGCGCCTCGCCCACCGCATCGTGTGGGTGAACCCACGCAAGGCGGCGCCCGGCTATCAGCCGCTCACGGGCGGCATGGCAGCTGCGCTGCCGTACTGCGACGCGTTCGTGAGCGGGCACAGCTTCGCCGCGCTGCAGGAGCTCGTCCGCGTCATCGCGGACGACGAAACGGATCAGAAGAGAAGGACGTGAGTGATGGATCTGGACAGCAGCTTCAAGGTCGAGGCGCCGATCGACGAGGTGTGGGCGACGGTGATGGACGTCGAACGGGTGGCCACCGCGGTACCCGGTGCCGAGTTGACCGAGAAGCTCTCCGACACCTCGTACAAGGGGCTCGTGAAGGTCAAGGTCGGGCCGCTCAGCATGCAGTACCGCGGGCAGATCGAGCTCGTCTCGCGCGACGACGCCGCGCATGTCGCGACCTTCAAGGGCAAGGGGCAGGAGAAGGCAGGGCAGGGAACGGCCGAGGGCACGGCGACGGTGACGCTCACCGAGGACGAGGGAGTGACCACCGGCGTTGTGCACGGCGATCTCGCGCTCTCGGGCAAGGCGGCCGCGATGGGCAAAGGTGTGATCAACACGGTGTCGCAGCAGATCATGAAGGTGTTCGCCGGCAACCTGCAGAGCATGCTCTCTGGGGGCGACGCGTCGACGGGGGAGACTGCGGGCGGCGCGATCAACGGCGCGTCGCTGATGGTCGGTGCGATCGGCTCGATGTTCCATCGGGAGAAGAAGGAGTAGGAACAGCCATGCGCGATGTGATCGACCCGCTGCTGCGGGCCTGGCGCTCGGGGGAGACCGCCGGGCTGGTCACGGTCGTGCGCACCTTCAACTCGGCGCCCCGCGACCCGGGCGCCGCCATGCTCGTCACCGCCGACGGTGCGGCGGCAGGCTCGGTGTCCGGCGGGTGCGTCGAGGGCGCCGTGTACGAATTGGCGACGGATGCCATCACCGGTGCCGCCCCTCTGCTCGAGCGCTACGGGGTGAGCGACGACGATGCGTTCGCCGTGGGGCTCAGTTGCGGCGGCATCATCGACGTGTTCGTGGAGCCGGTCTCCCGGGCCCGGTTCCCTGAGCTGGAATCCGTCGCCGCCGATCTCGAGGCGGACCGCCCCGTCGCGGTCGCGACGATCATCGAGCACCCCGACGCCTCGCGGGTGGGGCTGCGCCTCATCGTGCGGCCCGACTCGATCGAGGGCACGCTCGGCTCGCCCGTCGCCGACATGCGCGTCGGCGACGACGTGCGGGGGATGCTGGCACAGGGCCGCACCGAGACGCTGGGTTTCGGGCCTGAGGGCGAGCGCATGGGCTCCGGCATGAGGGTGTTCGTGAACAGCTTCGCGCCCGCACCGCGCATGCTCGTCTTCGGGGCCATCGATTTCGCGTCCGCGCTCGCTCGGCTCGGCACCTACCTCGGCTATCGCGTCACGGTGTGCGACGCGCGCCCGGTGTTCGCGACACCCGCTCGCTTCCCCGAGGTCGACCAGGTCGTCGTCGACTGGCCGGCGCGTTACCTCGAGGGAGAGATCGAGGCCGGTCGCATCGACGGCCGCACCGTGATCTGCGTGATGACCCACGACCCGAAGTTCGACGTGCCGCTGCTCATGACGGCGCTGCGCGGCCCCGAGGTCGCGTACGTCGGGGCGATGGGCTCGCGGCGCACCCATGACGATCGCGAGCGCCGGCTGCTCGAGGCAGGGCTCACGGAAGCCGAGCTCGCCAGGGTGCGCAGCCCCATCGGCCTCGACCTGGGTGCCCGTACCCCGGAGGAGACGGCGATCTCGATCGCCGCGCAGATCATCGCGGCGCGCTGGGGCGGCTCGGGCGGCGAGCTCGCTGAGGCGTCGGGCCCGATCCACCGCCAATCCCCCGCCTCGGTCGTCACGAAGTCGCCGACAGAGGTCGGATAAGCCCACTTTTCGACGACCGCGTACGCGGCTACGACTCGCGCACGACGTCCGACGGCGCCTTGTCGGGGCGCAGCCCGCGCCACGACGGCTGCCGCAGCCGGCCGTCCCGCGTCCACTCGGCGAACTCGACCTCGCCGACGAGAGTCGGCGACATCCAGTGCGCGTCGCTCGCGTCGGCCCGAGGCACGTCGACGAGCGGCGTCGTCTTCCGCGCCTGCTTCTTCGCGAGCGCCGACAGCTCGTCGAGCGCCCGGTCGTTGAACCCCGTGCCGACGCGGCCCACGTAGTGCAGCCCGTCCTTCGCCGGAATCCCCAGCAGCAGCGACCCCACCGAGCCGGCGCGACGGCCGTTGCCGGGGCGCCACCCGGCGACGACGACCTCCTGCGTGCGGTGCAGCTTCACCTTGATCCACGCCTCCGAGCGCTTGCCCGGCCGGTACGGCGCGGTGGGATTCTTCACCATGACGCCCTCGAGGCGCAGCTCGCGCGCCCGCGCCAGGCCTTCCGCGACGGTGCCGTCGAACGCGGGCGGCACGAGGATGTCGCCTTTCGAGTGCACGGATTCCTCCAGCATCCGTCGCCGCTCGTCGTAGCTCTCGTCCGTGACGTCCCTGCCATCGAGTTCGAGCACGTCGAACAGCATGAACTTCACCGGTACGCCCTTCGCGACCCGTGCGACGTCGGCCGGCTTCGTCAATCGCATGCGCTGCTGCAGCAGCCCGAAATCGGGAATCCCCCGCTTGTCGACCCCGATCACCTCGCCGTCGAGCACCGCGTCATGACCGCCCGTCCGCTCGGCGAGCGAGCCGAACTCGGGGTATGTCGTCGTGATGTCGATGCCGTTGCGGCTCACGAGCCGCGTCTTCCCGTCGCGCACGTACGCGAGCACGCGCACCCCGTCCCACTTCATCTCGACGGCGATGTCATCGTCGGGCACCGACCGCTCGCTGCCGAGCGTCGCGAGCATCGGCTTGTAGGTGCGCGTCGATTTCTTGGGCGACGGATGCCTTGCCGGTGCTTTCCTCTTTCTGGAATCCAGTTCCATCCGGTGGATCAGCCAGTTCTTCTCATCGCCGCCCTGATGCGTGGCGATCAGCGCGACCTTGACCGGTTCGCCACCGAGACCGCCGTGCGGCTGCCCGTGCAGCACCGCGATGACCTCGTCGTCGCGGAACTTCTCCACGTCGTATTCGCCGTGATCCCAGATGTCGACGTGCCCGCCGCCGTACTCGCCCTTCGGAATGTCGCCGGCGAACCTCGCGTACTCGAGCGGGTGGTCCTCGACGTGCACGGCGAGGTGGTTCTTCTCGCCGGGCTCAGGCACGCCCTTCGGCAGCGCCCAGCTCACCAGCACGCCGTCGTGTTCGAGGCGGAAGTCGTAGTGCAGTCTGCTCGCGGCGTGCTTCTGGATCACGAACGAGCGCCCTGAGCCCGGCTGTGGCTCGCCCTCCGGAACGGGCTCCGGGGTCTTCCCGGCGTCGCGCTTGCTGCGGTAGGCCGCGAGCTTGCCGGCGCCGCGCGGCATCAAGGGTTCCGCGGCGTCGCCTCTCTTCTTGAGCAGCCCCATCACCTCGTGCAGCTCGATCTGTCGCAGCCGCCCTGACGTGATCTCCCGCCACGTCCGCGGCATCGCGACGAACGGCCGTGACCGCCCGCGCAGCGAGTACGGCGTGACCGTGGTCTTCGACGCGTTGTTCTGGCTCCAGTCGAGCATCACCTTGCCGCGCCTGTCGACCTTCTTCATGGTCGAGATGACGAGGTCGGGGTGATCGGCCTCGAGCGAGCGGGCCAGTTCGTGCGCGACCTCTGAGACCTCCTCGGAGGTCGACTTCCCGTCGAGCGGCGCATAGAGATGTATCCCCTTGCTGCCGCTCGTGACGGGTACAGCCGACAGCCCCATGTCGTCGAGCACCGCGCGCACCAGCTTGGCGACCTCGACGCACTCGGGCAGGCCGACGCCCTCGCCGGGGTCCAGATCGAGCACCATCCGGTCCGGGTTGCCGCGCTCGCCGGCATCCGTGAATCTCCACTGCGGCACATGCAGCTCGAGCGACGCGATCTGCGCGAGCCAGGTGAGCGTCGCGACATCGTCGAGCAGCGGGTATGCGTTGTCGTGGTCCTTGTGGTGGATGATCTGCCGCGCGACCCACTCGGGCGTCGAGTCGTCGAGGTCCTTCTGGAAGAAGACCATGCCCGGTTTCTCGGCCGTGCCGACGCCGTTTACCCAGCGCTTGCGGGTCACGGGCCGGCCGGACGCGTACGGCAGCAGGTACGGTGCGACCTCGGTGTAGTACCTGATCACGTCGCCCTTCGTGGTCCCGGTCTCCGGGTACATCACCTTGTCGAGGTTGCTGAGCGTCAGGCGATGCCCGTCGACCTGCACGACCTGTTCGTTCTTCCGCTGCTTACGAGAATCTGGCACCCGCGCAGGCTACGGCCCGGCGCACCGGGCTTCTAGGGGGTTGAAGTCGAGCGGATGCTTGGGCCAGATGGTTCCATGCGGGCAATCGGCAAGCGTTCCATCTCATTCGGGCTCGTCAGCGTGCCGGTGAAGATCTACACGGCGACGGCCGACCACGACATCGCGCTGCACCAGGTGCATGACAAGGACGGCGGTCGGATCCACTACGAGCGCCGCTGCGATGTCTGCGGCAAGGTGATCCCGTTCGAGCACATCGATCACGCCTACGACGCGGGCGACCGCACGGTCGTGCTCGACGACGACGATCTCGAGTCCTTGCCCGAGGCGAGTCGCGACGACGTCGAGGTCGTGGAGTTCGTGCCGTCCGACCAGCTCGATCCGATCACCTTCGAGCGCAGCTACTACCTCGAACCCGAGAAGGGCGGCGTGAAGGCGTACGTGCTGCTGCGTCGGACGCTCGAGCGCACCGACCGGACCGCGATCGTGCGCTTCGCTCTGCGCAACAAGACGCACCTCGGGGCGCTGCGCGTGCATGACGACGGGGTCATGGTGCTGCAGTCGCTGCTCTGGGGCGACGAGGTGCGCGACGCGGACTTCTCGGTTCTCGCCAAGCCTCCGCGTGTCACCCCGAAGGAGCAAGAGCTCGCGGACTCCCTCGTGAAGAGCCTGGAGGCCGACTTCAACCCCGCGGACTACAGGGACGAGTACCAGGAGGAGCTGCAGAAGCTCATCGACGCGAAGCTTAAGAAGGGCGACGCCGTCGACACCGCCGCGACCTTCGGCGAAGAGGCCGAGGGCGAGGACGAGGGCGCGGGCGCCGAGGTCGTCGACCTGATGGAGGCGCTGCGCCGCAGCGTCGACAAGAAGCGCAGCTCTTCCGGCCGCCCCCGTCGGACGGCAAACTGACGCCGAGCAAAGGAGCCAACCCATGCTGACATCCACGGGCGCGTTCAGCGGCCTCGGCGTCGACAGCCTCGCCGCCGCGAAGGAGTTCTACGGCGGCAAGCTCGGCCTCACGGTCGATGAGAACCCTGCGGGGCTCACCCTCCGGTTGCCGGGTGGGGGCACCCTCTTCGTCTACGAGTCGCCGAGCTTCACCCCGGCCGGCTACACGGCACTCAACTTCGAGGTCGCCGACATCACGGCGGCGGCCGCGGAGCTGCAGGCCGCGGGGGTCGAGCTCGAGCGCTACGAGGGCCTGCCGCACGACGAGAGCGGCATCGTCCGCGGCAAGGCCGTGGGGCAGGGGCCCGACATCGGGTGGTTCCGCGACCCGTCAGGGAACATCATCTCGATCCTCCAGAGTTGACGCGCCGCGCAGCCGCCTCGTCGTTCGGCGCGCGCGCAGCGCGAATGGAGACCGAGTGATCGCGACGATCGTCATCGCGCTCGCCTCGTCTGTCGCGTACGGCTTCGGCGACTTCTACGGCGGCGTGAGCTCTGCCCGCCTGCGTGTCGCTCCCACCACCTTGGTCGGCTACGGCATGGCCATGGTGACCGGCGCCGTCGCGCTGCTCTTCGCCGGCGGCCACTGGTCGCCTGGCGCTGTCCTCTGGGGCGGTCTCGCCGGCCTCGCGGCGCTCGCGGGCGCCCTCTCGTTCTACGCTGCGATGGTCGCCGGGCCGATCAGTCTCGCCACCCCCGTCGTCGGCACCGTGGAATCCGCGGTCCCGGTGATCGTGGCGGTCGTGATCGGGCAGCGGATGTCCGGGCTGACGTGGCTCGCGATCGTGCTCGCGGTCGCGGGCGGCGCCCTCGTCTCACTGCGGTTCGGCGCGGGGGAGCGCACCAACCTCCGTGCGGGCCTCTTCGCCGTCGCGGGCGGTGTGATGTTCGGCTGCTCGATCCTCGCGCTGAACCGCGCGCCGCATGACGCCGGTCTCATCCCCGCGGTGTTCGAAGGCGCCGTCGGCTTCGTCGTGATGGCCGTGCTGCTCAGCGCGGCGCGGCTGTTCGCGCCGCTCGGTCGTGGCTTGCGGTTCTTCGACGCAGGGGCGGATGCCTCGGTGCTTGTCGCTCGCAGGGGCCTGTCGCTCGTGCTCCCGGCGCTCGTGTCCGGTGTGCTGCTCGGCATCGGGAACACGTTGCTCGTGGTCGCGCTGCGCGGCGGCGAGCTCGCGGTCGTGACGGTGCTCACCGATCTGTACCCCGTGACGACGGTGCTTCTCGCGTGGCTCATCGCCCGCGAGCGGCTGTCACCGGTGCAGCTCCTCGGCGTAGCGCTCGCGGTGGGGGCATCCGCCCTCTTCGCCGTCGCCTAGGCATGGCCGATGGGGCCAACGCGGTCAGGCACGTCTTCCTGACCGCGTCGGCCCCAGTCAAGGGACGCGGCTACCGGCGGGGAGTGCCGGCGGTCCGCTCCTTCCGGCGCAGCAGCAGTGCGACCGCGCCGATCATCAGCAGGGCGAGCGCGGAGGCCAGCCCGGCGCTGATGTTCGTGCCGGTGGTGGCGAGGTCGCCCGCAGCGGCCGCCGCGGCTGCCGGGTCGAGCGCGAGCGGCGCGGAGCGGACGCCGGCGCCGGTGATCAGACCGGTCGTCTCGGTGTCCCCGTTGCCCCCGTCGCCGGGGTTGCCGCCATCACCGGGGTTGGTCCCGTCTCCGGGAGTCGTGCCGCCGCCAGGAGTGGTGCCGCCGGTACCGGGATCGGTGCCGCCGGGGTTGCCGCCGTCACCGGGGTTCGTGCCGTCGCCCGGGTCGGTGCCGCCACCGGGAGTGGTCGCAGCGTCGGTGTCGCCGAGAACGTCGGTGAGCACGGGGTCGAGCAGGCCCGACTGGGTGGTCACGTCGGAGTTCACGACGTCCTGAAGGCCGCCGATCGGATCGTCGGACTGTAGCGCGGCGACCGCGTCGGCCGCGGTCTGGTCGACGCCGGCGAGCGCATCGTTCACGGTGCCGACGGTGTCGGTCACGACGTCATCGAGCAGGCCGCCCGCGCCGGTCACATCGCCGACGACGTCGCCGCCGGACTCGAGGTCCGTGAGCACGTTGTCGACGTCCGTCGCGGTGTCGCCGACGAGGCCGCCCTCGACGAGCGCGCCGTCACCGGCGATGTCGTTCAGGGCCGAGTCGTCGCCGGTCACGTCCGCGAGCGGCGAGTCGTCGCCGGTCACGGGGTCGAGCGGACTGTCCGAGCCGAGCAGCGGGTCGACCACCGGGTCGCCGACCGTCTGGTCGAGCGTGCCCGTGTCGGCCTGGGTGAGGTCCTCGAGGACGTTGCCGCCGTCGGTGACCTGGTCGACCGGGTTGTCGGCGCCGAGCAGCGAGTCGACGACGCCGTCGTCGGTCGCACCCGCGATCGGGTCCGTGCCCGCAGACGCGCCGCCGGCCGGGGTCGTGGTGGCGCCCAGCGTGTCCGCCAGCGCGTCGTCCGTGAGGCCGGTCGAGTCGGTGGCGTCCGCGGTGCCGTTGAGCGCGTCATTCACGGTGGTGGCGAGATCGTCGCCTGCCGCATTCGGGTCGCCGGAGAGCAGGTCGCCGACAGTGTCGGAGACGTTCGACGTCGTGGCGGGCACGACGCCGCTGGTGCCGAGCAGCTGCGAGCTGTCGGTCTGCGCGTCGTTCAGGGTGGTGTTGACGTCGCTGACGGCGCCGGACACGGTGCCGGACAGCGCGCCTGCCACGTCGCCGCCCGAGCTCGCCGCACCGAGAACGCTGTCGACGTTGGTCGCCGCGTCGCCCACAGTCCCGCCGTCCACGAGGCTGCCGTCCCCGGGGACATCGGCTGCGGCGGAATCCGCACCGACAAGGCTGTTCACGAGGTCGGGAACCGAGGTTCCCGCCGTGGCTTGGTTGACGGCGTCGGTGACCGGCGCGATGGCCGTGTCGGTGCCGACGAGGCTGTCGACGACGCCGTCGCCGGCTGATGCGTCGACGGGGCCGTTGTTCGCGAGGAGCGATGAGACGGGCCCGGTGCCTGGCGCGTTCGACGCATCAGACGTAGACGTTGTCGGGTCGCCGGTGGCGGCATGTGCCGCGGCGGCTCCCGCGAGGGTCAGACCCCCCAAGGCGACTGCAAACCACAGCGCCCTTGCTGCATTGGCTTTCATTGAGAAAACTCCTTGACTGGGTAGGAGGGATCACCCGCCGATGGCGGACGACCCGATGGGTGCGTCTGTCCGCCACGCGCTCGCCGGTGGTGGCAAGCGGGCAGACGACGCCCTACCTAGTCAGGGGAGGAGTCGTTCTCGAAGACGGGCGACGCCGGCAGGGCGTCTCCGTCGACGTGAGAACCAGACCCCGCGGCGATCGCGGGGAAGTCGAAGGCGCTCAGCGCACCGGCCACCTGCGCAGGCCCGTTTCCACCAGAACGGCTTCCGGCCGCCGAGCCGACGGAGGTAGCGCTCAGGCTGGACAGCGGCGACTGCGGGCCGCCCGGCGCGCCAGGTGTGCCGGGAGGGGCAGGGTCCGTGAAGGACGCTGCGACCGCCGCCGCCGCGGATCCGGTCCGAGCGGCGGCGACACCCGTGGTGCCACGACCCGACAGGCTGCCGGCGAGCGGACCGAACGCGGCCGCTGCAGAGCCCCCGGAAAGCGCAGAAGCACCAGCGTCGCCGCCCAGCAGGCCGAGGTCGGAGCCGGCCCCGGAGCTGTCGGAGCCACCCGGCAGGAGCCCGCCGGTGATCGGCGGCGATGACGCGTCGTGGCCGTCGCCCGAGACGCCGGAGGCCACCGCGTCGGTGGTCTGCGACACGGTCGTGCCGACGGTTCCCGCGAGGTCGCCGACGGCGTCGTCAAGGCCGGCTGCGGCGGGTGAAGTGAGGTGTGAGATCAGGTCTTGACCGGCGATTCCGCCGACGACAGCGCCGATCGCGGGCGCTTGCTCGACGTCGGAGACGACGCCGTCGACGGCGCCGGCGACCGTGCCGAGGACCGACGAGACGGGCTTCGTCGCAGCGACGTTCGAGAGGGTCTGCGTGACGGGCGCGGCGACGTGTGTGACGGCCCGTGCGACCGGTGCCGCGACCTGCGTCAACGGCGTCTGAACGGGGGCCGGAAGCGCGTTCACAGTTGTCGACACGACGGTCGAAATGGTGCTGTCGACCGGTGTCGCGACGGCGGTCACGGTGGTGCTGACGCCGACGACGACACCATCTGCGGTGCTCGTCGTCGAGCCGAGCGTGGAGCCGGCGCCCGTGAGGATCGGCCCGAGCAGAGAGTCGCTCGAGCCGGCCTGAGCCGCGCTCGAACGGGCCTCCGCATGCGCCTCAGAGGGTGCCAGAGCCTGCGACAGGACGAAGAATCCGCCGCCGACCGCCATCGCGATCAGGGCACCGCGAATCGTGGCCCTGAGCCACGTCGGCTCACCCCGATCCGAATCCATTACCGCCCCCGCAGGTGACAAATCAGTGGCACCCTATCCGGCTGGGGACAGGATCTCAATGAGGAAGGCGAAAGCCTCCATCACTCGTGTACCCGGGACGAGGCCGCTGAAAACGCCGGGCACGTATTGTCTGCCCTGGAGCGGGGGACTTGCACCACGGCCGCTGTTCTGATCTGCTGACTGTGCGAGTGATCCTCGCGTTTCCCTCCTGTAGGGCGTCCCACTGCCCCACCCCCCAGTAGCGGGACGCTCCCCAATGGAGGCTCAGGAACTCTGTCGGGTCCTGTTCCGGTGTGCGCGCACGCGAAGGCGATTTCCGCATGACTGGTCGGTGCACCACCGCCGGCGCCCGGTGGGATCGAAGAAGATCCCGGCGCAGGTGTCGTCGCCGCAGGCATGCAGCTGTTCGCTGCGGGGTCCAGCAAGGTCTTCGACGGCAGCGCGGGTGAGCCGTCCGAGTGCTTCCCGCGCGGTGTCCGGCCGCGCCAGCGACAGCCCGGCGGCGGCTCGTTCGATCCGCACGCCGCGATCGGCGCCCAGGGCACCGGAGAGGATGCGGATGTCCTCGGCAGACGCCGGCTCATGGTGCAGCGCGCTCACGGCGGCGCGGTGCAGTGCCTCGCGCACCGCGCCGAAGAGCTCCACGTCGTCGGGTGTCACTGCGCTGGTCGGCTCAAGGTCGTTCGCCGCCAGCCAGGCCAGCAGCGTGTCCGGGGCGCTGATCCTGTCGGCGTGCCGCACGGCCTCCCGATAGCGGCCCTCGCGCGTCGACAGGAGGTCGAGCCACGCGGCGCCATTGCCGCTGCGAAAAGTCGTCATACCACAAGTGTAATGGTTTGACGTATTACGAAGCGAGTGCAAATGTGTAATGCGTGAAAGCATTACGCGTCGATGTGATCGGAATCGCCTTCATCCTGCTCTGGAGCAGTGGCTACGTCGTCGGCGCTCTGGCGACCGCGGTCACGCCTCCGCTGACAGTGATGCTCTGGCGTTTCGTGTTCGCCGTCGTCGCGCTCGGCGCCATCGCTCTGATCCGGCGGGAGTCGTGGCCGCGCGGCCGCGAGCTCTGGGGTCTCGCCGGTGTCGGCGTGCTGATGTTCGCGCTTCAGTTCGGCGGCCTGTACACAGCCCTGTCCGAGGGGATGCCGGCAGGCACGGTCGCGCTGATCGCGTGCTCGTCCCCCTTGCTCGTCGCGGCAGCGGGGGCCGCGCTCAGGTGGGAGACGCTCACCTGGCGCCGCTGGGTCGGCATCGCCCTCGGCGTCGTCGGGGTTGTCGTGACCCTGTCTGACCGGGTCGAGCAGCCGCCGAGCGCCGGCGCGTTGCTGTGGACTCTGCTCGGGCTGGCCGGCCTCGCGGCGGGCACGCTCCTTCATGGCCGTCTGCGTGCCGCGAGCGGTCCGACGGCGCAGGCCGCCGTCGAGACCGCCGCGGGCGCCGTGGTTATGGCGGTGTGGGCTCCGCTGGCGGGCGCGCTCGCGATCCCGTGGGGAGTCCAGGCGGTCGGCAGCTTCGTCTGGCTCGCGATCGCCGGAAGCGTCGTCGCGCCCCTGATGCTGTTCGCGCTGATCAGGTCGCGCGGTGCCACCGGTGCCAGCACGCTGCTCTTCGCAGTGCCTGCTGTGACGGCGTTCGCCTCCTGGCCCGTCCTCGGCACGCCCGTCGGGCCTATGGCCCTCCTCGGCCTCGTCATCGTCGGCGTCGGGCTCTGGCTTGCCAGACGGCGAGCCGAAACGACCAGAGAGACCGGCAAGATGGTCGCATGGCCGACGGGACCCGCACCGCGCGCACGCCGCTGATCGCTCTGGGTGCGCTGCTGATCGCAGCGGGCGCGGCCCTCGGCATCGCTCTCGAGGCAGACAGCCACCTGCTTGAGCTCGACGCGCACTGGTCCCGCTGGATCCTGACGACGCGCGGGCCTGTCGGCGATGCGGTCGCCTTCACCTTCGACGCAATCGGCGGCGGCATCATCGGGATCGCGGTCGTGCCGTTGCTGATCGCTGTCGTCCTTCTCGTGCGACGCCGCTACCGCGCGCTGCTGGTCTACGTCTGCGCCTCTCTCGCAAGCGGGCTCGTCGTGCAGCTCATGAAGCATCTCTTCGCCAGAGAGCGGCCGGCTCACATGCTCGTGATCTCCGATTTCGGATCTTTCCCCTCCGGTCATACGGCGAATGCGGCGACCGCTGCGGCCGTGCTCGTCTTCTTCGTCCGACGCGCGTGGGCGACGGTGCTCGCGACGATCTATGTGCTCCTCATGGCCGTCTGTCGGACGTACGTGGGGGCGCACTGGTTCACCGACACGGTCGGCGGCGCTCTGGTCGGAACGGGCGTGGCCGTGATGGTCTGCGCCATCGCAACAGGTCGCGGAATATCTGCCGAGCATCCGTAGTTCTATGCAAACGTATGGAAATGGGGCGGCCAGCAGACCGCTCCTGAACGGAATGGAAGCAGCGGGCACATGTCCTCTTCAATGCAGTTCGGGGTCTTCTCGGTCAGTGACATCACCCCAGACCCCACCACCGGTGTGACGCCGAGCGAGGGCGAGCGCATCAAGGCCGCCATCGCGATCGCGAAGAAGACCGAGGAGGTGGGCATGGATGTCTACGCCGTCGGCGAGCACCACAACCCGCCGTTCTTCTCGTCATCGCCCACCACGCTGCTTGCGGCCATCGCCGCGCAGACCGAGCGCCTCGTCGTATCGACCGCGACGACGCTCATCACCACGAATGACCCGGTGAAGATCGCCGAGGACTTCGCGATGCTGCAGCACGTCTCCGACGGCCGCGTCGACCTCATGCTGGGGCGCGGCAACACCGGCCCGGTGTACCCGTGGTTCGGCAAGGACATCCGCTCCGGCATCCAGCTCGCCATCGAGAACTATGCGCTGCTCCACCAGCTGTGGCGTGAAGACGTCGTCGACTGGGAAGGGCACTTCCGCACGCCGCTGCAGGGGTTCACCTCGACGCCGCGCCCGCTGGACGGCGTTCCGCCGTTCGTGTGGCACGGGTCGATCCGCAGCCCGGAGATCGCAGAGCAGGCGGCGTATTACGGCGACGGATTCTTCGCGAACCACATCTTCTGGCCGGCCTCCCACACCCAGCGCATGATCGCCCTCTACCGCCAGCGCTTCGCGCACTACGGCCACGGCGAGGAGAAGGACGCGATCGTCGGCCTCGGCGGCCAGCTCTACCTCGCGAAGAACTCGCAGGACGCGAAGCGCGAGTTCCGCCCGTACTTCGACAACGCCCCGGTCTACGGCCACGGCCCCACCCTCGAGGAGTTCAGCGAGCAGACGCCGCTCGCCGTCGGCAGCCCGCAGGAGATCATCGACAAGGTCCTCGGCTTCCGCGAGTACGTGGGCGACTACCAGCGCCAGATGTTCCTGATGGACCACGCCGGGCTGCCCCTGTCGTCCGTGCTGAAGCAGCTCGACCTGCTCGGCGAGGAGGTCATCCCGGTGCTGCGCCGTGAGCTCGACGCCCGCCGCGCCCCCGGTGTGCCCGACGTGCCGACGCACGCCTCCCTCGTAGCGGCGAACGGCGGTGCACGAGACTTCCGCCCGGGCGCGAACCGCGGCGACAACCTCACCGACGGCTCCCCCTACCAGACCCCTGTGGAGGCATAGAGATGACCACCCGCAACCTCGCCGTCGTCGCCGCGGGCGTCGGCGCGCCCTCGTCCACTCGCATGCTCGCCGACCGCCTCTCAGCGGCCGCGATCGAGGCGCTGCGCGATGAGTTCGGCACGCAGGTGCAGGCATCCGTCTTCGAACTGCGTGACACCGCCAAGGACGTCACCAACAACCTGGTGACCGGATTCCCCAGCCCGAGGCTCGCTGACGTGATCGAGGCCGTGGCCGGCGCCGACGGGCTGATCATCGTCACGCCCGTCTTCAACGCGTCGTTCAACGGACTCTTCAAGTCGTTCCTCGACGTGATCGAGCCGAGCGCGCTCACGGGGCTGCCGACGCTGATCGGTGCGACCGGTGGTTCGCCGCGGCATTCGCAGGTGCTCGACTACGCGATGCGCCCGGTCCTCACCTACATGCACGCCGACGTCCTGCCGACAGGCGTCTACGCCGCCACCGAAGACTGGGCGGGGCAGGCGGATGCCTCGCTGCCCAGCCTGCCCGACCGCATCGCCCGCGCCGGCCGTGAGTTCGCAGCCAGGGTCGCGGTGACCGACCGCTCGAGCCGGCTGACCGACCCGTTCGCGCTCGACGGCTCGTTCTCGGTCACCGGGGGGTTCTCGGCAGAGTAACGAGAACGACACGCCGATGAAATCGCCGCCTGCGCAAACTGAGGCAGGCGGCGATTCCTGTGCACAACTTCCCGGAATGTCAGTGGTTCCGGGGATCCTGGTTGTGGATGGATTTGTGGGCAAGCTGTGTTGAAGACTGTGGAAGAGAAAATTCCGAAAACACCACATCTAGTGGCATGACATTCGTGTAATTCCGGATATATAGTGTTCCTACCGCAAACGCGGCAGAGGTTCTGCCTCAGGCAGCACTTCACTACCGAGCTTCGATTCGAGGGGGCAACCATGGACTACGAGAGCAACGACACCGTCGGCGGTTACGCGGTTCCCGTCGACCCGATGGACCTGCTGCAGTGCGACAGCTGCCAGTAGGCGTACAACTTTCCGAAGGGCCCCGGTCGTGATCACGACCGGGGCCCTTCCCTTTAACTAACCCCCGTTAGGCTTTCTCAGGTGCCGATCAATCCCGACATCCAGGGCCGCACGCTCGAGCCGACCGCGCCCTATCTGGTGGGCCGCGAGAAGATCCGCGAGTTCTCCCGTGCCGTCTTCGCGACCAACCCCGTGAACCGTGACAGCGCTGCGGCGCAGGCTGCGGGCTACGCAGACGTCGTCGCGCCCCCGACTTTCCCCATCGTGATCCAGCAGCTCACGCTCGACCAGCTGCTCGCCGAGCCCGACGCCGGCATCGACTTCAGCCGTGTCGTCCACGGCGACCAGCGCTTCAGCTACACACGCCCGATCGTCGCGGGCGACGAGCTCACCGGCCGTCTGACGGTGACGAGCGTCAAGTCGCTGGGCGGAAATTCGATGATCACGGCCGACACGGTGGTGACGGATGCCGCGGGCGAGCACGTCGTCACCGCGATCTCGACCATCGTCGTCCGAGCGGAGGACTGAGATGACCGACACCCTCACCGTCGGCGACGTGGTCGCGCAGGCGGCTTTTCCCCTCAGCCGCGACTCGCTCGTCCGCTACGCCGGCGCCTCAGGCGACTTCAACCCGATCCACTACCGCGACGACGTCGCGGCGTCGGTCGGCCTTCCCGGCGTCCTCGCGCACGGCATGCTCACGATGGGCCTCGCGGTGCAGCCGGTCTCCGACTGGCTCGGTGACCCCGGCCGCATCCTCGACTACCAGGTGCGCTTCACGCGCCCCGTCGTCGTCGACCCGCAGAGCGGCGCCGAGATCCTCGTCGTCGCAAAGGTCGGCAAGCTCGACGAGGAAGCCGGTCAGGCGCGCATCGACCTGACCGTGACGGTCGGCGAGCAGACGGTGCTCGGCAAGTCCCAGGTGCTCATTCGCCTGTGACCGACTCGATTCCCGCTCTCTCCGAACTGACCACTCTGCACGTCGGCGGGGTGCCGGCCGCCTTCATCGCGCCCGAGACCGAGGCCGAACTGGTCGAGGTGGCGCGCGAGCTGTGGTCCCGGGGCGAGCCGTGGCTCATCCTCGGCGGCGGCTCGAATACGGTCGCCCCCGATGACGGCTTCGAAGGCACGGTGCTGCGCGTGATGACCCGTGGCATCGAGCGACTCGAGGCGCCGGCCGGCGAGGTGCGCCTGCGCGTCCAGGCGGGCGAGCCGTGGGACTACCTCGTGAGCGTCGCGGTCGACAACGGCTGGGCGGGCATCGAGACCCTGAGCGGCATCCCCGGCTCCACGGGGGCCGTGCCGGTGCAGAACGTCGGCGCCTACGGGCAAGAGGCCGCCAGTGTGCTCGTCGCGGTCGATGTGCTCGACGCCGAGTCGCTCGAGACTCGACGGCTCGAGGCGTCCGAGCTCGCACTCGGGTACCGCGACTCGATCTTCAAGCACGGCTACGAGGGCCTGATCACAGCCGTCGAGCTGCGACTGACGCAGGCGGGGCCGGATGCCTCGGCCGAAGGCGCCCCGATCGCCTACTCCCAGCTCGCCGCGGCGCTCGGCGTCGAACTGGGCGCGCGAGCCTCGCTCGCGGCGACCCGCGACGCCGTGATCGCGCTGCGCCGCTCGAAGGGCATGGTGCTCGACCCGTCTGACCCTGACACCTTCAGCGCCGGATCCTTCTTCACGAACCCGATCGTCCCGGAGCCGTTCGCGCGCGCGCTTCCGGGCGATGGCCCGCGCTGGCCCGTGGCCGACCAGCCGACCCACGGCCCGGTGCTCGTGAAGCTCAGCGCCGCCTGGCTCATCGAGCACAGCGGCATCGGCCGCGGTTTCGCGCTGCCAGGGTCGCGGGCGGCGGTCTCGAGCAAGCACACGCTCGCGCTGACGAACCGCGGGGGAGCGACCGCGCGCGAGATCGTCCAGCTCGCCACCTTCATCCAGGCGCGCGTCTCGAACGACTTCGGCATCAACCTCCAGCCGGAGCCCGTCATCCTCTGACCGCCTCCGCTCATTGAGGAGCCCGCGAAGCGCGCGTCTCGAAATGAGCGCGGGCCGCACTTGCGCCGCAGCATCCCCTTCGCTATCTTAAACGCGATATATCGCGATATAGCGAAAGGATGCCGAACATGATCCACGCCCGCGGCCTTGCCCGTACCTTCAACACCCGACGCGGCCGTGAGCGGGTGCAGGTCGAAGCCGTCAAGGGCGTCGACCTCGACGTCGAGCCCGGCGAGATCGTCGGATTCCTCGGCCCCAACGGCGCCGGGAAGACGACGACTCTGCGAATGCTCACGACCCTGCTCGCGCCGACGCATGGCACGGCCACGGTGGCCGGCCACGACCTGAAATCCGACCCGGTCGGTGTCAGGCGCGCGATCGGCTACGTCAGCCAGAGCGGGTCCACCGCGATGTCGGGCGTGAAGGCAGGAGAGGAGATCGTCGACCACGGCGCGATGTACGGCCTCGACCGCGCTCGCGTCGAGGCGCGCGGCCGCGAGCTGTTCGAGCAGCTCGAGCTCGACGGCATGTGGCAGCGCGAGCCGAAGACCCTGTCGGGCGGTCAGCGCCGCCGCCTCGACATCGCGATGGGCCTCGTGCACGATCCGGGCCTCGTGTTCCTCGACGAGCCGACGACGGGCCTCGACCCGCAGGCGCGCGCGAACCTCTGGACGCACATCTCGGCCCTGCGCGATCGCCTCAGCACGACCGTGTTCCTCACGACCCACTACCTCGATGAGGCCGATGCGCTCTGCGACCGCGTTCTCGTCATCGACCACGGCGAGATCGTCGCATCCGACACCCCTGACGCGCTCAAGCGCCAGGTCGCCGGCGACCTGATCGAGCTGGTGCTCGGCGACCCGAGCCATGTCAGCATCGCGGCCCAGCAGCTGGCGCGCATCACGTCGGATGCCGCGACCGACGTCAATGGCGGCATCGTCACCGGTCGGGTGCCGAGCGCCGGCGTCGAGCTGCCCGGTCTGCTGCGCTCCCTCGACGCGGCCGGCGTCGCCCTCGCGTCGATCGAGGTGCGCCGCCCCACCCTCGACGACGTCTTCCTCACCATGACCGGCCGTTCGCTCCGCGACGCCTGACGCCGAAAGGACTCCACCATGAACGCCCTCGCCGCCACCGGCATCGTCTACCGCCGCCAGCTGCGCCAGAACCTGCGCAACCCGGTCTGGATCATCATCGGCCTCGCCCAGCCGGTCCTGTATCTCGTCCTGTTCGGGCCGCTGCTGAAGCCCCTCGCAGCTCATCTCGGCACGACGAACGCCTACACCTTCTTCGTGCCGGGCCTGCTGCTGCAGCTCGGCCTGTTCGGTGCCTTGTTCGCTGGCTTCGGCCTCGTCTCCGAATGGCGCGAGGGCGTCGTCGAGGCCGAGCGGGTCACCCCTGCGCCCCGCACCACGCTCCTCCTCGGACGCGTGCTGCGCGACGTCTCCCTGGTCGGGGTGCAGTCCGTCATCCTGATCGCGCTCTCGTTCGCCTTCGGCCTGCGCGGCTCGATCGCCGGGATGATCCTCGGCGTCGTCATCACGATGCTGCTGGGCGGCGCATGCTCCGCGGCGTCGTACGCGCTCGCGCTGACCACCAAGAGCGAGGACGCCCTCGCTCCGATCCTCAACAGCATCGCCCTGCCGGTCATGCTGCTCTCAGGCATCATGCTGCCGATCAGCACGGCGACCGGCGCCCCGCAATGGCTGGTGACGCTCTCCGACCTGATCCCGACGAAGTACATCGTCAACGGCCTGCGCACCTCGTTCACCGGCGACATCTTCACCGGCCCGACCTTGTGGGCGGTGTTCTGGGCGGTGGTCTTCGTCATTGCCGGTCTCTGGATCGGCACGCGCACCTTCCGCCGCGACGCGTGACGACGAACAGGGAGAGAGGCGGATGTCCCACGCATCCGCCTCTCTCAACCCGCTGGTCCACTCGCGTGACGCGTGAAGGGAAACCAGCTACCCCCGCTGCCGCGTCGCCGCTTTGAGACCTTCGCTCAGCCCGATGACGAGCAGCAGGGCACCCAGCGCGAGCGCGCCGACGATGGCCCAGCCGCCGCCGTCGAGCGACAGGATCCAGTCGCTGAATGCCGCACGGCGCTCCTGCGCGAGCAACGTCCAGACCGCGAACCAGCCGGTGACTACGAACACGAGCCCCCAGATGATCCCGGCCCAGCGGATCCGCGGGGTCGTCCTCATCGGCCGGTCCGCGCGCGGGCTGAGCCACGCGGGCTCTGCCGCCGGAAGCGGGCTGGTCGCAGCCGCCGGCGCTTCGGCCGATGCGGGCGCAGCGTTCGAAGGACCGGCGGTCCCGGCATCCGTCTCACTCGTGAACAGCTCGTCGAGCTTCATTGTCTGCTCGGTGTTCTTCTCGTCGCTCATGATCCTGCCCTTCAGTCGAGGTAGCCGAAGCCGCTGTCGGGGCGTTCGCCGCCCTGGTAGATGTAGACCCCACCGTGGCCCTGCGTGATGTCGACCACGAGGTCGGCCGTGCCGCCGTCGGTGTTGCTCCAGCTGCGCTCGACCGTCTTGCCCGGCGACGAGGCGCTGAGCCGCTGGCCGGTCTGCTTGACCATGTCGCCGTTCTCGAGCGTGTAGGGCTGCACGTGCGAGTCGGCGCTCGTCACCTCGACCCGTGCCTTCACCCCGTCGCCGAGGTAGACGGCGACGGCGCCGAAGGTCTGGTCGATCTCGACGTTGCGCGTGCCGCTCGAGCCCAGATCCGCGGCGGCCGCATCGATTTCGACCTGTCCGGCGAACTGGCTGTAGCTGACGTCGCGGTCCGCGCGCAGCTGGGTGTAGCCGACCGTGGCGTTGTGCACGGGCCAGCCGAACGAGCCGAGCCCGATGACGAGCGTCGCGATGGCGAAGAACGCGAGCACGCCGCTGCGGCGCCGAGCGGCACCTGCGATGACCATGCCGAGCCCAATCACGGCGAGCGCGACGCCCATGCCGATCGGCGCGGCGTACCGGTTCACGTCAGCGTCGCCTGCCGCCACGACGCCGGCGATGCCGCCTGCGACGAGCGCGACGCCGAGCACGAGCGCGACGGCCCATCCCGCGGCGCGCGGGTTGGCCGCGCGGCGGGCGAGCCGCTTGGCTTCGAACTGGGCGGCGAGCGCCTGCGACTGCGCCCGCACTTCCGCGCTGCGCACGTCGCGAGCGGAGCGCAGCTGTGCCCGCTGCTGCTCCTGCCATGCCTGGTGCTGCGCGCGCCAGGCGGCGTAGCGCTCCCGCCATTCGCTGAGGTCGTCCTTCGTCGCACCGGCGCCGGGCGCCGAAGGCGCGGAAGGCGGCTCGGCCGCGTCCGCGTGCGGTTTCTGATCGGATGCCTCAGCCGGCGCCGTCTCCGCGGCGGGAGCCGCTGGCTGAGCCGCCGCAGCAGCTGCGGGCGCGGCGGCCGCGAACGGCGCAGCCGCGCCGGCACCGGGCTGTCCGCCTTGGGGTCCATCGAAGGGCCGCGGCCGCGGCGGGTTGTTCCGGTAGCGCTGCACGAGCCACACGATGAACCACACGATGGCGCCCACGATGGCGAGGTTCCACAGCACACGCAGCACTTCGGCGGGGCCTTCGAGCCACCAGGCGGCGCCGACGGCATGGCCGCCGAGCCACCACACGCCCTGCGTGAACGGAATGAAGGTGAGCACCACCAGCACGCCGATGGCGATCAGCGGCGCGTCGAAGATTCCGCGCAGCATCCGCTCGAGGTGGATCTCGCCGTGCGTGTCCGGCAGCAGCAGCCATGCCGCGGCGTAGAAGAAGAGGGCGGGGCCGCCCAAGATGGCGATCACCACGGCGATGCCGCGGACGATCAGCGGGTCGAGCCCGGTGCGGAGGGCGATGCCGCCGCACACGCCGCCGATCCACCCGTCCGCACGGACCACGCCTAGGCTGCGCAGCCACGTGAAGAAACGGTTGGACTCGGGCCGTGGTGCGTTCGACGGCGGAGTGGGAGTCGATGTCTGGTTCGTCACACTTCGATGGTCCCGCCCGCCGGGGCACGGTCACCATGAGGGACCGCCCTGACC
Organism: Gryllotalpicola protaetiae; assembly: GCF_003627055.1. NCBI lineage: Bacteria > Bacillati > Actinomycetota > Actinomycetes > Micrococcales > Microbacteriaceae > Gryllotalpicola > Gryllotalpicola protaetiae. The sequence goes on from NZ_CP032624.1 coordinate 2,239,871, forward strand.
CGACCCTGAATTGCCGCCGCCGACCGGGTCAGGGTCGTCCTGGCAATGGTTTGATTCCAGCATGAGCTCCGTTCCCGCCACCCCGCGTCGCGTGCCGCTGCTGCGCCCGCGCGACTGTGTCGTCGGCGGGGTCAGCGTCGGCCTCGCGCGGCACCTCGGCTGGGAGGTGACGACGGTCCGCTGGCTCTTCGCCGCGACCAGCCTGCTCGGCGGCGCCGGAGTTCTCTTCTATGCCTGGCTGTGGGCGACGGTGCCCGTTGAGGACGCAGTGACGGATGCCGGCGCGACGGCGCCGCCGATCAGGCACCGTATCCCGCTGCGCTGGGTAGGGGTCGTCGCCTGCCTGGTCGTCGCCGCGATCCTGCTGGTCTTCTGGGGGCGGACGGGGGGAGTGGTCTCCGGCCTGCTCTTCACCCTCGCTGTCCTGCTCGCGGCCGTCGGGGTCTTCGGTCCATGGGCGATCCGGGTCTGGCACGAGCTCATGGCGGAGCGCACCAAGCGCGTCCGCGAAGAGGAGCGGGCGGAGATGGCCGCGCACCTGCACGACTCGGTGCTGCAGACCCTCGCGCTGATCCAGAACCGCGCGGGCGCCTCGAGCGAGGTCGCCCGCATCGCCCGCGCGCAGGAGCGCGAGCTGCGCGAGTGGCTCTACGCGGGTGTCGGCACAGCCGACAGCGATCTGGCCACCGACCTCAAGGACTACGCCGCCGCGCTCGAGCTCGACTACGCGGTCCGCTTCGATGTCGTCGCGGTTGGCACGAGCGCAGAGCGCTCGAGCGGCGAGCTGGCCGCGGCGTCCCGCGAGGCGATGCTGAACGCTGCCCGGCACGCGGGCGGCGACGTGTCCGTCTACATCGAGGCGTCGACCGCCGCCGTCGATGTCTTCATCCGAGATCGCGGTCCTGGGTTCGACGCAGCGCAGGTTCCCGAGCACCGCCTCGGCGTGCGAGAGTCGATCATCGGCCGCATGCGGCGCGTCGGCGGGTCGGCATCCGTCGGCCGCGGCGCCGGCGGCGCGGGCACCGAGGTGCACCTGCACTTCGACGGAGGAGGGAGGGGCGAGTCGTGACCGAGCCCATCACGGTTGTGGTCGTCGATGACCACTCGATCTTCCGCTCGGGCCTGCGTGCCGATCTCGAAGACTTCATCCACGTGGTGGGTGAGGCGGGGGACGTCGATGCAGCCGTCGCAGCGGTGGCTCAGCACGCCCCTCAGGTCGTCCTGCTCGACGTGCATCTGCCGGGCGGCCAGGGCGGCGGCGGCGCGGAGGTGATCCGCCGGGCCGCGCCCGCCGCATCCGGGACCCGCTTCCTCGCGCTCAGCGTGAGCGACTCGGCGGAAGACGTGGTGGGCGTCATCCGCGCCGGAGCCCGCGGCTACATCACGAAGGGCAGCTCGGGCGCCGAGGTGAGTCGCGCGGTCGCGACGGTCGCCGGTGGCGACGCCGTGTTCTCGCCGAGACTCGCCGGCTTCGTCCTCGACGCGTTCGGCGCGGCGGCCGGCGAGCAGGCTCAGACGGACGAGGAGCTCGACCGCCTCTCGGCGCGCGAGCGCGAGGTGATGCGCCTGATCGCACGCGGCTACTCCTACAAAGAGGTCGCCACCGAGCTGTTCATCTCGATCAAGACGGTCGAGACGCACGTGTCCGCCGTGCTGCGCAAGCTCCAGCTCTCCTCGCGTCACGAGCTCACCGCGTGGGCCCTCGAGCGCCGCCTCCTGTGAGGCGTCCCACCTCGTTTTGCGCCCCTCTCCCGCCTCGCCTAAACTGTCCGAGGTAGTTGAAATCTGCCAAGCTTTCCCATGCCCTGATTCCGGTCGCGGGAAGTGAGATTTCAGCCCATAGGGCGGTGGCTCAATTGGTAGAGCAGCGGTCTCCAAAACCGCAGGTTGCAGGTTCGAGTCCTGTCCGCCCTGCAAGCCGGCGCTGATGTGTCGGCCCGTGAAAGGTGAGCTGAGTGGCCCGAAAAGTCATCGACGAGCCCAGCGAGGACGTCGTAGCGATTGCGAAGAAACAGCGCGCCGAGCGCCGTAACCCCTTCGCGCGTGTCGCTCTGTTCTTCCGTCAAGTGATGGGCGAACTCCGCAAGGTCGTCACGCCTACCCGTGGCGAGCTGTTCAGCTACACCGGCGTCGTGCTGATCTTCGTGATCATCATGATGGCGCTGGTGTTCGGCCTCGACCAGCTGTTCGGCTGGCTCGTGCTCCTCGCCTTCGGTGGCGGCAGTTCCTGACCTTCACGGGTGAGACGGCCTGCGGGCGGCAGTCGGCAGACCGAGTAACAGAAATGGATTGGTGAGCAGTGGCTAAGAGTGAGCGCGAAGACGTCGATTGGGCGACCGCCGCAGAGCAGTCGGCTGAAGACGACGAGGCGCAGACCGGCAGCATCAACGCGGTCGACGAGGCCGATGTGGATGCCGCTGAGCACGGTGCCCTGCACCTGACCGGTGCCGACGGCGACGACGTCGACCTGAACGCGGTCCTCGACGCGATCGCCGAGGCCTCGGACCCCGAGGCCGACCAGGTCGTCGACGAGGCGCTCGAGGTGCCGACCTCTGAAGACGCCGAGGCGGTCGTTAACGCCCTCGAAGACGCCGACGAAGAGGCTGCGGCCGAGGCCGAGGTCGACCCGTACGAGGCGTTCAAGACCGAGCTGCGCATGAAGCCGGGCAAGTGGTACGTGATCCACTCCTACGCAGGCTTCGAGCGCCGCGTGAAGTCGAACCTCGAGAACCGCATCCAGTCGATGGACATGCAGGACTACATCTTCCAGATGGAGGTCCCCATGGAAGACGTGGTCGAGATCAAGAACGGCCAGCGCAAGATGGTCACGCGCGTGCGCATCCCGGGCTACGTGCTCGTCCGCATGGACCTGAACGAAGACAGCTGGTCGGTCGTGCGTCACACCCCGGGTGTCACCGGATTCGTCGGCAACGCGCACAACCCGACGCCACTGCGCTTCAACGAGGCGTTCGAGATGCTGAAGAGCCTCGTCCAGGTCGAGGCCGCTCCGGCCGGCCGCGCAGGCGCCAAGGGCCAGAAGGCCGCCGCCCGCGCGATCCCCGCCGAGGTCGACTTCGAGATCGGCGAGACCATCACCATCAAGGAAGGCTCGTTCGCGGGCCTGCCCGGCTCCATCAGCGAGATCAACACGCAGAGCGGCAAGCTCACGGTCCTCGTCTCGCTGTTCGAGCGCGAGACCCCGGTCGAGCTCAGCTTCGACCAGGTCACCAAGCTGTAAGAAGCGTCCAGCTTCTTCGACTAAGATTCCACGGTCCACCGCCGGCGTCCGCCGCGCGGGAGAGCGCACCTCACGGTGCACTCGAACAGAAAGAAGGAAACCAATGGCTCCCAAGAAGAAGGTCACTGGTCTGATCAAGCTTCAGATCAAGGCCGGTGCCGCGAACCCCGCCCCGCCGATCGGCCCCGCGCTCGGTCAGCACGGCGTGAACATCATGGAGTTCTGCAAGGCGTACAACGCCGCCACCGAGGCGCAGCGCGGCAACGTCATCCCGGTCGAGATCACCGTGTACGAGGACCGCTCGTTCACGTTCGTCCTCAAGACCCCGCCGGCCGCAGAGCTGATCAAGAAGGCCGCAGGCGTGCCGAAGGGCTCCGGGGTCCCCCACACCAACAAGGTGGGCAAGATCACCCGCGAGCAGGTCCGCGCGATCGCGCAGGAGAAGCTCGTCGACCTGAATGCGAACGACCTCGACGCCGCCGAGAAGATCATCGCCGGCACCGCCCGCTCCATGGGCATCACCGTCGACGCGTAAGCGCCGAGGCTCAACAACTTTTTCGTGGCAGCGCCGGCCAGGCGCGACGACCACCATCTCTCAAGGAGAACCAGACATGGCACAGAAGTCCAAGGCCTACCGGGCCGCGGCCGACAAGATCGAGGTCGGCAAGTTCTACACGCCGAACGAGGCGGTCACCCTCGCGAAGGAGACCGGCTCCGTGAAGTTCAACTCGACCGTCGAGGTCGCGCTGAAGCTCGGCGTCGACCCTCGTAAGGCCGACCAGATGGTGCGCGGCACCGTCATCCTTCCGCACGGCACGGGCAAGACCGCCCGCGTCATCGTCTTCGCGACCGGCCCCGCGGCCGAGGCCGCTCTCGCGGCCGGCGCCGACGAGGTCGGCGGCGACGAGCTGATCGAGAAGGTCGCCGGCGGCTACACCGCCTTCGACTCGGCTGTCGCGACCCCCGAGCTCATGGGCAAGGTCGGCCGTCTCGGCAAGGTGCTCGGCCCGCGTGGTCTCATGCCCAACCCGAAGACCGGCACTGTGACCCCGAACCCGGCCAAGGCCGTCGAGGAGATCAAGGGCGGCAAGATCGAGTTCCGCGTCGACAAGCACTCCAACGTGCACTTCGTCGTCGGCAAGGCCGGCTTCAGCGCCGACCAGCTCGCCGAGAACTTCAAGGTCGCCATCGACGAGGTCCAGCGACTCAAGCCGGCCGCAGCCAAGGGCCGCTACATCCAGAAGGGCGCCGTCTCGACGACCTTCGGCCCGGGCATCCCGCTCGACGTCAACGCACTGTAAGCGCTATTTCCTCGAAAGGCCCGCCATTCGGCGGGCCTTTCGTCGTCTCCGGCGTCAGCACCCGCCCCGGCCGATCTGTCGAGATACAGCACATGGCTATCAGCTTCGGGTCGCGTCTCGGCAAGAGCGCCGCGTCTCTTGCGCTGCTGATGGCGGTCGCCATCACGCGAGTGCCTGCGCGCCGACGCCTCCTCGCCGCGATCGCAGACGACGGGCAGCTCGCCCGAGTCCCGGCGGTCTACACCGCGGTGCTTGCTGAGCAGCCGACCGGCGAAACGGCGACCCTTCCCGACAACGATCGCCTGCTCGAGATCGCGGCATCGAGTGGCGTGCACGTGACGAGCGCGATCCGCGAGGCGGTCGACACGGGCCGATGGGACGACTGGGTGCAGCACGCGAACGATGCGGCAATAGGCCGGCCGATCGGCGATACGGGAGTGACCCTCCGCTACGTCCCGACCGTATTGGTGAACGGGCGCCAGCTCGAGATACGTGAGGACGGCACCGACCTCCAGCGCCTGCTTGCGGCGATCGATTCGACCCGCTGAGTGGCCGGATTCCGCGGGCTTCAGCGCGACACGCCCGGGCGGGTGCCTGGATTTGAGCGGTGGCCTGGTGCCGCGTAAATTACTTACTTGTCACCCCAAAGGTGCGGCTGAGCTGCTCAGCTCGCCGGCCTCAAGCGGAGATGATCTTCTTGCTTTCGCAGCCCGCTCCGATTTGGAGCGAGAGCCACGAAATGCTAAGATAGACAAGTTGCCTCGGAGCGAATCCGGCCGGTTTTCCGGTCGGCCGAATCCGGGTGCGTACGGTCTTTGAGAACTCAACAGCGTGCACATTGTCAATGCCAATACCCCTGGCACCGTTTTTGGATGGTGTTGGGATTCCTTTGGTTTATTTGATGGATTGAATGTCAGTTTTGATGTTCTTTTGTCATGGTCGGACTTTGTCCGCAAGTTTTTTGTGGAGAGTTTGATCCTGGCTCAGGACGAACGCTGGCGGCGTGCTTAACACATGCAAGTCGAACGATGAAGGCTGGTGCTTGCACTGGCTGGATTAGTGGCGAACGGGTGAGTAACACGTGAGTAACCTGCCCTTGGCTCTGGGATACGCGTTGGAAACGGCGTCTAATACTGGATAGGACTTCTCGCCGCATGGTGGGGGGTGGAAAGATTTATCGGCCATGGATGGGCTCGCGGCCTATCAGCTTGTTGGTGAGGTAGTGGCTCACCAAGGCGACGACGGGTAGCCGGCCTGAGAGGGTGACCGGCCACACTGGGACTGAGACACGGCCCAGACTCCTACGGGAGGCAGCAGTGGGGAATATTGCACAATGGGCGAAAGCCTGATGCAGCAACGCCGCGTGGGGGATGACGGCCTTCGGGTTGTAAACCTCTTTTGGCAGGGAAGAAGCCTTCGGGTGACGGTACCTGCAGAAAAAGGACCGGCTAACTACGTGCCAGCAGCCGCGGTAATACGTAGGGTCCGAGCGTTGTCCGGAATTATTGGGCGTAAAGAGCTCGTAGGCGGTTCGTCGCGTCTGCCGTGAAATCCTCAGGCTCAACCTGAGGCGTGCGGTGGGTACGGGCGGGCTAGAGTGCGGTAGGGGAGAATGGAACTCCTGGTGTAGCGGTGGAATGCGCAGATATCAGGAAGAACACCGATGGCGAAGGCAGTTCTCTGGGCCGTAACTGACGCTGAGGAGCGAAAGCGTGGGGAGCGAACAGGATTAGATACCCTGGTAGTCCACGCCGTAAACGTTGGGCGCTAGATGTGGGGACCATTCCACGGTTTCCGTGTCGTAGCTAACGCATTAAGCGCCCCGCCTGGGGAGTACGGCCGCAAGGCTAAAACTCAAAGGAATTGACGGGGGCCCGCACAAGCGGCGGAGCATGCGGATTAATTCGATGCAACGCGAAGAACCTTACCAAGGCTTGACATATACCGGAAACGGCCAGAGATGGTCGCCCCCTTGTGGTCGGTATACAGGTGGTGCATGGTTGTCGTCAGCTCGTGTCGTGAGATGTTGGGTTAAGTCCCGCAACGAGCGCAACCCTCGTTCTATGTTGCCAGCACGTTATGGTGGGAACTCATAGGAGACTGCCGGGGTCAACTCGGAGGAAGGTGGGGATGACGTCAAATCATCATGCCCCTTATGTCTTGGGCTTCACGCATGCTACAATGGCCGGTACAAAGGGCTGCGATGTCGTAAGGCGGAGCGAATCCCAAAAAGCCGGTCTCAGTTCGGATTGAGGTCTGCAACTCGACCTCATGAAGTCGGAGTCGCTAGTAATCGCAGATCAGCAACGCTGCGGTGAATACGTTCCCGGGCCTTGTACACACCGCCCGTCAAGTCATGAAAGTCGGTAACACCCGAAGCCAGTGGCCTAACCGTAAGGAGGGAGCTGTCGAAGGTGGGATCGGTGATTAGGACTAAGTCGTAACAAGGTAGCCGTACCGGAAGGTGCGGCTGGATCACCTCCTTTCTAAGGAGCATCTGACCAGCTTGCTGGTCCAGAACCCGCGCCCATGGCGAATGTCTGTGGGGTGGGGCTCATGGGTGGAACATTGACGATGCCTCCGATCGAGCTGATCGGTTCTCAGTACGGCCTTCGGGTTTGGAACGGGGCTGGTTGGGGTTGGTCGGGGGGTGCGCGCTGTTGGGTCCTGAGGGACCGTGCTGGCTGCCGGTTGGTGGTTGAGCGGTTTTTCTTCAGGCCTTCCCGATGCAGGTTTTGTTCTGCGGGTGGGGGGTGCTGTCCGTATTTTGAGAACTACACAGTGGACGCGAGCATCTTAGATCCGCGGCTCTTTTGAGTTTGCGGGTCACCAAAATGGTCTGTTCTGAGGGCTTTGGCTCTTGGAGCGATTCTTTTTTGACTCATGTTGTGGTGGCAAGTTTCTAAGAGCGAACGGTGGATGCCTTGGCATCTGGAGCCGATGAAGGACGTAGCAATCTGCGATAAGCCTCGGGGAGTTGATAAGCGAACTGTGATCCGAGGGTGTCCGAATGGGGAAACCTGGCCAGGCCCTTTGGGTGACCTGGTTACTCCCGCCTGAATGTATAGGGCGGGTAGAGGGAACGTGGGGAAGTGAAACATCTCAGTACCCACAGGAAGAGAAAACAAAATGTGATTCCGTTAGTAGTGGCGAGCGAACGCGGATGTGGCTAAACCTGTCACGTGTGATACCCGGCAGGGGTTGCGTGGTGGGGGTTGTGGGACCCTTCGAGGAGGACTGCCGTTCTCCTGCGGTGACGTGCGCGTGGTGTAGGCGAACAGCTTGGAAAGGCTGACCGTAGCGGGTGAGAGTCCTGTAGCCGAAATGCTGCGCCGGCCGGAGGGTGTTCCCGAGTAGCACGGGGCCCGAGAAATCCCGTGTGAATCTGCCAGGACCACCTGGTAAGCCTGAATACTCCCAGATGACCGATAGCGGACAAGTACCGTGAGGGAAAGGTGAAAAGTACCCCGGGAGGGGAGTGAAATAGTTCCTGAAACCGTTCGCTTACAAACCGTCGGAGCCGGCTTGTTCCGGTGACGGCGTGCCTTTTGAAGAATGAGCCTGCGAGTTAGCGATACGTGGCGAGGTTAACCCGTGTGGGGAAGCCGTAGCGAAAGCGAGTCCGAATAGGGCGTTTTTAGTCGCGTGTCCTAGACCCGAAGCGAAGTGATCTACCCATGGCCAGGTTGAAGCGACGGTAAGACGTCGTGGAGGACCGAACCCACCAGGGTTGAAAACCTGGGGGATGAGCTGTGGGTAGGGGTGAAAGGCCAATCAAACTTCGTGATAGCTGGTTCTCTCCGAAATGCATTTAGGTGCAGCGTTGCGTGTTTCTTGCCGGAGGTAGAGCTACTGGATAGCCGATGGGGCCTAAAAGCTTACTGACGTTAGCCAAACTCCGAATGCCGGTAAGTGAGAGCGCAGCAGTGAGACGGTGGGGGATAAGCTTCATCGTCGAGAGGGAAACAACCCAGACCACCGACTAAGGTCCCTAAGCGCGTGCTAAGTGGGAAAGGATGTGGAGTTGCACAGACAACCAGGAGGTTGGCTTAGAAGCAGCCACCCTTGAAAGAGTGCGTAATAGCTCACTGGTCAAGTGATTCCGCGCCGACAATGTAACGGGGCTCAAGCACGCCACCGAAGTCGTGGCATTGCCGCAGCAGACAGGCCTTCGTGGTCCAGTCGCGGTGATGGGTAGGAGAGCGTCGTGTGGGCGGTGAAGCAGCGGGGTGACCCAGCTGTGGAGGCCACACGAGTGAGAATGCAGGCATGAGTAGCGAAAGACGGGTGAGAAACCCGTCCTCCGAAAGACCAAGGGTTCCAGGGCCAGGTTAATCCGCCCTGGGTAAGTCGGGACCTAAGGCGAGGCCGACAGGCGTAGTCGATGGACAACGGGTTGATATTCCCGTACCGGCGAAGAACCGCCCATGCTGATCTGGTAATGCTAAGCATCCGATGCCGGCACTGTCTCCTTTCGAGGGGGCGCCGCCGGCGGAGCATGCGACCCAGTCCGGGGAGGCAAGCGTGTTAACAGGTGTGACGCAGGAAGGTAGCCGTACCGGGCGATGGTTGTCCCGGGGCAAGGATGTAGGGCTGGAGATAGGCAAATCCGTCTCCTGTGTGCCTGAGATCTGACGCATACCCGTCAAGGGGAATTCGGTGATCCTATGCTGCCAAGAAAAGCATCGACGCGAGGTTCTAGCCGCCCGTACCCCAAACCGACTCAGGTGGTCAGGTAGAGAATACCAAGGAGATCGAGAGAATCGTGGTTAAGGAACTCGGCAAAATGCCCCCGTAACTTCGGGAGAAGGGGGGCCCGAAGCGTGAACCCACTTGCTGGGGGAGCGTGGAGTGGCCGCAGAGACCAGTGGGAAGCGACTGTTTACTAAAAACACAGGTCCGTGCCAAGTCGCAAGACGATGTATACGGACTGACGCCTGCCCGGTGCTGGAAGGTTAAGAGGACCGGTCAGCTCTTTATTGAGCGAAGCTGAGAATTTAAGCCCCAGTAAACGGCGGTGGTAACTATAACCATCCTAAGGTAGCGAAATTCCTTGTCGGGTAAGTTCCGACCTGCACGAATGGCGTAACGACTTCCCAGCTGTCTCAACCGCGAACTCGGCGAAATTGCACTACGAGTAAAGATGCTCGTTACGCGCAGCAGGACGGAAAGACCCCGTGACCTTTACTATAGCTTGGTATTGGTGTTCGGTGCGGCTTGTGTAGGATAGGTGGGAGACTGCGAAGCGGGCACGCTAGTGTTCGTGGAGTCATTGTTGAAATACCACTCTGGTCGCTCTGGATATCTAACTTCTGACCGTGATCCGGTCAAGGGACAGTGCCTGGTGGGTAGTTTAACTGGGGCGGTTGCCTCCTAAAGAGTAACGGAGGCGCCCAAAGGTTCCCTCAACCTGGTTGGCAATCAGGTGGCGAGTGTAAGTGCACAAGGGAGCTTGACTGTGAGACTGACAGGTCGAGCAGGGACGAAAGTCGGGACTAGTGATCCGGCGGTACGTTGTGGAACGGCCGTCGCTCAACGGATAAAAGGTACCTCGGGGATAACAGGCTGATCTTGCCCAAGAGTCCATATCGACGGCATGGTTTGGCACCTCGATGTCGGCTCGTCGCATCCTGGGGCTGGAGTAGGTCCCAAGGGTTGGGCTGTTCGCCCATTAAAGCGGTACGCGAGCTGGGTTTAGAACGTCGTGAGACAGTTCGGTCCCTATCCGCTGCGCGCGCAGGAGATTTGAGAGGATCTGACCCTAGTACGAGAGGACCGGGTTGGACGAACCTCTGGTGTGTCAGTTGTTCCGCCAGGAGCACCGCTGATTAGCTACGTTCGGGATGGATAACCGCTGAAAGCATCTAAGCGGGAAGCCGGCCTCGAGATGAGATCTCCATCCCCTCGTGGGGAGAGGCTCCCAGCCAGACGACTGGGTTGATAGGCCGGATGTGGAAGCAGGGACGAAAGACCTGCGCAGCTGACCGGTACTAATAAGCCGACAACTTGTTACACCCCAACATCAGTCTTCACTGTTGACTCGCGTCCACTGAGTGGTTCCCGACATACGGGCACCAGCACACAAGCTGAAAACAGACCAGTGCCTGGTCGAACACGTTTCGGCGGCCATAGCGGGAGGGAAACGCCCGGACACATTCCGAACCCGGAAGCTAAGACTCCCAGCGCCGATGGTACTGCAGGGGCGACCCTGTGGGAGAGTAGGACACCGCCGAACACCCATTACGAAAGACCCCATCCATGACGGATGGGGTCTTTCGCATTTAAAGGCTGATCAGGAAGACCGCTCCGTCGTGATGGCTAGTTTCCCGCGAACGTGACCGGCTTCGATGCGTGCATGCGCGCTGGCGACGTCCTCGAGGGGGAAGATCTCGTCGACGTGGGGCCGCACGGAACCCTGTTCGAGCAGACGGGAGATGACAGCCAGGGTCGCAGCGTCGGGGGCGACGCGGTAGGCCGTCGCGCGGACACCAGCCGCGGTGGCTTCCTCCTCGAGTGTCGGCCAGCTGCCGGATGGGACGTTGATGACGAGTCCGTTCCGCCGCAGCACGCCCAACGACCGCGTTCCGGTGTTGTGCACATCATTGCCGACCAAGTCGATGACCACGTCGACGTCCTCGAGGCCGTCTTCGAAGCGGTGTGCGGTGTGGTCGATGGTCTCGCGGGCACCGAGCGAGCGCAGCCATTCGAGGTTCCGCGTCGACGCGGTCGCGATGACGTGCGCACCGAAGTACGCCGCGAACTGCACGGCGAAGTGGCCGACGCCGCCGGCGCCCGCATGGATGAGGATGCGCTGGCGTTCGTGCGCCTTCGCGATCGTGGTCACGACCCCCCACGCGGTCAAAGCCGCGAGGGGGACGGCGGCGGCTTCCGTGTGAGACAGTCCGACCGGCTTCGGCGCGACGCAAAGACTCGGGACCGATGCATACTGCGCGTAGCTGCCCGAGTAGTGCGGAACAGGGATGAAGCCGTACACCGCGTCGCCGGGCTGAAGCGGATGAGCGGCATACGGCGACTCGACGACGACCCCGCTGAAGTCGTGGCCCAGCACGGCAGGCAGGCGGTCGAGCGCCGCGGCGACGCCGCGGCCGGCTCGAGTCTTGGCGTCGAGCGGGTTGACGCTCGCCGCGTGGATCTCAACGAGGATCTCGTCATTGATACGCGTCGGACGGGCGATTTTCGCGAGCTTGAGCTCCTCGGGGCCACCGAAGCGCTCGAGCACCGCGGCGGTCATCAGATCGGTCACGGCTCGAACCTCCAGGCCTCGGTTCGCACGAGCCTAACCGCGGGGCATTACGCTCCGATTGCGCCCGTGTGTCGGCTCGCGAGCCTGTCGATGGTCGCGATCAGGTCCGCCGCAAGCCCCACGAGGACCGCGATCGCGTCGTCGTCGCGGTCCACCCAACGGCTTTCCGGCTCGCTGACGGGGACGAAGCCCTCGTGCCGTTCCCACACGAAAAGCGTCCGTTCGGCACCGAGGACGTACTGCTGCCACCAGATCTGCCGGAGGTAGTGACGAGGGATGCTGCGCCATGGCTTGTTGGTGGTCTTGATCTCCGCGAGCACGACGGAACCGGCATCCGTCACCGCCAGACCGTCGGGCGTCGCCAGGTGGCGCCTGTCCCGCTCGGCGTGGAAGAGCAGGGACGACGGTGCGATGCCGTGGTGGTCGAAGACCCACTGGGCGATCGCCGGCTCGCGGTCGCGGCCGTGCTCGGTGTATGCGTTGCCGCTGAAGCGGCTGCCGAACCACTTCTCCCGCGCGGCCGCCTCGACCGAGCGCGGCGTCGAGAGCTTGGCGACGTCGGTTGCGGTGATGCCGCGGCTGCGGGCACGGAGCCACGGTATGCGGTCGTTCGAGTCCGCGACGACACGGTCGAGATGGCTTGGACGGACCGACTTCTCGTCGGCGTCGAAGCCGGGGAGAAGCAGATCGGTCACGAGAAGCTAGTCTTCCAGACCCACCGTGTAGCCCAGGCGGCGACGCGCCTCGTCGATGATGCGGAGGGTGGCGATCGCCTCGGAGAACGGGTGCAGCGGTGAATCGTCCAGCCCGTCGGTGATATAGCGCGCGAATGCTGCGGCTTCGAACGCCATGCCGCCGCTGCCGGTGATCGAGCGATGGCGCGGGTAATGCTCGGGCTCGCCCTCGTTGGGGAAGAACGTGAGCGCCGAGGGCGACCAGAAGGCCGATTCGATCTCGATGCGGCCCTTGGTTCCGGAGATCGTCGCGGTCCAGGGGGTGCGCGCCTCGACGCCGATATGGACGAGGGCGTGCGATGAGGCATCCGCCTCGAGGATCAGCGAGACCTGCGCGTCGGATCCGGTAGGAGACAGGGAGCCTGCGACGTGCAGACGCGGATCCTGATTGAGTGCAGGGAGCGCGAACTGGGCGAAGGAGATCGGGTAGACGCCGAGGTCGAGCAGCGATCCGCCCGCCTTGGCCGGGTCGTACATGCGGCTGTCGGGGTCAAAGGGGACGTTCACGCCGAAATCGGCTGTCACCAGTCGCACCTCGCCGACTGCGCCGGATTCGAGCAGCTGGCGGGCGACGTCGGTGTGGGGCAGATAGCGGGTCCACATCGCCTCCATCAGGAAGACGCCCCGCTCGCGGGCCGCGTCGAGCATGCGCTGCGCCTCGGCAGCCGAGAAACCGGCGGGCTTCTCGACGAGGACGTGCTTGCCGGCCGCGATCGCGAGGAGTGCGAGGTCGAGGTGCGCGTTGTGCGTCGAGGAGACGTAGACGGCCTCGATCTCCGGGTCGGCGACGAGTCGGCCGTAGTCGTCATAAGCACGCGGCACGTCGAACTCGTCGGCGAATGCCTGCGCGCGAGCCTGCGACCGGGAGGCGACGGCGACGAGTTGCTGGCGGGTGTGATCGCGCAGCGCGCCCGCGAAGCTGCGGGCGATGCCGCCGGGCGCAAGGATGCCCCAGCGGAGCGTCGGTGCGTCGGACGGGTCGGGGAAGCGGGGAGCGGGGAGAGACATCGGTGTCCTTCTTGTCGTGGATGGAGTCAGGCGGATGCTTCGTCGAGGACGCGCTGGATGACCATGATGGCCGCGCCGAGCACGCCGCCCGTGGCACCGGCGCGCGAGTGCACGATGCTGAGGTTCTGCGTGGCGAGCGGGGTGGACTGGCCGTAGACCACCTCGCGGACGCCGGCGAGCAAGTGCTCGCCTGCACGGGCGACGCTGCCGCCGATGACCACGACGGACGGATTCAGCAGGTTGACCACGGTCGCGAGGACTTCGCCGAGATCGCGACCGGCCTGGCGCAGGCCCTGGACGGCCAGCGGGTCGCCGCGGAGACCGGCCTCCATCACGTCCTGGCTGGTGAGGGCGGGGGCATCGCGCTCCGTCATCCAGGCGGCGATCGCGGGGCCGCTCGCGAGCGCCTCGAGGTCGGCGTCCTCCGCGCCGTGCTGTGGGGTGCGTCTCGTGAAGGGGACGCGGACGTGGCCGAGGTCGCCGGCCGAGCCCTGGGCGCCGCGCTGCAGTCGCCCACCGGAGATGATCCCGGCGCCGATGCCCGTGGACACCTTGACGAACACCATGTCGGTGACGTCGGGCCAGGTCACGGCGTGCTCGCCGAGAGCAAGGACATTGACGTCGTTGTCGACGAGGACCGGAACGTCGAAGTGTCGGCCGACGTAGCCGGGCACGTCGAAGCGGTTCCAGCCGGGCATGATCGGCGGATTCGTCGGGAGGCCGCTCGCGTGCTCGACCGGACCGGGCAGCCCGACCCCGATGCCGACGAGCTCGGTGCGGGCGCGGCCGCTCGCCGTGAGCACGCGCTTGGCGGCCGCGATCGCCCAATCCAGAACAGGCTCGGGACCCGACGCGATGGCGAGCTCCCGCGACTCGGTGTGCAGGATGCTTCCCGCGAGATCGGTCAACGCGACGACGCCGTGGGTCGCGCCGAGATCCACCGCGAGCACCACGCGAGCGGCCGGGTTGAACGCGACGAGGGCCGGCGGGCGGCCGCCCGTGGACGACTCATCGCCGGCGGGGACGGCCAGGCCCGATGAGAGGAGGCCCTCGAGGCGGGCCGACACCGTCGAGCGGGCCAGGCCGGTGAGCTCGGCAAGCTGAGCCCGGGTCTTCGGGCCGCCTGTGCGAAGCATCCGCAGCAGCGCGCGCGCATCAGGGGCCACCAGCTGGCCGCGCGCGTCAGACATGACCGAATTCAATCACAGACACGAAAGTCGGCGGCAAACAATGGCCTTTTGCTTGACCGGCGACGGAAGCCTGATTGAATGAAGTCGAATCCATTCGACTTCAACGAGGAAGAGGACTGCTTACGTGACCGAGTCACTGCTCTCCGTGCAGCTGTACACCGTGCGCGAGGCGCTGCAGGCGGATCTGCCTGGCACGCTCGCGCGCTTGGCCGAACTGGGGTTCACCCAGGTCGAGGCATTCAACATCGTGGGGCTCGAGGGACTGGGCGACGGGCTCGCCGCCGCCGGGCTCAGGAGCCCGACCGCTCACCAGCGGTTCGTGGGGGAGACCCAAGAGGCGATCTTCGAGAAGGCGGCAGCCCTCGGCATCCGCACCCTCATCGATCCGCACATCGACGAAGAGCGGTGGCAGACCGCGGACGGCGTGAAGGCGATCGTCGCTGATCTCGCCGCCGCCGCCGAGAAGGCGCAGACATTCGGTCTCGCGATCGGATACCACAACCACGCGTTCGAGTTCGAGACGAAGATCGACGGGAGGCCCGCGTATGAACTGTTCGCGGCACAGCTGCCCGGCTCTGTCTCGCTGGAGCTCGACACCTACTGGGCGGCGGTGGGAGGCACCGACCCGGTTGAGCTGCTCGGCGAGCTCGGGTCGAAGGTGATCGCGCTGCACGTGAAGGACGGCCCCGCTACGCACGAGAACAAGGACCAGGTCGCGGTGGGATCGGGCTCGCTGCCCATCCGCTCGATCATCGAGGCAGCGCCGACGGCGCTGCGCGTCATCGAGCTCGACGACTCGCGCGGCGACCGCTTCCAAGCCGTCGCCGACAGCGTCGCGTTCCTGAAGAGCGAGGGACTCGCATGAGCGGGCTTGCGAGCGCCGCGGCCGGCAGAGCCGCGGGCAGCGGGCGCGTCGGCGTCGGAGTGATCGGCGCGGGCAACATCAGCACGCAGTACCTCACCAATCTGACCTCGTTCCCCGATGTCGAGGTGCGCTTCATCGCAGACATCGACCTCGACCGCGCCCAGTTCCAGGCTCAGGCGTTCGGGGTGGCGCGCTTCGGCACCGTCGAGCAGTTGCTCGCGGACCCGGAGATCGAGATCGTCGTGAATCTGACGATCCCGAAGGTGCACGCAGAGGTCGCGCAGCAGGTGCTCGCGGCGGGGAAGCACGTGTGGACCGAGAAGCCGATCGCGCTCGACCGCGAGAGCGGGCGCGCACTGCTCACGGCCGCACGGGCCGCCGGACTGCGAGTCGCGACGGCGCCGGACACGTTCCTCGGAGCGGGCATCCAGACGGCGCGGCGGCTCATCGAGTCGGGGGCGATCGGCGAGGCGAAGACGGCGCTGACGCTGATGCAGCAGCCAGGGCCCGAGTCGTGGCACCCGAATCCCGATTTCCTGTTCCAGGAAGGGGCGGGTCCGCTGTTCGACGTCGGGCCGTACTACGTCACCACGCTGATCCAGCTGTTCGGGCCGGTCAAGCGGGTGGCGGCCGTCGCCTCGACGTCGAAGGCGTCACGCACGATCGGCTCGGGGCCGCGTGCCGGCGAGAGCTTCGAGGTCACGGTGCCGACGCACGTGACGGCCGTTTTCGAGTTCGAGAGAGGGCAGACGTCGCAGAGCATCTTCAGCTTCGACTCGCAGATCCGACGCACGCTGTTCGAGGTCACCGGCGTCGACGGCGCGCTCGAGCTGGTCGACCCCAACATGTTCGTGGGTGACCTCGTGCTGCACAAGGCCGACGGGTCAGAGGAGACGATCGCGACCACCGGCGAGAAGGCGGCGCGCGGCACAGGTGTCGTCGAGCTCGCGCGAGCCATTCGCGCGGGTGTGCCCGAGCGGGCCTCAGGCGAGCAGGCGTTCCACGCCCTCGACGTGATGGTCTCGACGATCGAGGCCGCCGAGAGCGGCGAGTGGGTCGAGGTCGGGAGCAGCTTCGTGCCGACGCCGGCGCTTCCCGAGACGTGGTCGCCCAGCGAAGCGACGCTCTGATGGGGCGCGGTCGCCAGAAGGCCTTCGACACCCGGTCCGCCGATATCGTCGATCGTGTGCTCCGATCGGAGCCGATCGGGGTCGGGATCGTCGGCGGCGGGTTCATGGCGACCGTGCACTCGAGGGCGGCGCGCGCCGCTCGGGCGAGGCTGATCGGCGTCGTCGGCTCGTCACCGGCCCGCGGTGCGGCGGCCGCAGAGGAACTGGGGATCGAGCAGGCGTACGGCTCACTCGACGAGCTGCTCGCTGCCCCCGGCATCGATGTCGTGCATGTGACCACGCCGAATGCGCTGCATGCGCCGCAAGCGCTCGCCGTGCTCGCCGCAGGCAAGCACGTGGTGTGCGAGAAGCCGCTCGCGACGAGCATCGCTGACGCGGAGCGGCTGGTGCAGGCATCCGGCAGCCAGGTCGCCACGGTGCCGTTCGTCTATCGCTTCCACCCGCTCGTGCGTGAAGCGCGGGCGCGGGTCGCCACCGGTGAGACCGGGCGGGTTCTCACGGTGCAGGGCTCGTACCTGCAGGACTGGCTGCTGTCGGCAGGCGACGACAACTGGCGGGTGGATGTCTCGGCCGGCGGTCGCTCGCGGGCCTTCGCCGACATCGGCTCGCACCTCGTCGACCTCATCGAGTTCGTGACCGGCGATCGGGTCGCGCGCGTCGCGGCGTCGAAGCGGACGTTCATCGCCGACCGCGCCGAGCACCCGCGTGTCGAGACCGAGGACGCGGTGTCGGTCGCGCTCGAGACCGCGGGCGGGGCGATCGGCACGCTGCTCGTCTCGCAGCTGGCGCCCGGACGGAAGAACCGGTTGCACATCGAGGTGGGCGGAGCGCAGGAATCCGTCGTGTTCGATCAGGAGCAGCCTGAGACGCTGTGGCTCGGGCGGCGCGCCGGGTCGCTGCTGGTGCCGAGGGATTCCGATCAGCTCGCGCCGGAGGCGGCGCGGCTCGTCACGACGCCCGCGGGGCATCCGCAGGGATATCAGGACGCGTTCAACGCGTTCGTCGCCGACAGCTACGCGGCGATCGGCGGGGCGGCCCCCGATGGTCTGCCCCGCTTCGAGGACGGACTGCGCGCCGTGCGCGTCACAGAGGCAGTGATGGAGGCCGCGGACAGCGGCGAATGGCGGGAGATCTGATGGCACGCGGGTTCGCACCGGGGCAGTCGGCGACGTTGTGGGTCTACGACCTGGCGGCGGATGCCGCGCGCGAGGTGACCACCTCTGACCAGTTGCTGTTCGAAGCACCCAACTGGACGCCCGACGGCACGGCGCTCGTCGTGAACGGCGGCGGCCGGCTGTTCTGGCTGCCCGCGGACGCTGCGCCTGAGGGCGCGGTGCTGACCGAGATCGATCTCGGCGGGATCCCTGAGATCAACAACGACCACGTCGTGTCGCCCGACGGGTCGACCGTCTACGTATCGGCGGAGGACGGCCATCTCTATGCGATTCCGCTCGACGGCAGCGGGCCGCGGCAGGTGTCCCGGGACCGCGGCGACTTCCGTCACTACCTGCACGGCGTGTCGGCCGACGGGGCGACGCTCGCCTACATCGGGCTGTCGTGGGACGGCGACCGGCGGGTGACCAATGTGTACCTGCTGCCGCTCGGAGGCGGCGACGAGGTACAGCTGACGGACGATGGATTCCAGGACGACGGCGCCGAGTTCGGGCCGGGTCCCGACGGGGCCGAGTGGGTCTACTTCAACTCGGAGCGCGCCGGCGGCGCTGAGGGGCATGCGCAGCTGTTCCGGGTGCGGCCGGACGGGGCATCCCTCGTGCAGCTCACCGATGACGAGCGCGTGAACTGGTTCCCGCACCCGTCGCCCTCGGGAGAGCATGTCGTGTACGTGAGCTACCCGCCGGGCACGAAGGGCCACCCCGAGAACATCGCCGACGTGCGGATCAGGCTTACGACACCCGACGGCGGAACCGGACGCGACGTGGTGACCGTGTTCGGCGGGCAGGGCGCGATGAACGTCGGCAGCTGGGCGCCGGACTCGTCGGCGTTCGCGTATGTGACGTATTCGGAACTTGCGTGATTGCTCAGGCGTAGCGACTACGAGCTCGGCTCGATGCGGAAGAGGTCCGCGCGGCGCTTGATGGTCTCGGCGCGGGCGAGGCGCGGCTTGTCGGAGCCGTCGCGGATGACGCGGCCGTCGGCCTCGAACTCGGCGAGGAAGTCGAGGGCCCAGGCGACATCGGCGGGCGACGGGCTCATCGACTCGTTGATGACGGCCGGCTGCTCGCTATCGAGGCAGAGCTTGCCCGTCATGCCGAGCGCGACGGCATCGGCCGCCTGCTCGCGCAGCACCGGGTGGGTGCTCGCGACGGTCGGGCCGTCGATGGGACCGGGGAGATCGCCGATGCGGCTGGCGAGCACGAGCTTGGTGCGCGGGTAGGCCATCGCGAGGGGCGTGTTGGAGGCGCCCGTGTCGCGGCGATAGTCGCCGGAGCCGAATGCGAGGCGGTAGGCGCCGCGTGCCCGCGCGATGTCTGCCGCGTCCTCGATGCCGAGCGCCGATTCGATCAGCGTGACCACGGGGGTCGACCCGCCGAGGCGCTGGAAGGTGTCGGTGACCTGCTCTGCGGCCTCGGTCTTCGCGAGCATCACGCCGGCGAGGCCGGGAACACCCGCGAGCGCGGCGATGTCGTCGGACCAGTCGACCGTCGTCCAGTCGTTGATGCGCACCCACGCCGAGCCGCCGCCCTCGAGCCAGCCGACCACGTTCTCGCGGGCCTGCTGCTTGAGCGAGCCGTCGATCGCGTCCTCGAGGTCGAGCACGATCTGATCCGCCCGGCCCAGCTGAGCCAGATCGAAGCGGCTCGTTTGAAGCGCGGAGACCAGCTGCCACGATCGGGCGTTCTCGCCGCCGACCCGAGTCGACTCGCGGGCGACGCGGCGCTGCTCAAGGGCGGTGGTGTTGCTCTGCTCGGTCGAGGTCACGTGTGAACGATACGCCCTGACGCCTTCGACGCTAGGCCGCGCGCTCGGTCTCGGCCGTGCGACCGAGCCGATCGATGTGCATCTCGACCTGCGCCAGCGCCGAGTCGAGCAGGTAATGCGACAGGTTCTCCCACCCGAGGCTCCAGTACAGCTCGGAGGCGACCTGCCAGACCGAAGGGCGGTCGAGGCGATCGAGCACCTCAGCCACCTCGGCGGTGCGCCGGGCGTGATGGGCGCCGAGCTTGTCGCACCGGGCGCGCAGGCCGAAGAAGCGGTAGCCGTGCCCCGGGCAGACCTGGTGGTCGTCGAAGCCGGCGACCCTGTCGAGTGCGTCGAGGTAGTCGCTGATCGGGTTGCTCGGCGTCGGGCCGCCGAGGCCGAGGCCCGGGTTGAGCACGGGGAGCACGTGATCGCCCGTGAACAGCAGCTTCCGTTCCGCGTCGCGCAGACAGATGCTGCCGTACGTGTGACCGGGCGTCCAGATCACGTCGAGCTCGATGTCACCGAGCACGAGCCGACCGCCGCCCTCGACGAGCCGATCCGCCGTGATCTGCGCCTTCGAGAAGCGCTCGGCTGTGATGCGCGCGAGTTCGTCGCGGCGCTCGTGCGGCACGCCCCAGCGGTCGAATCGCTCGCGGTCCTCTCCGCCGAATTCGCCGTCGATCGCCGCCTGCTCGAGGCGGTGCAGCACAACCTCAGCGCCGGTCATCGCGCGCACACGGGCGCCCATGCCCAGATGATCGAAGTGCAGATGGGTGACGATGACCGAGCGGATGTCTGCGCTGCTGCGCCCCCGCGCGGCGAGGTGCGCCTCGAGCCGCTTCCAATTGGAGTCGGTGTCGACACCCGGGTCGATGAGATGCACGCCGCCTGCGGCATCCGTCAGCACATAGCTGAGCGTGTAGCGCAGAGGCTGGCCCTTGCTCGGGAACTCCATCGGGAGTGTCCACACGCCGTGCGCGATCTCGGTCGGCTCGGGCACGCCGCCGTGCAGCGCTGCGTCGTGCTCCGCGGCGTCGACCACCTGCTCAGCCGTCATGATCCGCCTTTCCCCCGGTCGACTCTGACCGCGTCGCCAGCCTAACGCGCCCGCTTTTCGGGCAGGTGACACGCACCTGCCAAGAAGCATGGACTCGGGACCGCTGCGGCGGAATGATGACTTCATGGCCAACCTGCGAACCACGAAGCTCGGCATCATCGGCGCGGGGGCGGTCGGCACCTCTCTCGCCTACGCGGCGCTCATCCGCGGCGCAGCGGACGAGGTCGTCATCTACGACCTCAACGCGGCTCGTGCAGAGGCGCAGGGGCTCGACCTTGCCCATGGCACCCCGTTCGCCCATCGCGCGAAAGTGACCGGCGGGGGCGACCTCGACGTGCTCTCCGCCTCGGACGTCATCGTGATCACCGCGGGAGCCGCGCAGCAGCCGGGGCAGAGCCGGCTCGAGCTCGTCAACACCAACGCGGAGATCATCCGCAACCTCATGCCGCAGCTCGTCAGGCGTGCTCCCGATGCGGTGTACATGCTCGTCACGAACCCGGTCGACGTGCTCACCGAGGTGGCCGTCGACGTCGCCGGGCTGCGTCGGGGTCAGGTCATCGGCTCGGGAACGACTCTCGACTCGTCGCGGCTGAGGTGGCTGGTCGCTGAGACCGCAGGCGTCGCCCCGCGCGACGTGCACGCCATGATCCTCGGCGAGCACGGCGACAGCGCCTTCCCGCTGTGGTCGAACGCGACCATCGGCGGCTCGCCGATCAGCGGGTGGACGGACGAGTCGGGCACCAAGATCTTCGACGACGAGAAGCTCGCCGATCTCGCGAACCAGGCCGTGCTCTCGGCGTACTCGATCATCGCCGGCAAGGGCGCCACGAACTATGCGATCGGGCTCGCCGGGGTGCGGCTGGTCGAGGCGATTCTTCGCGATGAGCACATGGTCACGCCGGTGAGCACGGTTCTGCGCGACTACGAGGGGGTCGACGGCATCGCGCTGTCTGTGCCGTGCGTGCTCGGGGCGGGCGGAGTGCAGCGCGTTCTGCGTGTGCCGATGAATCAGAGCGAGCACGACGCCTTCCACCGCAGCGGGGATGCCATTCGTTCCGTGCTGCAGGAGATCGGGCAACTCTGAGCCCAACCATCCGTTCTCACAGCCAAGCCATAAGTTCGGCATAGCGGTCTCGAAAGGTCACGCGGATAATCGGCAGAATGAGCATCGACCTGTCCGATTCGCGCACCGCGCAGGCACATCTTCACCACGCCGATGGCTCGCCGATCCGAGTGCTCGTCGTCGACGACGAGAACACCCTGACCGACCTGCTGCAGATGGCCCTTCGCTACGAGGGGTGGGAGGTGAAGAGCGCGGGCACGGGCCATCAGGCCGTCAGTGTGGCCCGCGAGTTCAAGCCGGACGCCGTCGTGCTCGACATCATGCTTCCCGACTTCGACGGGCTGCAGGTCATGCGCCGCATCCGCGAGGGCGGCAACGAGACGCCTGTGCTCTTCCTCACCGCCAAGGACTCGCTCGACGACCGCATCGCGGGCCTCACGGCCGGCGGCGACGACTATGTCACCAAGCCGTTCAGCCTCGAGGAGCTCGTCGCCCGGCTGCGCAGCCTGCTGCGCCGCTCGCGCGCCCTCATCGCCGACACCAGCGACCCGCGCATCGTCGTCGGCGACCTCGTGCTCGACGAGGACAGCTACGAGGTCACCCGCGCAGGCGAGCAGATCAGCCTGACCGCGACCGAGTTCGAGCTGCTGCGCTATCTGATGCGGAACCCGCGCCGGGTGCTCTCCAAGGCGCAGATCCTCGACAGGGTGTGGTCCTACGACTTCGGCGGCACCTCGAGCGTCGTCGAGCTCTACATCTCCTATCTGCGCAAGAAGATCGACGCCGGCCGGAAGCCCATGATCCACACCGTGCGCGGCGCCGGATACATGGTCAAGGCCGTCGAGTGAGGCGCGACGCGAGATGACACAGTCGGCAGCGGGGCCGGTAGCCTCGGTGCCGATGAGCACCGGAGCAGCCGGGCGGACGTCGGCGGTCCGAGGGTTCCTGCGGCGAGTGGGCGGCTGGTTCCGGCATCCGTTCAGATCGTGGACCCTGCGTCGCAAACTGGTCGCAGCGGTTGCCGCGCTCATTGCGGTGCTGGGTGTCGCGATCGGGATCGTGAGCGTCGTGCTTCTCAACGACTATCTGATCGGCCGGGTGGACGCCCAGCTGGAGCTGGCCAGCCAGCGCGGGCTGCAGCTTGCGGTCACGGGCTACGTTCACGGGCAGCCGGTGGGCGCGGACACGATCGTCACGTACACCGGCCAACCAGGCGGAACGCTCGCCGCGCTGCTCGATGGGCAACATGTCACAAGCAGCTACTACCAGCCGACCGGCTCGGAGGGCGGGGCGCACCGAGCTGTCGCAGACGCCGACTTCGTGACCAAGATGACGTCCCTGCCGCAGGACGGCACGCCCACCTCCGTCAATCTGGGCGGAAATCTCGGCGAGTACCGGGTCGCCTCCGAGGATCTGCCGGACGGACAGCACCTCATCATGGGGCTGCCGCTCGCCGAGGCGCACGCGACGACCGAGCACCTCGCGATCACGATGCTGTTCGCGACGATCGCGGCGTCCGCGTTCGCCGCGGGCATCGGCCTGCTCATCGTGCGTCTCTCGCTGCGCCCGCTCGATCGGGTGGCCGGCGCGGCCACGACCGTGTCGACTCTTCCGCTCGATCGCGGCGAGGTCGCGCTGCGGGTTCGCGTCGCGGATGAGGACACCGACCCCCGTACCGAGGTCGGTCGGGTGGGCAACGCATTCAACGCGATGCTCGGGCACGTGGCATCCGCTCTTACGGCGCGCGAGGCGAGCGAGCGCAAAGTACGCCAGTTCATCTCGGATGCCTCGCACGAGCTGCGCACGCCGCTCGCGTCGATCCGCGGGTACTCGGAGCTGACCCGCCGCTCCGGTGAGGTGATCCCACCCGACGTGCAGCACTCGATCGGCCGCATCGAGTCCGAGGCGAAGCGGATGACGACCATGGTCGAGGACCTGCTGCTGCTCGCCCGCCTCGACGAGGGTCGCGAACTCGACCGCGAGCCCGTCGACCTGTCGATGCTGCTCATCAACCTGCTGTCCGACGCGCACGCGGCCGGCCCAGACCACAGCTGGCGTATCGATCTGCCGGGGGAGCCGGTCGAGGTGATCGGCGATCAGACCCGCTTGCACCAGGTGTTCGCCAACCTGCTGACGAACGCGCGAGTGCACACCCCGGCCGGGACGACCGTCACCCTCGGCATGCGCCCGGTCGACGACTACGCCGAGGTGACCGTGGTCGACGACGGCCCCGGCGTTCCGACCGAACTGCAGCCGGTGCTGTTCGAGCGCTTCGCACGCGGCGACAGCTCGCGCTCACGCGAGACGGGGTCGACCGGGCTCGGGCTCGCGATCGTGAAAGCCGTGGTGGATGCCCAGGGCGGATCGATCGCCGTCGAGAGCGAGCCGGGTCGGACGGCGTTCATCGTGCGACTGCCGCTCGTCCCTGTGCGCGGGTGAAACGACGCGTGCGCGGGTGAAACGTCGCCTGCGGACGCGTTGTTTCACCCGCGCACGGGACGTGGTTGTATTGAGTCGTATCGATTCGACAGGCAGGAGCCGTCAATGAAGATCGCCCTCACCGGTGGGTCCGGGAAGCTCGGCACGAACGTGCTCGCCTATCTGCGCGAGGCCGGCCACGACGTCACGAACCTCGATCGCGCCGGCGAGCGCGGGTCCGGATTCCTGCGGGTGGATCTCACCGACTTCGGTGACGTGACGTCGGCGCTGTCGGGCGTGCGCGACGGCTCGTACCAGGACGGCCCGACGCCCTACGAGGCTGTCGTTCACCTCGCGGCGATTCCCGCACCCGGCGTGGTGAGCGACGAGGCGACGTTCCATAACAACGCGCTGACGACGTTCAACGTGTTCCACGCTGCGACCCGCCTCGGCATCCGCAACGTCGTCTTCGCCTCGAGCGAGACGATCCTCGGCCTTCCGTTCATCACGCCGCCTCCGTACATCCCGCTCGACGAAGAGGTGGAGCTGCCGGAATCCGTCTACTCCCTCAACAAGCTGCTGGAAGAGAAGCAGGCCGAGCAACTCGCACGCTGGTACCCCGACCTCAAGATCGTGGCCTTGCGGTTCTCGAATGTCATGAACGTCGAGGACTACGCCGACTTCCCCGCCTTCGACGCCGACGCGAATCTGCGGAAGTGGAACCTGTGGGGGTACATCGACGCGCGCGACGGCGGCCAGGCCGTGCTCAGGGCGCTCGAGTACTCGACGCCAGGCTTCGAACGGTTCGTGATCGCGTCACCCGACACGGTGATGACGCGGCCGAACGCCGAACTCGTCGCCGAGGTGTTCCCGGGCGTCGAAGTGCGCGGGGAGCTCGGGGTCAACGACACCCTGCTCTCGATCGAGAAGGCCCGTCGGCTTCTGGGATATGACCCGAAGCACACGTGGCGGGACCACGTCTGATCGTCTGGTAGCCTAGAGGAAAGCCAAAGACCGCAGGTTTCCGGAGTGCCCTCATAAGCATCCGGACCAAGGTTCTCGAAAGAGGCGACCCGCGCAGGTTCACGTTCTGAAGATCGTTCGATCGACAAGCTCCGTGCCCTGCGCTCGGAGCTTTTTTCTTTGTACTTCTCTTTGCGGGCTGCGGCGGCTCGAGGCATCCGTCTCGAGTGCTGAATTCATAAGGAGTGGCCATGGCGAACAAGGAAGCCGCGGTTGCCGAGCTCACGGATCTTTTCCAGAGCTCGACTGCCGTTCTGCTGACCGAGTACCGCGGTCTGTCTGTTGCGAAGCTGCGCGAACTGCGCCGCTCCATCAGCACCGACGCGTCGTACGCCGTGGTGAAGAACACGCTGTCCAAGATCGCAGCGAACAACGCCGGTATCACGGCGTTCGACGACGAGCTCGCCGGCCCGTCTGCGATCGCGTTCGTCCACGGTGACCCTGTCGCCGTTGCGAAGGGTCTGCGCGACTTTGCCAAGGCAAACCCTCTCCTCGTGGTCAAGGGCGGCTATTTCGATGGCCGCCCGCTGTCCGCGGAAGAGGTTGGCAAGCTCGCCGACCTCGAGAGCCGTGAGGTGCTGCTGGCCAAGCTGGCAGGCGCCTTCAAGGCCTCGCTGTTCGGAGCCGCCTATCTGTTCAACGCCCCGCTGTCGAAGGCTGTTCGCACCGTCGACGCGCTGCGTGAGAAGCAGGAGTCCGCTGCGTAAGCACGTGAGTGCAGCAGCGGTGAGTACACATTCAACAAGGAGAAGAAACAATGGCAAAGCTTTCCACTGAGGAACTGCTTGACGCGTTCAAGGAGCTCACGCTCATCGAGCTGAACGACTTCGTCAAGGCTTTCGAGGAGACCTTCGAGGTCACCGCTGCGGCTCCGGTCGCCGTTGCTGCTGCCGGCGCTGCCGGCGGTGCCGCCGCTGCTGAAGAGGTCGAGGAGAAGGACTCCTTCGACGTCGTCCTCGAGGCCGCCGGCGACAAGAAGATCCAGGTCATCAAGGTCGTCCGCGAGCTCACCTCGCTCGGCCTCGGTGAGGCGAAGGCCGTCGTCGACGGCGCTCCGAAGGCTGTCCTCGAGGGCGCCAACAAGGAGACCGCCGACAAGGCGAAGGCTGCCCTCGAAGAGGTCGGCGCCACGGTCACGCTCAAGTAGTCAGGCCGGGGCGACCCGGTTGATTGCTCGAAAGGGCGTCGCACTCCGGTGCGGCGCCCTTTCTCTTGTTGAAATAGATAGTTCGGCTATGTAAACTAGCGTGCATGGCACAGCGGACCGACCTGCACACGCTCTTGGGCGACCTCGTGCAGGCGAACTCCCGGCTCGTGCGTATCGCGGCGCAGAAGACGGGAAGCACGGAATCGTCGGCGACCTGGCGCACACTGGGCGTGCTGCAGCAGAGCGGGCCGATGCGCGTCGGCGAGCTCGCAACCCTGAGCAGGGTCGCGCAGCCCACGATGACCAAGCTCGTCTCCGGCCTCGCCGAGCGCGGCTGGGCCCGGCGGGTTGCCGACCCCGACGACGCCCGCGCGGCGCAGATCGCCGTGACGGCCGCAGGTGTGGCCGCCGTCGACGCGTGGCGCGACGAGCTGGCATCCGCCCTGCACCCGTACTTCGCCGACCTCGACGCCGGCGAACTGGACGCCCTGCGGCGCACCGTCGCGCTGCTGCAGGAGCGCGTCGAGCTGAACGACCCGGTCGCGGCCGGCACGCACAATCGCACGAAGGAGTTGTCGCACTAGATGGCACACGAGCAGGCATCCGGATCCATCCTCAAGCAGCCGGTAGCGGTCTGGGCGATCGCATTCGCGTGCGTGGTGTCCTTCATGGGCATCGGGCTCGTCGACCCGATCCTGCCCGCGATCGCCGAGGCGACCCATGCGACGGCGACGCAGACCGAGATGCTGTTCACGACGTATCTGCTGATCACGGGCGTCATGATGTTCTTCACCAGCTGGCTGTCGAGCCGCATCGGCGCCAAGCGCACGCTGCTCATCGGCCTCGCGCTCGTGATCGTGTTCGCGGCACTCGCCGGCTCGAGCGCGACGGTGAGCCAGATCATCGGATTCCGGGCGGGGTGGGGCCTCGGGAACGCGCTCTTCATCTCGACGGCGCTCGCGTCGATCGTCGGCGCGGCCTCAGGCGGCGCGGCGAACGCGATCATCCTCTACGAGGCGGCGCTCGGGCTCGGCCTCGCCGTCGGACCGCTCGTCGGCGGACTGCTCGGCGAGGTCTCCTGGCGCGGCCCGTTCTTCGGCACAGCGGCGCTGATGGCGGTCGGGTTCGTCGCGATCATCACCATGCTGCGTGGACCGCAGGCGAAGCCGACCCCGACGCCGCTGTCCGCGCCGTTCCGCGGCCTCGGTCGGCCGGCGCTCGCGATCATGGCGGCGACCGCGCTGTTCTACAACATGGGCTTCTTCGTGCTGCTCGCCTGGACGCCGTTCGCGCTGCAGGCCGTCGGTGTCTCGAGCGCGATGCAGCTCGGCTACATCTTCTTCGGGTGGGGCGTCGCCGTCGCCATCACCTCGGTGTTCGGCGCGCCGCTGCTGACCGCGCGGATTCGGCGGACGACCGTGCTGATCATCGTGATCCCACTGCTCGCCGTCGTGCTGCTGCTCGCGGCGCTGCTGCACACGAGCGTCGCCGCGCTGGTCGTGCTGGTGATCGTCGGCGGTCTGTTCCTCGGCATCCTCAACACCGTCCTGACCGAGTGCTCGATGGAGGCCACCGATCTGCCGAGGCCGGTCGCCTCGAGCGCATACTCCGGCGTGCGCTTCGTCGGCGGCGCGATCGCTCCGCCGCTCGCTTCGACGCTGGCCGGGCACTTCGGCACCACGGCCGCGCCGTTCTGGTACGGCGTGATCGTGCTCGTCATCGCGACGCTGATCGTCGTGTTCGGGCGCGGGAAGCTCGGGCGCGCGGATGGCGCTGAGGAGGATCGCGTCGAGGTCGGCGAGGCGGTCGGCGTGGGGGACGCTGACTAGCGAGCCGATGTGGAGGAGCGCTCGATGAGGGCGGTCGGGTAGCGACCGGAGCCCGCGTGCGGCGGCGACCCCGCCAGCTCGTCGAGCATGAGCCGCGCGGCGAGACAGCCCTGACCGAATGCGTCCTGGGCGATCGTCGTCAATCCGAAGGTGGCGGCGAGCGGGTGGTCGTCGATGCCGATCACCGACAGTTCGCCCGGCACGTCGATGCCGAGCTCGCGCGCCGCGAGTATCGCGCCGATCGCCATCTCGTCTGAGGCCGCGAACAGCGCCGTCGGGCGCGGAGTGCGCCTCAGCATCCGCAACGCGACCTCTCGGCCGCTCGCGATCGTGAACTCCCCTGACTCCTCCCATTCCGGTCGCACCGCGAGGCGCGCGGCCGCCATGGCCAGCTCGTAGCCGCGCCGCCTGCGCTCGGGGACGCGCTTGTTGAGCCCGTGCTCGGTCGCGCCCCCGAGGTGGCCGATCGCGCGGTGGCCGAGCGCGATGAGGTGCTCGGTCGCCGTGCGGGCCACAGCGAGCTCGTCGATGCCGAGGTGCCTGAGCCCGGTCACCGGACCGCCGACCACGATCGTCGGGTGGCCGAGGGAGGCGAGCTGCTCGCGCTCCGACGGCGTGAAATCGAGGCACAGCGCGATCACGGCGTCCGTGCGCTTGCGCAGGATGGAGCGGTGGAAGACGCGCTCGCGGTCTTCGCCCTTGAGCCCCAGGTTGAACAGGATCGTGTCGTAGCCGACCCGGCGCAGCTCGGAGTCGATGCCCTCGAGCACCGTCGAGTAGAACCAGCGGCTCACGTTCGGCACGACGACACCCATCGCGAGGGTGCGGCCGGTCGCGAGACCGGACGCGCTCGATGACGCGACGTAGCCGAGCTCCTCTGCGGTCGCCAGCACGGTCTCGCGCGTTGCGGGGGAGACATTGGGAAGCCCCCTCAGCGCGCGCGAGACCGTGGCGGTCGATACCCCGCTAGCTCTTGCGACGTCGTCGATACTCGTCAAACGAGCCACCCCAGGCGGTCGACACCTGCGCTCCGCCGCGGGCCTCTGCCGCAAGCATCCGTCGCCGCAGTGCGAGCAGCAGCCCGAGCGCGATCACGACGCCGAGCAGAGCCAGCGCCCAGCCGAGCGCCGGGGCGCCGGTCAGCTCACTGACGCCGGTGACGATGAGGAACGCGAAGGCGAAGAATCCGACGATCCCGATCGCGATGTCGACCAGCTCGATCGCCTTCCAGTTCAGCACCCCGTTCATCCCTTCACACCGCCTGCCGTGAGGCCCGCGACGATGCGGCGCTGCAGGATCAGCACGAGGATCACGAGCGGCACGGTCACGATGGTGCCCGCCGCCATGATCGCCGTGTAGGGAACCTGGTGCGGAAGGCTGCCCGTGAACGAGGCGATCGCGACCGTCACCGGCTGCGTCCTGTCGCTCGACAGCTGGCTCGAGATCAGGAACTCGTTCCAGGACGAGATGAAGGTGAGGATCGCAGTCGTGAACACCGCGGGGGCGGCGAGCGGCAGGATCACCTTGCGGAACGCCTGGGCCGAGGTGCACCCGTCGATGCGCGCCGCCTCCTCGAGATCCCACGGCATCTCTCTCAGGAACGAGGTGAGCGTGTAGACCGCGAGGGGGAGTGCGAACGAGATCTCGGGGATGATCAGCGCCTGGTACGTGCCGATCCAGCCGATGTTGGTGAACAGCTGGAACAGGGGCGTCAACAGCGCGACCCCGGGGAACATCGACGCGCCCATGATGAGGCCGAGCACGATGCCCTTGAACCGGAACTCGATGCGCGCCAGCGCGTAGGACGCGAAGACGCCGACGATGAGCGCGACGAGCGTGACCGACGCCCCGATGATCAGGCTGTTCAGCAGGGCGTGGCCGAGGTGGTTGCCCCAGTGCGTCGACAGGGCCGTGACGTAGTTGTCGAGTGTCACGTGCGTCGGCCAGAACGCGGTGTCGAAGGTGTAGCCGACATCGCGGAACGAGGTCACCACCATCCAGTAGAACGGCAGCAGGCACCAGACGATGATGACGGCGGCCTGGACCCAGGTGCGCGTGCTCGTCCAGCGTCGCCGCGACACCGCGGCGCGGTTGACGTCGACCTGCTCTTCGACGCCGGCACGTGCGCGCGTGCCGACGCGGGCGGCTGCTGTCGTCACTTCAGCTCTCCCTTCTGCTGCGCCTGCGTCGTCTGCACGACGTTGGCCCCGAGGAATCTGACGAAGATGTACGCGATCAGGAAGATGAACACGAACACGATCGTCGAGAGGGCGGATGCCGAGTTCGGCCCCTGCCTGAGCTGCTCGACCACCAGTATCGACCAGGTCGCCGTCGCGTTCCCGCCGCCGAAGATGGCCGGCAGGTCGTACATGCGCAGCGCGTCGAGGACGCGGAACAGCACCGCGACGAGCAAGGCAGGACGGACCAGCGGCAGCGTGACGGTCCAGAACGTCTTCCAAGTGGATGCCCCGTCGACCCTGGCCGCCTCGTAGACCTCGCCCGGAATGAGCTGCAGACCCGCGAGGATCAGCAGCGCCATGAACGGCGTCGTCTTCCAGACGTCGATGATGATGATCGCGAACCGCGAAGGCCAGTCGTCGCTCGTCCACAGGATGTGCGAGTTGAACAGCGCGTTCACGATGCCCGCGACCGAGAACATGAACACCCAGAGCTTCGCGGTCACCGCCGTCGGGATCGCCCACGGAACCAGGATCGCGGTGCGGACGAGCGCACGGCCGGAGAAGGCGCGGTTCATGACGATCGCCATCCAGAACCCGATCACGGTCTCGAGCACCACCGTCGCGACGGTGAAGAAGAAGGTCGTGAACGTCGAGTTCCAGAACTGGGCGCCGAGGTTCCCGGGCGGGCAGCTCGTTGTGCCGCCGTCGCCGGTCGGACAGCGCTGCAGCAGCCAGTGCGTGAAGTTGCTGAAGCCGGCGAACCCGCCCTGGACGAAGAATCCGGTCGCGGGGTCGAGCCCTGCGTCCTTCTGGAACGAGGTGATGATCGCGCTGACGATCGGGTACCCGATCACGATCGCGAGGAGCACGAGCGTGGGGATGATGAGCAGCAGGGCGTTGCGGTTGCGCAGGCGCTGGGCGCGCTGCAGGCCGCCGCGCTTCTCGCTCGGGGGCGGCGCGTCAGAACCGCGCGCCGCCCCGATCACAGTGGCGGACATGGCCGGCTAGCTGCCAGACCCGGCCGTCTTGATGGCCTTCTGCATGTCGCTCAAGGCCTGGTCGACCGACTCGGTGCCCTTCAGCGCCGCGAAGGAGTCGTCTGCGACGGCCTTCGTGATCGCCGGATAGAACGGGCTGACCGGGCGCGGCACCGCGCTGTCGAGCGACTTCTTCAGCGTCGACAGGTACGGCAGCTGCTTGTTCAGGTCGGGATCGCTGTACAGCGACGCGATCACCGGCGCGTTGGACGCCTTGACCACGAGGTACTTCTGGGAGTCATCGGACTCCATGAACTTCATGAAGTCGACCGCCGTCGCCTTGTGCTTCGAGAACTGGCTGACCGCGATGTTGTGACCGCCGAGGCTGGACGCGCCGGCACCGCTGCCGACGCCCGGAAGCGGCGCGACCGCGAACTTGTCCTTCACGACCGAGCTGCCGTCGGTCGTGGCGAGCGAGTACACGTACGGCCAGTTGCGCATGAACAGCAGCTTCCCGGCCTCGAAGGACTGACGTCCCTGCTCCTCCTGGTAGGTGAGCGCAGCCTGCGGGATGTTCCCGTCCTTGAACGCGTCGACGAGGCGCTGCAAGCCGGCCTTCGCGTCAGAGGTGTCGAGGGTCGGCGTCTTGCCGTCCTTCCCGACGACGGTGCCGCCGTTGGTGTTGATCGCCTCTGCCACGTTCACTGTCAGGCCCTCGTAGTCGGCGAACTGGCCCGCGTAGCAGTCCATGTTGTTCGCCTTGGCGATGTCGCAGTCCTTCATCATGTCGTCCCACGTGGCCGGCGGGGTCTTCACGAGGTCGCTGCGGTAGTACAGGATCCCGCCGTCGGTCGCGAACGGCGCCGCGTAGAGCGTGTTGTTGTACGTCGCGGAATTGACCGTCGCGGGCAGCAGCTTCGACGTGTCGAGCTTGTAGCTGCCGGTGAGCGGCTGCAGCCAGCCCTTCGCCGCGAACTCCGCCGTCCATACGACGTCGACGGAGACGACGTCGTAGCCGGAATCCTTCGCCTGGAAATGCTGCACGAGATCGTCGTGCTGCTGGTCGGCGTTGTCGGACTGCTCCTTCAGCGTCACCTTCTCCTTCGGGTGCGCCGTGTTCCACTTGTCGATCAGCGGACGGATGACGTTGTTGTTGTCCTTGCCTTGGACGTAGGTGATCGGGCCGCGGTCGTTGCCGCCAGATGAGCTGTTGCTCCCGCCACCGCCACCAGAGCAGCCGACCAGCGAGAGCGCTGCGGCCGAGGCGATTGCGAGCCCTGCGACGAGCAGGGGTCGGCGTGATGCTTTCATGACACTCCTCATTGAGCTGATTGCATGGCCCCCGCCAAGGGGGTTAGTAGGGCAAGCTAATCCATGCGACAGGACACTGCAAGCGCTTGCGTCAAGCGCTTGCAGGCGACCCATGGATGCCTCAGGCCGCGTAGCCTCGTACGGTGAGCGGTATCGGCGCCCGCCGCGCGCCGGGCGGGCGGATCAGCAGCGGCGACTACGCGGCGCAGCGGGCCCTGAACGCGCAGGCGCCGACGATCGACCATCTGGTGCGGCGCATCGGCGGCCTGTTCCGCCCCTACCGCGGCAAGCTGCTCGTCACAATCGTGCTCGTGCTGCTCTCGGCCGCGATCAGCGTCATTCCGCCGTTGCTGGTGCAGCGGATCTTCGACGACGGGCTCTTCCCGCATGGCGGCGGCGTGAACGTGCCCGTGCTGGTGACGCTCGTCGTGGTGATGGTGCTGCTGTATGTGGCATCCGGCCTCATCGGGGTATGGCAGACCTGGCTCACCGCGACCATCGGCAACAACGTCATGGGGGCGCTGCGGGTCAAGCTGTTCCGGCACCTCCAGGCGATGGAGCTGAGCTTCTTCACGCACACCAAGACGGGTGTCATCCAGTCGCGGCTGCAGAACGACGTCGGGGGCGTCGCGAACGCGCTGACCAACACCGTCTCGAGCGTCATCGGCAACACGGTGCAGGTGATCGCGGCCCTCGTCGCGATGCTGCTGCTCAACTGGCAGCTGACGATCGTCTCCGTCGTGCTGATGCCGGCGCTCGTGCTCGCCCAGCGCAGGGTCGGCCAGGTGCGTGCCCGCATCGCGGGGCAGACGCAGGAGAGCCTGTCGGACATGTCCGCCATCACGCAGGAGACGCTGTCGGTCTCCGGCATCCTGCTCTCCAAGTCGTTCAACCGGCAGCGCAGCGAGATCGCGCGCTATGCGGACGAGAACGACAACCAGATCCGCCTGCAGGTGCGGCAGGCGATGAGCGGGCAGTGGTTCTTCGCGATGGTGCAGGTGTTCCTGTCGTCGGTTCCCGCCATCGTGTATCTCGTCGCGGGGTGGCTGATCACCGGGGGTGCGCACAACGTCACGGCCGGCACCATCGTGGCGTTCACGACCGTGCAGGCGCGTCTGATGTTCCCGCTCATCGGGCTCATGCGCGTGGCCCTCGACCTGCAGACCTCGGGGGCGCTGTTCGCGCGGATCTTCGAGTACCTCGACCTGAAGCCGGCGATCGCAGACCGGGCGGATGCCGTTCCGGTCAGCCCGGCCGAGGACGAGTGCGCGGACGGCGAGCGGCCGCCACGACAGGCGATTGGGGTCGCATTCGAGGGCGTGACGTTCCGATACCCCGACGCGCGGCCGGGTGAGCGGGCGACGCTCGACGACGTGTCGTTCCGCATCGAGCCGGGGCGGTTCGCGGCGTTCGTCGGGCCATCGGGGGCGGGGAAGACGACGGTCTCATACCTGATTCCGCGGTTCTACGAGGCATCCGGCGGCGTCGTCAGATTCGCCGGGCGCGACGTGCGCGAGCTGCGCGGCGAATCGCTCGTCTCGCACATCGGCATCGTGAGCCAGGAGACGTACCTGTTCCACGCATCGATCGCCGAGAACCTGCGCTACGCGCGGCCGGGGGCGACGGATGCCGAGCTGGAGGCGGCGTGCCGGGCGGCCAACATCCACGAGACGATCGCACGATTCCCCGATGGCTACGAGACGCTGGTCGGCGAGCGCGGCTACCGGTTGTCGGGCGGCGAGAAGCAGCGCATCGCGATCGCGCGGGTGCTGCTGAAGGACCCGGAGGTGCTGATCCTCGATGAGGCGACCAGCGCGCTCGACTCAGTGTCTGAGCGGGTCGTGCAGCAGGCGCTCGACTCGGCGACGAGCGGGCGCACGACGATCGCCATCGCGCACCGGCTGTCGACGATCGTCGCGGCCGACGTGATCTTCGTGATCGACGGCGGGCGCCTCGTCGAGAGCGGCACGCACCTCGAGTTGCTCGCTCGGGGCGGCGTGTACGCGCGGCTGTACACACAGCAGGCCGAGCTGGCGCTACCCTCGGAGAGTTAGTCTGTACTAACTTTTCAGGGGAGCGGCAATGGCCATCGATGCGGATGCTTCGGAGCAGACATCCGCTCGCCCTGCATCACGTCCGCGCCCGAAGTGGGCGCGTCGCCTCGCCCTGCTCGGCCCCGCGTTCGTCGCGTCCATCGCGTACGTCGACCCCGGCAACGTCGCCGCGAATCTGACGGCGGGCGCGAGATACGGATTCCTGCTGCTGTGGGTGCTCGTACTGGCCAACGCCTCGGCGATGCTCGTGCAGTACCTGTCGTCGAAGCTCGGCATCGTGACGGGCAAGAGCCTGCCGGAGCTGCTCGCCGAGCGGCTCGGCCGCCCCGCACGGCTCGCCTTCTGGGCCCAGGCCGAGATCGTCTCGGCCGCCACCGACCTCGCCGAGGTGCTCGGCGGGGCGATCGCCCTCAACCTGCTGTTCGGGCTGCCGCTCGTCGCGGGCGGTGTGATCGTCGGCGTCGCGTCGATCGGCCTGCTCGCGGTGCAGACCCGCAGTCAGCGCCGCTTCGAATTCGCAGTGATGGCCCTGCTCGCGGTGATCGCGGTCGGATTCGTCGCGGGCGCCGTGGTCTCGCCGGTCGACTGGTCGGGGTTCGCCGGCGGACTCGTGCCGCGCTTCGAGGGCAGCGACACGGTGCTGCTCGCAGCCTCCATGCTCGGCGCGACCGTTATGCCGCACGCCGTGTACCTGCACTCGGCGCTGTCGCGCGACCGGCACCGCACCGACAAGTCGCAGAAGCATCGGCGCGCGCTGCTCGCGGCGAATCGCGTCGACGTCATCGCCGCGCTGGTCATCGCCGGCGTCGTCAACATCGCGATGCTCGTGCTCGCCGCCGACGCGCTGCGCGGCGTGCCGGGCACCGACACGATCCCGGGGGCGCATGCGGCGATCGCCCACGCGCTCGGCCCGGTCGTCGGCGTCGCCTTTGCGATCGGGCTGCTGGCGTCGGGGTTCGCGTCATCGTCGGTCGGCGCCTACGCAGGCGCGGTCGTGATGGGCGCGCTGCTCAAGGTGAAGGTGCCGCTGCTGCTGCGCCGCGCGGTCACGCTGATCCCGGCGATCGTTGTGCTCGCGGTCGGCGTCGACCCGACCTGGGCGCTCGTGCTGAGCCAGGTGGTGCTGTCGATCGGCATCCCGTTCGCGATCATCCCGCTGATCAGGCTGACCGGCTCGCGCGCGGTGATGGGGGACGCGGTGGACGCCGTGCGGACGCGCGTGCTCGCCGTGATCGTCGCCGCCGGGATCGTGGTGCTTAACGTCGTGCTGGTGGTGCTGGCGTTCTAGAGCGAGACGCGGATCGCCGCGGATTCCTGCGGCGACAGGTCGAGGGGGAGCGTCAGCACGGAGCCGGGGCGGATGCCGCGGGCGGCCAGGCCGCGCAGGACCTCCGGGTCGGAATCGGAGATGCGCTCGACCGTCAGGGCGACGCCGGCTGGGGCATCCGCCAGCAGAATCGCGGTGGGCAGATGCGGCAGGCCGTCCGGCGTGGGAATCGGGTCGCCGTGCGGGTCACGCGCGGGGTGGCCGAGCATCGCGTCGATGCGGTCGATGAGCGTGTCGGAGACGGCGTGCTCGAGGGTCTCGGCCTCGTCGTGCACCTCGTCCCACGCGTAGCCGAGCGAGTCGACGAGGAAGGTCTCGAGGATGCGGTGGCGACGCACCATGCCGATCGCGTGCTCACGGCCGAGCTCGGTGAGGTCGACGCCCCCGTATGGCTCGTGCTCGAGCAGGCCCGCGTCGACGAGCCGCCGCACCGTGTCGCTGGCGGTCGCCTTGCGCACGCCCATGCGGTCGGCCAGCAGCGTCACGGTGACCGGGCCGGGCGCCCATTCTGTGGCAGTCCAGATCACCTTGAGGTAATCCTGCGCGGTGCTCGACAGCTCGGACAGCGGCATGCGGCCAGTCTAGGTAGCTCTGCAGTGGCGAGCCCGTAACACCGATTGCCGCTCTCGGTCGGCCCGCCTAGGCTGGCGCGTCGTGCGTATCGCGAATCACATCGTCGACCTCATCGGGGACACGCCGCTCGTCCGCCTCACAAAGGTGACGGCCGGGATCCCCGCCACCGTGCTCGCCAAGGTCGAGTACTTCAACCCCGGCGGCTCGGCCAAGGACCGCATCGCGGAGCGGATCATCGACGCCGCCGAGCGCGACGGGCTGTTGAAGCCCGGCGGCACCATCGTCGAGCCGACCAGCGGCAATACCGGCGTCGGGCTGGCGCTCGTGGCGCAGCAGCGCGGCTACCGCTGCGTGTTCGTGCTGCCCGACAAGGTCGGTGAGGACAAACGGGCAGTGCTCACGGCATACGGGGCAGAGGTCGTCGTCACGCCGACGTCGGTGGCCGCCGACGACCCCGACTCGTACTACTCGGTCAGCGACCGGCTCGCCGCCGAGATCCCCGGGGCGTTCAAGCCCAACCAGTACGCGAACCCCAACGGACCCCGCAGCCACTACGAGTCGACCGGCCCCGAGATCTGGCGCGACACCGACGGCACCGTCACACACTTCGTCGCCGGCATCGGCACGGGAGGCACCATCACGGGCACCGGCCGCTACCTCAAAGAGATCTCAGACGGGCGCGTGCGCATCATTGGAGCCGACCCCGTCGGCTCGGTGTACTCAGGCGGCACAGGTCGCCCCTACCTCGTCGAGGGCGTCGGCGAGGACATCTGGCCCCCCGCCTACGACCCGAGCGTGCCCGACGAGGTCATCGCCGTCAGCGACCGTGAGGCGTTCGAGATGACCCGCCGTCTCGCGCGCGAGGAAGCCCTGCTCGTCGGCGGCTCGAGCGGCATGGCGGTCGTCGCCGCGCTGCGTGTCGCCGCGACCCTCGGCCCCGACGACACGGTCGTCGTGCTGCTGCCTGATGGCGGTCGGGGCTACCTCGGCAAGATCTTCAACGACGGCTGGCTGCGCTCCTACGGCTTCAGCGAGCCCGCCGCAGAGCACACTGTGCGCGATGTGATCGCGAGCAAGTCGGGCGAGCTGCCCGCGCTCGTCCATGCGCACCCGCACGACACGGTGCACGACGCCATCGAGATCATGGGAACGTACGGCGTCTCGCAGCTGCCCGTGCTGTCTGCCGAGCCGCCCGTTGTGCTCGGCGAGGTCGTCGGCGCGCTCGACGAGGCCACGCTGCTCGAGCAGGTGTTCACGGGCGAGGCGGCGCTCGGCGACGAGGTGGCGAAGGTCGTTCAGGCGCCGCTGCCCCTGATCGGCATCAGCGAGTCGGTGGCCGCCGCGCAGGAGCGGCTGGCCGAGGCATCCGCCCTGCTCATCACCGACGGCGGCGCCCCGGTGACGGTGCTGACGCGCGCCGATCTCCTCACGTTCTTGAGCAAGTAAAGGAAAGACATGACTGACGGATTCGCCACCAGGGCCATTCACGCAGGACAGGAGTTCGACCCGACCACGGGCGCGATCATCCCGCCCGTGTACCTCACCTCGACGTTCGTGCAGGACGGCATCGGCGGCCTGCGGAACGGCTACGAGTACGGCCGCGGCGGCAACCCGACCCGTGATGCGCTGCAGACGCAGCTCGCCGCGCTCGAGGGCGGCGCGCGGGCGCTGTCGTTCGCGTCGGGGCTCGCCGCCGAGGACGCCGTGCTGCGCGCGACGCTCAAGCCCGGCGACCACGTGGTGCTCGGCAACGACGCGTACGGCGGCACGCACCGCCTGATCAGCCGGGTGTTCGGCGCGTGGGGCGTGCGGCTCACGACCGTCGATCTGGGCGATACGGATGCCGCGCGCTCGGCTCTTGGCGCACCGAACACGCGCCTGCTGTGGGTCGAGACGCCGAGCAACCCGCTGATGAAGATCAGCGACATCGCGGCTCTCGCCGAACTCGCGCACGAGGCGGGCGCGCTCGCCGTGGTCGACAACACCTTCGCGTCGCCCGCGCTGCAGCAGCCGATCGCGCTCGGGGCCGACATCGTCGTGCACTCGACGACCAAATACCTCGGCGGGCACTCCGACGTGATCGGCGGCGCGGTCGTGATCGCGCCCGGCCTCGACGAGGTGGGGGAGGCGATCGCGTTCCAGCAGTTCGCCGTCGGCGCCGTGTCGTCGCCGCTCGACGCGTTCCTCACGAGCCGCGGCATCAAGACGCTCGAGCTGCGCATGCGGCAGCACTCCGCGAACGCGCAGGCCGTCGCCGAGGCGCTCGAGGGGCATGCCGCGGTCGAGCGGGTGTTCTACCCCGGGCTCGCGATGCACCCGGGGCACGAGCTCGCGGCGCGGCAGATGTCAGGGTTCGGCGGGATGCTTTCCGTCGCACTCGCCGGCGGTGAGGCATCCGCTCGCCGCTTCGCCGAGTCCACCCGGGTGTTCCAGCTCGCCGAATCACTCGGTGGCGTCGAGTCGCTCATCGGGTACCCGAGCGAGATGACGCACGCGTCCGTGAAGGATACCCCGCTCGCGATCGCGACCAACATCGTGCGGCTTTCGGTCGGCGTCGAGACCGCCGCCGACCTGGTCGCCGACGTGCTGGAAGCGCTCGCGCGGCTCTAGCCGCGATCCAGAGGTGCGAAACGCACGTTCGACGGCGAACGAACGTGCGTTTCGCACCCGCCGGCGCGGGGGCGGCTACCGGTAGCGGTAGAGGCGCACCCGCTGGATTGCGAAGCGGCCCGGCTCGAGGCGCACGTGGCGCCCCTGGTGGGTCTGGTCGCCGCTCAGCCAGCGCGTGCGGCGCCAGGTTCCGTCCGCTTCGAATCGGCCCTCTTGGCAGTCGAGGATGCCGACCGTGTCGCCGCCTGCCTCGACAGAATGGAAGGTGAGCGTCACGCCGATGCCGGCGACGACGAGCTCGTCGGGAGCGGTGCGGATCACGATCGCCGCCGATGGCAGGCGGCGGGTGCCGTGGCTGTCGCCCGACTCGTTGATCACGCCGTCGGCGAGCGCTGGCGCGCCGACGCGCTCGTAGCTCGCCGACAGCACGATGTCGCCGAGGCGCACGCGGTGCGGGGCGCGCATGTCGTCCGACGGAGGCAGCAGTCCGGTCATCATGCCGTCGCCCGCGTGGGCCGCGATGAGCGGGGTGAGCTGCGCGACGACGTCGTAGGCGGCGGTCAGGTACGACTCGGCCTCGCCCGAGATCGACTCGATGCTGAACGGCGAGAAGCCGAGCGCCGCATGCCGGCCATACGCATAGAGCGCGTTGGCCGCCGCGTCGATGCTGCGCAGCGCCTCCGGCACGAACAGCGGGCTGCCGCTGTCGACGTAGGCATCGGCCCACTCGGCGAAGTTCGGGAAGTAGATGTCGGGGGCGATGAAGTCGAGGCTCGGCGCGCCCGCGCGCCAGACGTCGGCGAGGTGCGGCAACGGGCCCGCGCTCGGGTACTGGCCCGGTGTCGCGCCCGGGCGGATCAGCGCCGCGTTCGTGTACATCGGCACGGGGAGCTGGGCCTTGCCCGCCGCAGCCACCGCGTCGACGTAGCGCGCGAACGCCCACGCCATGAAGCGCTCCTCGGTGGCGGGGGAGTCGCCGAAGACCTCGGTCCATGTGCCGGGTCGAGCCCCGGCCGGCAGCAGATCAGCGGGCACGGGGCCCGCGAACGCGGCATCCGCCTGCTCGCTGTGGTCGCGCGGGTCCTCGATCATGCCGATCTCGTTCTCGACCTGCACCATGATCACCGTGTGCTCCGTGTCGGTCTCGCGCAGATGAGCCATGAGCGCGGCGAAGGCGCGCGCATCGGCGTCGCGGCTCTCGGCCGCGAACGGGGTGAGCAGCTCGAGCGTCTGGCCGCGTGCGGTGCGCGCCCGCGGGAAGCGCGCGAGGTCGGTCTTGACCCACGCGGGCGCGTAGCAGGACATGCTGTTCTTCCACGTGCCGAACCACAGCAGCACGAGGCGCATGCCGTGCGCGCTCGCGTCGTCGACCAGCTCGTCGACGAGGGCCCAGTCGAAGGCGCCTTCCTCGGGTTCGATCGCATGCCAGTAGACGGGGGCGACGACCGTGTTGAGGCCGATGGCCTCGAGCTTCGGCCAGAACTCGTCGAGGTAGGCGCGCTCGGCGCTCGAGTTCCCGAGCTCACCGCCGCGGATGACAAACGGGGCGTCATCGACCATGAGCAGCGTTGCGCTGCCGGAACGTGCAAGGTGAGGGGCAGACATCGGGAAAACGCTATCCCAACCTGGGCGGACGCGGCGCATGGGCAACGCGCCCAAAGTCGCTCCCGTCAGCGAACTATGGGGCGACAGCATCGAATTCGACGCGCTACTCTGACCTGTCGCTCTTTTTACGGCTCCCCGCCGCCGGCCCCTTGTGCGGTGAGGGTTGCGATCATCTCGAACATTTCGAGCAGGCCCTTGGGCGCATCGGGGGCGAAGATCAGCTCCATGCTCTCGGCCGTCTCGGATGCGGACGCCTCGGAACGGGGGAAGAGCTCGGTTTCGTATTGCGCGAGCGCGTCCTCTGTCGCGCCTGGATGTTCCGCGATTGCGCGCGCGAGCTCGGCGCCGTCGTACATGGCGAGGTTCGCTCCTTCGCCGGCGAACGGCGACATCAGGTGGGCGGCGTCTCCGATGAGGGTGACGCCGGGCACGCGCGGCCAGGAGTGGCCGACGGGCAGGGCGTGGATGTGGCGGGGCGTGAGCATCGTGTCTGCGTTCGCGATCAACCCGCGCAGGTTCTCGCCCCAGCCATCGAGAAGCCGTAGCACCGCGACCTTCGCGGCGGCGTCGTTGTTGAAGTCGATGGTGTCGATCCAGGCCTCTTCAGATCGGTGGCCGAGGTAGACGTGCAGGCTCCCGTCGGGCTCTCGGTGCCCCATGATCCCGGTGTCTCCACCCAGCGCGAAGAGCATGCCGCCGCCCATGGCTTCCGCCTCGACCGGATGCCTGGCGTCGGCCTCGAACAGGTCGGCTTCGATGAAGGAGATCCCGCTATAGGCGGGCACTGCGTCGGAGACGAGCGGGCGAATCCGCGACCACGCCCCATCGGCGCCGATGAGCAGATCGGTGGTGAAGCCCGTGCCGTCGGCGAGTTGCACCTCGTGCCGGCCGGGGCGGCCTTCGACCGCGCGGGCGGCAGTGACCTTGGAACCCCAGTTGACGGTGTGGGCAGGAAGCGCGTCGAGGAGCAGTTCGCGAAGGGTGCCGCGCTCGATCTCGGGCCGGCCGGCTTCGCCGTTGTCCTCTTCGTTCAGCAGCACCGCCCCGCTTCGATCGAGGATGCGGGTGGCCTCGCCGCCGGGGAGGATGTGCTTCAGGAACACCTCGAAGAGTCCGGCGGCGTCGAGGGCCTTCTGGCCGGTGCCCTGGTGGATGTCGAGCATCCCGCCCTGGGTGCGGACATGGCGGCCCGCCTCGAGCTCGAAGACCGTCGATTCGATGCCGTTGACGTGCAGGACCGCGGCGGCGGTCAGTCCGCCGAGACCGCCGCCGACGATCGCGATCGGATAGTGGGGCAGGAGTGTCATGAGCGTTTCGCTTTCGGTGTCGGTGTCGGTGTCGGTGTCGGTGTCGGTGTGGTTGTCGGTGTGATGGTCGCTATCTCGCCGCAGGCGCGGACTCTTCCGTCTTGGTCCCCGCGCCGCCGGGATGCGGGGCGGCCGCCGGCAAGCTGGCCGGGAGAAGGAATGACAGCGCGACGCCCAGCGCGGTGAATCCGGTGGCCCACCAGAAGCTCTGTTGGAACGCCGCGACAGAGAGTCCGTGTGCGCCCGTTGCGGCTGCCGTGGTTGCCGCTCCGGCAAGGATGACGGTCAGCACCGCGCCGCCGAACGAGCCGCCGAGTTGCTGGGAGACCCGGCTGATGATGCTGGCGTCGGGCACGTCGGGTCCGGGGAGGCCGCGGAACCCCACCGTCATGAGAGGGGTGGTGACGACGCCGAGACCGAGGCCGCGAACGAACAACGCGGCGATCAGCGTGACCCAGTTGGTCGTCGTGTCGGCGAACGCGAACGGCACGGTGCCCAGCAGCACGATGAAGAACCCGGTCACGACCAGCCATCGGGCCCCGAACCGGTCGGAGAGGCGCCCGATGAACGAGCGCACCGCGAGCGCGCCGGCGCCTTGGGCGATCAAGATGAGGCCGGCGCCGAGCGCAGAGGTGCCGCGGAGCTCCTGGAAGTACAGCGGTACGAGCAGCATCGCGCCGATCAGCGAGACGCCGGAGAAGAATTGCACGAGCGAAGCGGAGGCCAGTGGCCAGTACTTGAGCAGCTGCAGGTCCAGCAATGCCTTGCCGCGATGGCGGAGTGCCCACCAGACGAACCCGGCGACGAGGATCACCCCGCCGATCAGCGGCACCTCGACGTCGCCCTGCGCGAAGCCACCGGCTTGGCCGGCGTTGCTCAAGCCGTAGAGCAGCGCGACCAGGCCCGGGGCGAGGAGGACGAAGCCGACCGCATCGAAATGCGCCCTCGTCACCGCGGGGTCCTTCGGCAGGAACAACGCGGCCATGACGAGCCCGATGAGGCACACCGGCACGTTCACCCAGAACAGCCACGGCCAGCTGAGGTTCTGCAGGATGAGGCCGCCGAGGACGGGCCCGAGCACGGGCCCGAGCACGATCGGGATGCCGATGATCGACATGATGCGGCCCAGGTTCTTTCCGCCGGATGCCTGGACGACGATCGTGCCCATGAGCGGCATCAGCGCACCGCCGCCGACGCCCTGCAGTGCCCGGAAGGCGATCAGGCTCTCGACGTTCCAGGCCAGGCTGCTGAGGATCGAGCCGACCATGAACACCGTCAGCGCGATCATCCAGACGCGCTTGCGCCCGATCGTCCGCTGCGCCCACCCCGTGACGGGCATGACGACGGCAAGCGCGAGCAGGTAGCCGGTGCTCACCCACTGGATCGTCGCGACGGATGCGTCGAGCTTGGTCGCCAGGGTATGCAGCGCGACCGCAACGATAGTCGTGTCGAACAGCACCGCAAGACCGCCGACGAGCGCTGTCCAAATGACGCGCCACACCGCCGGCTCGATCTTCACTTTGTCTGCCACGATGTCCTCCAATGAAGCTACAGACTGTTGCTTAGTTTCAAGGATACGATCGTCGCGGAGGAAACACAATGTTGCTTAGCGGAAACCCATCCGTGCAGCGTCGTCGCAAAGGTGCCGAACTCGACGCCGCACTTCTCGACGCGGCGTGGGACGAGCTCGTCGAGCGCGGCTACGACGCGTTCACCATGGATGCCGTCGCCTCGCGGGCCCAGGCCGCCCGCACCGTGCTCTATCGGCGGTGGTCCACCAAGCAGGACTTGGTGAAGGCCGCCATCCGGAATCGCGGCTTCCAGCA
The DNA here is from genome assembly GCF_003627055.1 of Gryllotalpicola protaetiae. NCBI lineage: Bacteria > Bacillati > Actinomycetota > Actinomycetes > Micrococcales > Microbacteriaceae > Gryllotalpicola > Gryllotalpicola protaetiae. The sequence continues at coordinate 2,283,830 of NZ_CP032624.1, forward strand.
GACCATCGAAGTACCCGATACCGGCAGCCTGCGCGGCGACCTCATCCAGTTCATGAACAACGCGAACGGGTCGCGAGCGCAGAAGGGAATCGCGCTCCTAAGCCGGCTGGGCGCGCTCTACAGCGACACGGGCACGAACCTCGGCGAGTTGCGTCAAGGCTTGGTGGAAGCCCGTTCGGAGGCCATCGATCGGATGCTTCAGCGGGCCGTCGACCGGGGCGAGATCGACCCCGCGAAGCTCACACCGCGCGTGCGCAGCGTCGCCTTCGATCTGTTCCTGCACGAACTCATGATGACGATGCGGCCAGTGTCCTCGACGGCCATCGCCGACATCATCGACGAGATCTTCCTGCCGCTCGTCAGGGTCGCCTGAATCGCCCCCAGAGCGCCGCCGGCTAGCTGTAGTTCCTCGGCACGTTGTGAACGTGGGTTGATGTAGTGAAGACCTCCGGGACGATGTGGGTTACCACACTCACTTCGTTCACCGGAGGTCTTCGTGACTCACGCTAATGCCCATCTGACTCCGAAGGGCCGGCTGCGGTTGGCCCAGTCGATCCTCGAGCAGGGCTGGTCCTATCGGCGGGCAGCCGAGCGGTTCCAGTGCTCGCCGGCCACGGCCAAGAAGTGGGCGGATCGGTTGCGCGCGGGCCTGCCGATGACCGATCGCAGTTCCCGGCCGCGCTCGAGCCCGAACCGCACCAGTAGGCGCACCGAGCGGCGCATCGTCGCGTTGCGGTTCATCCGCCGCTGGGGCCCCCACCGCATCGCCTTCCACCTGCATCTGGCCCGCACCACCGTCGAGCGCGTCCTGAGCCGGTACCGGATGCCCAAGCTCGCCCATCTGGATCAGAACACCGGCCTGCCCGTCCGGAAGCCGAAGCCGGTGCGCTACGAGCGTCAGAAGCCGGGCGAGTTGGTGCACATGGACATCAAGAAGCTCGGCCGCATCCCCGACGGCGGTGGCCACCGGGTGCTCGGCCGGCAGCAGGGCAACAGGAACAACACCGGGCACGGCAAGGCCGGGCGCGGCTACGCGTTCCTGCACCACGTCGTGGACGACCACTCGAGGCTGGCGTACTCCGAGATCCTCGCCGACGAGCGCAAGGAGACCGTGGTCGCGTTCTGGCAGCGCGCGAAAGCGTTCTTCTCCGAGGCCGGCATCACGATCGAGCGGGTCATGACCGACAACGGCTCGGCCTACCGCTCACGGCTGCTGGCGAAGGAGCTCGGGACGATCAAGCACAAGTTCACCAAACCCTACCGGCCGCAGACGAACGGCAAAGTCGAGCGGTTCAACCGCACCCTGGCCGCCGAGTGGGCCTACGCCAAGCCGTACGCGTCCGAGGAAGCCCGAGCCGCCGAATACCAGGCCTGGGTCCATCACTACAATCACCACAGACCCCACACCGGCATCGGCGGCAAGAGCCCCTCAGAACGCGTTCACAACCTCACGAGGAACTACACCTAGGAAGCGAAGCGGCTGCCGTTTCAATCAGCGTGGAGAACTCGATCACTCAACGACGCAAACGTGCCACCATCGGTTGATGACCGTCTGCATCACCTGCGGCGCCGAGATCACCTCGGAGCCGCACACCTGTCCAGACCCGATCGCCGGTTCGACATGGACCGCGATGTCTTCGAGCCGGCGGGACGGGAAGAGTTGGTCAAGGTAGATGAGGTTGCCAGGCGGCGGTGGGCTCGGGCGCAGCTGGTCGAAGGACCTGATCTGATGAGGCCTGATGCTCTCGACTGACGCCGGGGTCCGCGCGCTAGTCACCGCTCATGCGCTGCGTCTGCTCGGGCAGGAGGCAGCGCCGACGGCCGTGGACGGGGCGGTACGTGCGCTCTCTGGCGGTGCTGATGGGTCCGCTCTTCGTGAGCTCGCCGGCCTGCCGGCATCCGACGACGCCGAGCTCGACAAAGTCCTCCACGGTGCGCTCGACGAGGTCGGCGTGGATTGGGAGGGCATGTCCAGAGATGACGCAGTGATCATCACTTTGCACAGATTCACGGAGCAGGGGACACCCGCACGCCTCCTCGCGGACCTCGCGCACGCGCTCGTCGGGCACGCAGGTCCCGAGATCGCGCAGCGCCTTGTCGCGCTGAGCGACGAGCTTGACGATGCGCGCGACGACGGTGCGCCGGAACCTGACTCTGAGGCGGTCGTGGATGAGTTCCTTCATGAAACCGCGGGCGTCCTCGACGAGTGGCTGGCGAGCCACCGCATCGCGGTGTGAGCCGGCTCACACGGCACGTCCACCGCCACGGCCTTCACGCAGGCGCAGCGTATCGGCACGGCTGCGGCGCGGTCGGCGGCCTACGGACGTCGCAGCCGCAACGCCGGCGGGGCCGGCCATGACAGCTCGTGCCGTTCAACCGGTGCGTCGATGGCGCCCCAGTCCTCAGTTTTCAGGATGATGCGGTCCGGCGTCACCTCGACGATGCGCACCGGCTCGACGCGGCCTTCATCGAGGACTATCTCGTAACGCTCCGCGAGATATCCGAGCCCCAGCTCGTCGAGCGTCCCCTCAGCCTGATCAAGCGACACGACTCCGGTCACATCCCGCCCGAGCAGATCGACGGCCACCCAGCCGTCACCTTCCTCGCGCAGCCAGCCGACTCGTTCGCGATCCGATGCGCGGCGGTGTTCGATCCAGGAGGAAGGGACAGCGGTCACCGAATCAGGATCACAGATACGGCTCGTGACGAGCCCACAAATCTGCAGCCCTGTCCGCGGCCGCCGAGATCAGGTCAGCGATCTCGGGGCGACTCGGGACCGGAAATGAGACGTACCCGCCGCGTCCTCCGGCAGTTGGTCGGCCGTAAGCCTTCGCGGCAACGCTGCCGTCTGGAAGGAGCCGTACGGTGATCGTCTGAAGGTCGTACTCGACTCCCCGGCGAATGTCTCGCCAGCGAAGATCATCGGGAATGACGACGTTGAAGGCGAGTGCAGCAATCTCGGGCGCGGCATCCGTCATGTGTTGTGTCCTGTTCCTATTCGCGACACGACGGCCGGTCAATGGGTAAGTCGCCGAAGCGCCTCAGCTCTACGCGGCTGTCCGATCGCGACGAGTGCCGGGCTCGCATAGTCATCGAACATCCGCGTGCCTTCTTCCTCGTTCCCGCTCACCACGAGAAGACGCCCGATGATCTCGGATGAGGCGGCGACCACGGGCTTCTCGTCGGTGGGGAGGGCGAAGCTTGCAGCGGTGCTCAGTGCCCACGGGACGGACTCCGGGCCCGCGTCCTCCGCGGCGGCCGCGTGTTCGGCATACTGGCGCTCGAAGGGCATGACGTGAGTATGGAGGGAGAGGAGGGCACGGCGCCATCGCCCCCGGAATGTTCTTCATTGCGGCCTTCGGGACGGCCTGTTCTACCGTGGCGAGATGACCGAGCAAGCGCCTCTTCCCGATGGCTATGACCCCGCTCACGTGTTCCGCGTCGTCGCGCTGCCGATCGAGCGTGGCTGGGGCGTCTGGTTGCGGGGCGCCGACGACTCGATCATCGCAAGCTTTGGGCTCGGGCTTTCGCCCGAAACGGCATTCTTTCCGGGTGTGATCGAGGTTCTCGAACCGCTTCTAAACGACCGGTTCAGGCTTGCATATCAAGGCAGTGGTGCCTGGGATCAGATCGAGAATCACTGGTCAGCGGTCGTCTACGAATACGCGTCGCCCGGTTCGGGCTCGACCGTGCACTGAGTGCCGATTGGGCGCTCGTCATCGGCTGTTGACGAGCCACGTCACGCCGTACTCGTCGACGGTCGCTCCGAAGAAGTCGCCCCATGCTGAACGCGCGAGCGGCACGGTGATGGTGCCATTCTCAGTGAGTCGTTCCCAGACCTGTGTGGTCTCGGCTTCGTCCCCGTAGACCATGATCGAGTGCAGATTTCCACTGCTCTGCTGATCCGTGTCCTCTGCGTGAATGTCACTGGCGAGGAGCACGATCCCGGCGGACGTCGTCAGCTGGGCGTGCATGACTTGGTTTCGGCGCTGTGCGGGCAGTTCGATGCCGAGGTCGTCGGCGGTGTTGAGAATCAGTTCGCCGCCGAAGATCGACTGGTAGTGCTCCATCGCCTTCCGCGCATTCCCGCGGAAGTTGAGGTACGGCGCCCATCGGAGCATCAGCGTGCGCCCTCCTCAGGAGCCATTTCGGGCGCCGCGATTGCGGGCATCGGAGAGGTTGGGATGACCGTCGTCAGCAGTCCAGTTTCGACGTCGTAGACATGTCCGGACACGGAGATCTTTCGGGACAGCGCGTTGTGGTGCAGCGCGAGGTCAACGTCGGTGGCGACTGTCAGGGCGGGGTCGACGACAGCCTCTGCGACAAGGGCCGCTTCGCTGAGGTGGGTGTGTTCGGCAAAGGCATGGCGGAACTGCTCATCGGCCAGGGCTTTCGTGCCGCAGTCGTTGTGATGGACGATCGCGACCTCGAAGAGCGCTTCGCTTTCGGGCCGAAGCTTTTTCTCCGCGAGGAAGGTGATAAGCGTGAGGTCGTTGAGGACCTCCCGGGTGACCCGGCCGCCAGCATTGCGGATCACCGCAATCTCGCCCAGTTCGGCTTGAAGGAATTCGGCCGGGTCGGTTCGCGGGTCCAGGCAGGTGATGACGCACAGCTCGCCGGCGGGGTAGATCTTCTTCCCGTGGTGGGCTCTCGTGGCGCTGAAGAGACGGTTCCTGTCGAGGAACGGCTGGCTGAATGTCATGGCGGCTCGTTTCGTCGGTTGGGGAAGGTCGGTCAGCGGCGAGGTACCAGGGTGACTGCCGCCACCGTGGCGACGGCGAGCGTGGCAAGTCCGAGCGCCGCCCAAGCGATCGCGGTCGCCCCCGGGAACGGGGCGGCGGCTGTCCAGCGGATGACGAAGTTCGCGGATGCTGCGATGGGGAAGATGAAGGTCCAGAAGGAGATGCTGACCGGAACTTTCCGGTACGCCTGGATGAGGACGAGCTGGACGAGGAGCAAGGTGATCAGGAGCCCGAGGAAGCCGTAGCCGACCGCATTCGCCTGTCCCGCGCTGAGGATGATCCATGCGTCGCCTCCGACGGCTGGCGGGACGAGGAGCACGGCGAGTGTCGGCTTGACCTGGTCGGGGAGCGCACCTCCGGTGATGAGGCGGCCGGTGACGATCGTTCCGATCACGAGCCAGAAGAACAGGCCGACGCCGAAGGCGGCAATGGCTCCGTCATGTGCGCCGACGCTGGACAGGCCGATGCTGCTGACGAATGCCGCGGCGACGACGGGAAGGAAGTAGCCGGGGTGCAGGTAGTCGATCTTGACATCGCCGATCAGCCAGTGGGCGAAGAGCTGTGCGGCCACGACGATCGAGCATGCGACAAGGACCCAGACGATCGGCTCGGCCGCGCGTCCGAGGTATTGCCCGAAGTGGGTCATCAGGAGCACCGCGATGAGGGGCAGATAGGCGGCGAACGGCCCGAGCACCGGATGGTGCAGATCTGCCCGGAACCAGCCCGGCGTGCGCAGCCTCCGCCCGATGTAGAGCGCTCCGAAGATCAACCACAGCAGGCCGGCGATGGTCCACAGGCCGTCCGGGACCCACGCGCTCGCGTTCAGTGCTCCCTGGGCTGCGGTCCAAGCCCCAGCGAGGCCGGCAACGCCGAGAGGCACCCCGAAGTGGACGAGCCCGATGCCATTGGTCGCGCCGGCGGGCGTCCGCCGACCCGCATCTGCGGTCGCTGATGTCTGCGTCACGGGTGTCCCTGCTGTTCTGCGAATGACGAGCGTGATCTCAATTCAGACCGTAGGCGGCGCGGCGGGCCATGCGGGTTCCACATGCGCGGGATGCATGGCTGGCATCGGAACCGGTATCGACGACTACCGGAGTTGGTCGAGATGGGTGTGTGCCGCGTCGAGGATCTCTGCGGCAAGCGCTCTGTCGTCGGTCGCGCGCGCGAGGCTGATCGCGCCGACCAGGGTCGCGAAGATCCCGATAGCGACGCGGCGATCCTCGTCACTGCCGGCGGTGTCGCTGCCCAGCGCCGCAATCTGTTCGAGGATCTGATCGAGGCCGCGCGTGAACGGATCGCGCATGGCCGACCCGGGTGCGCTGCGCCCGACATCGGTGGCGAGTGCAGCCACCGGGCAGTCGTCTATCTGCCGAAGCCGGTGCTGTTCCGACAGGTAGATCGCTGCGAGTTCCTCGAGGGCGCCGGCGTGGTCGCCGGCGTGCCGCGCTGCGATGCCGTCGAACTCGGCCCGCTGCTCAGCGAAGGCATGGTCGATGGCGGCCGCGGCGAGCTCGTCCTTGGAGCTGAAGTGGCGGTAGAAGCCACCATGCGTCATCCCAACCTCGGCCATCATCTGCGGGATGGTCGCCCCATCGAGGCCGCGGCGCTTCAGGATCGCGGCCGCCGCCTCGACGATGTCCTCGCGATGCTGCTGCGCGTCCGCACGAGAGGAGCGTCCCATTCCTGCCTCCGCATCATCCGGTGGGCCGTGCTGGCGCCACATGTTCAATTAGATTATCATCATCATCGAAATCGGCGTTCGCACCCGCCGATAGAAGGCGAAGACCATGGACTTGCGGGCGCTGGAGGCCATCGTGGCGATCCACGAGCACGGCAGCTTCTCCGCCGCGGCCGAGCGGCTCTTCCTCTCCCAACCGGCGTTGACGCGCCGGGTCGCGATGCTGGAGCGGGAGCTCGGCGTGAAGGTCTTCGTGCGCACCTCCCGCGGGGTCCACCTGACCGAGGCCGGTGAGGCGCTGATCGAACCGACGCGCCGCGCACTGCGTGAGACCGGAGCGATCCGTGACGCAGTGCAGCTGGTCAGGCGCGGGACACGCGGGACGTTGACTGTGATCGGGACAACCGACCTGAGCCGGGCGCTCCTCGGGGAGCTTGTCGGCCGATTTCACGAAGCGTTTCCCAGCGTCGCGATACGCGCCGGTTCCGCATCCTCCGACGCCGAAGCCCTAGCTGCCGTTGCCTCTTCGGCCTTCGACCTCGCGATCGTTGAACTCCCGGCAGACGCGGACGGTCTGGAGGTGACATACGTCGGCGCCGAGGAGCTGGTCGTTGTCCTCGGCCCAGGCGGACACAACTCGGCGACGACAGAGGCCGAGCTGCCAGTCGTGACGCCAGAGCAGCTTCGCGGCCGCACCCTCATCCATCTGCCTATGACGCGCACGCGGAATCGCGCCGGCTCGCTCTTCGCCTCTCTGGGGGAGGCTCCGGCGTCGCGCCTGGAAGTCTCGAGCTGCGAGCTCATCTCGCCGATCATGAGGTGGACCCATTCCGTCGCGATCCTCCCGCGCCCCGACGCCATCGAAGCTCGCGCTGAAGGCCTGACATTGGCGGCACTGCCCAAGCCGGCCAGGCGGCACATAGGTCTCGTTCGACGCGCAGGAACCGCCGGGCCAACGACCCGACGGTTCCTGGAGCTGGCTGCAGTTCCTGAGGTACCCTCTTCTCTCAGCTCTGGAGGAACGCCAGCAGTGCCGCGTTGACGAGCTCTGCGTGTGTTGCCGTGAGCCCGTGGGGTGCTCCCGGGTAGTAGATCTCCTCCGCACCGGGAATCAGCCGAGCGGACTTGCGTGCGGAATCGTGCACCGGGACGATCTGGTCGTCCTCCCCGTGCATGACGAGCGTCGGAACATCGAACCGACGCAAATCCTCCGTGAAGTCGGTCTCCGAGAAGGCGCGGATGCTCTCGTAGGCGTTCAGGGCCCCGGCCTGCATGCTCCATAGCCAGAACTGCTCCAGCGTGCCCTGCGAGACGTGGCTGCCGTCGCGGTTGGCACCGTAGAACTGCACGGCAAGATCACGGTAGAACTGTGATCGGTCCCCGGCGACACCGGCACGAAGCTCGTCGAACACGTCAATCGGAAGGCCTTCCGGGTTGGTCGCGCTCTGCAGCATGATCGGCGGAACGGCGGAGACGAGGACGGCTTTAGCGACCCGCTCGGTGCCGTAATTCCCGATGTAGCGCGCCACCTCTCCGCCGCCCGTGCTGTGGCCGATCAGGCTGGCGTCACGAAGGTCGAGCGCTTCGATCACCGCGTGCAGGTCTGCGGCGTATCCGTCCATGTCGTTGCCGGTCGCCGCCTGCTCGGAGCGGCCGTGCCCGCGTCGGTCGTGTGCGATCACGCGGTAGCCGTGCTCGGCGAGGAAGAACATCTGCCCGTCCCAGGCGTCCGCGTTCAGCGGCCAGCCGTGCGAGAACGTGACGACCGGTCCATCACCCCAGTCCTTGTAGTAGAGCTGGGTTCCGTCTTCCGCGGCGATGGTAGGCACGTTACCGACCTCCGTGCTGGCAGGATCGGGCGGCGTCGAGGATGACGCCCGTCACCTGCGTGGGGTCGGCGAGCATCGCGAGGTGCGGTGCACGACCCTGCGTGATTTTCCCGTGGGCGCGGTTCGCCATGAACAGTTGCTCGGCCGGCGGCAAAAGCTTGTCTTCGGTGCCGATGAAGAAGTAGCTCGGAATGGTCTTCCACGCAGGCGTCCCAGCGAAGGGTGTTGCGAGCGCGCCCAAGGTGACAGGGCTTTGGGCAGCCGCAAGGGCATCGGTCGTGGCTGTCGGCAGGCTCGCTGCGAAGACCGCCTTGAAGTGGTCGGTCTTGATGTAAGCGTCCCAGTCACCCTGCCCTGCGTCAGGCGTCGGAAGGACGAAGTCGAACACCGTAGTCGGGTCGACGTTCAGGAGTGAGCCGGGCTTTGCGTTCGTCAAGTCCTGCGTGCTCTCGCCCTGATCGGGTGCGTAGGCGTCGATGTAGACCAGCGCCTTCACGTTCGCGTTGCCCGTGGCCGCGGCGCTGATGACGGCGCCGCCGTAGGAGTGCCCGACCAGGACGACAGGACCGCTCGTCTTTTGCGCGAGGAACGCGCTCAGGACGGCTGCGTCACTCGCGACCCCTCGCAGCGGATTCGGCGCAACGAGAACCTTGTAGCCGTCGCGCTGGAGGGCGGCGGTTTCCGGAGCGAAGCTCGACCCGTCCGCCCACGCGCCGTGTACGAGCACGATGGTCGGTTTGCCGCCGGACGGGGCTCCGTGAGGGGCCGGGGAAGAGTTCGAGGAGGCGAAGCCCATCTGAACGGGAACGACAACTGCGATGGCGGCAAGCGAGGCCGCGGCGATGACCGATGCGCCGATGCGGCGCCCTCGGGTCCATGTGGATGTCATGCGCCCAGTGTGGATTCGGGCCGGACGAGGCCGGCATGCCGAAGACGCATCGCGCGCGCGCTCAAGCTGATAGCGCGGCAGAGCACCCCTGATCAATGAACAGAACTTCGAGATCACGCACTCGGAAGATCACAGACCGAATCACGCTGGCGGGCTCGCCGACCACCTCAATACAGCAGGAGAAACGTCAGCCGAGATCGAGCAGCCCGGGCTCGGCGTCTGGCTCGTTCAGGAACCGGACGCCCCCTGAGAGGTCGTTCGATGCCGCGACCGCTGCCTCGGCGAGCTGGCGGGTCCCGACCTCGTGCGGGTCGATCCACGTTTCCCAGAGCTCGGGAGGTAGGAGCAGCGGCATACGGTCGTGCTTGGTGGCGACGGCTCCGGCCGCGGGGCGCGTCACTAAGGCATAGGTCGTGAGGAGGTTGCCGTCCTCCTCATGGACCTGGTTCCAGACAGTCGCGATCATGAACGGCTGACCGTCGGCGGTCGTGAACTGGCTCCCTTTCTCGTCGAACCAGTCTGCCGGCACAAGACCCCGCGATGTCTTGAATGAGCCGCTCCATCTGCTGACAAGGTTCTCGGCTCGGGCGTTGAACGTGTTCGCCTTCGTATCGAACTTGCCGCCGGGCCAGAGCTTGAACCAGGCCATGTCGAGCAGCGTGCAGACGTCGTCGCGTCGGAACATGGGGTTGAGGTTCCGTGCATTCCTCCCGGTGAGCGTGTGCTTTCCGCGGACCCTCGAGCCCCAGCCTTTGCCGAAGTCGAAACTCAGCTCGACGCGCTCGTCGAGGGGCGCAAGATCAGGGTCGGAGGGGAGCGGGTCGCCCTCGTGACCGCCTCCGCCGAGGCCGTAAGAAGCGCACATGCGGTGAGGCTACCGCGCGGCGTTCGCGACGGTCGACCCCGACGACGGTCGCCTCTGCGATGGTGCGACGGGATCGACGCGCCGCACGGCGGGTGCCCAAACATGGGTCTCCCATGTCGAGCCGCCGGTCCGGCGCACGCGGACTACCTTCGAGCTGGTGGCGGTCGCCTCGGCCGTGACGAACGCCGCCAGGATGCCGTCCGGTGTCAGTACGTGAACCCACACCTTGACCGGTATTGGCGGGTCGAGCGGCCGGAGAGCGTCATCGGTCGACGCAATCTCGCGCTGCGAGAGGCTCAATGGCTGCATTTGAAGCTGAGGTACACGCGAGAGGTCATCGCCCGCGCCGATCGACAGATCCCTGGTCATCGCTAGACGTAGGTGGCTCGGACGACCCAGTGATCACCGATCTCCCGCTCCACGTCGAAGACGAGTGCCTCACCTTCGTCGAAGGACCGTGCGGTGAACCGCAACGTCCGCGGCACGACGCCGGCCGGCCGATGCGTGAGTGCGGGGGAGGGCTCGACAGTGTCGAGCACACTCGGTTCGTCGATGACGATCCAGCGGTGACCGCCCGCGACCATGCGCTCGGGCAGCCGCCGCTCATCGAGCCACAACTCGGCGGGCGCCCCGACAAGTTCGACTTGGGTCAGCACAGATGCACCTCGACATTCGTCATCGTGTTCGATCAGGTGAACAGAATAAGCATGCTCGTCCCGACACTCCAAGCCCCGATCCGAAGCTGAACGCGACCGCTTCGTAAGCTGGGAGACCGTGCGCATCGTGGGAGTCATCCGGAGCCGGAAGATCTACTCGGCGGAGGCGAGCGGCAGCGATCAGGCCGCGGTCCGAGCCGAGCTGTTGGCCGGTGTGCCTGGCGGTTTTGAGGCCGAGCGGATCTGGGGCGTCGATCAGAAGACGGGGACGCTCGAGATCCGCGCCGGCTCGCGTGAGACGCAGGAGCTGGTGGTCGATGCGCCCAGCTACCCGGAGTCCCGACGCGAGCTCGAGGCGAGCTTCGATGCGGGGGACTGGCAGCTGATCAGCTCCCGCATCGACTGAGACGGATGCCGGGGTCTGCGGGATCATCGGTATATGCGAGCAGCGATCATCGACAGCGCCTACGAGCTCCGAGCAGATGGTGCCGTCTACCGGTTGGCCTCCGAGGACGTTCGCACGATCCAGCTATACGACGGCTTGATGCGAGTCCTCGACACGTCCGGGAACGTCGAGATCCAGTTGCCGGGCGACCAGCTCTCGAAATTCACGGTTCCAACCGACCTCGAAGTGATCCCGGTCTCCGGCCCTGAACCTGAGGTAGACGTCACCCCGTGGCTCACCGAGGAGATCGGAACGATTCTCGTCGGCGACAACGAACTTGCGGAGCGCCGGTGGGCGGACGGGGCGCTCGACCCGGAGCGGGTGTGCGAGTGCGGGCTGTTCGAGATGGGGTTGCACGTCCTCGACGACGGAACGACGCTTGTCTGGCGCTGTAAGAATCCGGAGCACCGGCTCGAGAAGCCTGCGTGGCCGTTGCCGTCTGAGGCGAAGTGACGGCATCCAGCTGAGCCCGTCGCCCTACTGCGTGGACGCGATGTCTAGGCAGCCCAGTCGAAGTTCGGGTCGTCGTCCTGCTCGTCGTCTGCGTATGCTTCGGGTGCCAACGCCATGTGCGCACCAATCGCCGCGACGGCCGCGATGCGTGCCTGGTCGATGACCTGTTTGCTGCCGACATAGTCGTCGGTGACGGTCGATCCTTCGCGCTGCCCGAGGAAGATTCTGGCGACGTCGCGGGAATGCTCGTTCCTGATGAAGGTGGCCGACGACTTCCTGACCTGGTGCAGTTTCAGGTTCTCCATCCCGTCGATGAGCCCGAGCTCTGCGGCGTTCTCCCGGAAGATGCGCAACTGCCGGTAGATGGTGCCGTGGTCGGCGAAACGGCGCTTCGGTGTTCGCAGCAGCGCCGTGTTCTCGCCGGTTTTCCGCGCCTCGTGGAGGAGGCGGGAGATCACTTCGTTGAACTCAGGGAGCGCCGGTAGTTCGCGCAGGCTGGACTTCGTCTTCGTCGGGCCGAGGAACGGCTTGCCGGCGTTATGGACCAGCGAGTGGCGGACGTCGACAAAATAACATCCGATCTCCTCATCCCACCGAACGCAGTCGGCGGTCAGCGCCAGAGCCTCGCTCGCGCGCAGGCAGACGGCGAACTGCAGACACACCATGTCCGCGAGGATCGCGTAGTAGGGCGTGCGGTGCTGCGGCAGGTAGTACGGCGTTTTCCCGTTGGCAGGTGTGACGAGCGTCCGGTATTCGCGCAGCGCGCGCTGGAAGTCGAGGATCTGCCGCGGCGAGTAAGTGATCGGCCGCCCGTCGTTCTCCTTCACCCAACGCGGCCTGTAGCTGGGCTTGGTCGTTGCCTTCGGATAATGCCAAGTGCGGTCTACGGCGCCGCGTGACTGTCCCCACGTGAGAGCGCGGACGATGAGGTTGTGCACCGCCCGGCTCTGCGCCGGGAACTCGTGGTGCAGCTTCTCGATGATCTCATCGACGATGTCCGGGTCGATGTCCTCCAGGAGCCGGCCGGCCCCGAAGCATTTGAGGAGCTTCCTGGTCGTCGTCCGGTTCGTGTTGATCGTTCCAGGGGTGCGCTCCTCGACCTTCAGCCAGTGCTTGGTCCAGCCCTCCATGAGGTCTGCGAGGGTGGACTTCGAGTTGAGCTTCCGCGTGCCGATGGTTTCCCTGTAATTCGCAGCCCACTCGCGCAGCCCCGCGATGGCGAGCTCCGGGGTCTCGGCTGTGTGTCGGACGCCCTCGGTCTGGAGAGTGTCCGGGAAGCGGAACCTGGCGCGCACCGTCCATGTGCCGCTCGTGTTGAGCTCAGGCGGTCCGATCTTCCCGAGCGAGCCGGGAGCCAGAGGCGGTCGTCCCATGATCGTCTTCCTTGTCTCGTGAGCGCGTCAGCTGAGGCCGTTGGCGATGTGGCAGGCGATGTCGTCGCCTACGAACTTCAGGCCGCCGACCTTCGTCGAGCGCACCGGCCACCGCCGCGCCTTCTCGGTGGGGTCTTTGAGCTCGGAGTAGTTGCGGATCGTCTTCGGCGCTGAGCCGGTGACGTAGGCGGCCTCTTGCAGGTTGACGAGCCGGCCGCGCAGGCCCATGTCGAGGTTGGGGTGGGCCTTTCCGCAGTTCTGGCAGGTCGGGGTCTTTGTCGTCGTCATGATCGGTGTCGGATTCTCCGGGGGCATCCCGGGGTAGGTGGGGCGCCACCGATCCAGCGCTCTGGGGGCTTCCCCAGATGCCCCTGTCTCGGTGGCTCTGTCACCGAGACCTATGCGTCCACCCCGTAGCCGGCTGTGCTGGAATGCGTGACCTGCCGTGGTTGCCGCCCGGTATTCCGCGGAATCAGAGGAGATCACCGGTCGCGGGACACCGCCGTGCTCGCCGAATCCGTCCGCGGACTTGGCAACAGCGCCAGCCCCCAGATGCCCATGAGAGGCCGCCGGCAGATGCCGTGTCCGTATGGTTCCCAGGGCGTATTCGTGCTGTAAGCGTGCTGACAGCCGTCTCGACGTCGCGCGCCAACAGGTCGCGGCTCCCGCAAATACAAGGCCAGTAGCGTCTCGAACATGGACAACTACATCGAATTCGACGGATTCAGCGGCTACGTCTCGCGCCCCACGGGCGAGGTGCGCGGCGGTCTGATCGTCATTGAGGAGATCTGGGGCCTCGTCGACCACATCAAAGACATCGCCGACCGGTTCGCGAGGCAGGGCTACCTCGTCGTCGCCCCCGACATCCTCAGCCACGCGGGCATCACCCCCGAGGTCGGCAACGAGCTGTATCGCCTGCGCAACAGCGACGACGAGGCAGAGCGCACCCGCATGCAACCGCTGATGCGCGAGAAGATGGCGCCGACCCAGCAACCGGAGTACGGGTCGTGGGCTGTCAGCGCCCTCAAGCAGGTCGTCGACTGGCTCGACGTGCAGCCCGGCGTCGCCGGCCGCATCGCCGCGACCGGCTTCTGCTTCGGCGGCACCTACACCTTCGCGCTCGCCGCGGCCGACGACCGGGTGCGTGCCGCCGCCCCGTTCTACGGCGCCCCACCGCAGACGACGGAGTTCGACGGGTTCGCATGCCCGGTTCGCGCCTTCTACGGCGAGCAGGACGAGCGGCTCATCACGGGCCTGCCCGAGGTGGAGAAGCGGATGTCTGACGCCGGCGTCGACTTCGAGGCGACCGTCTACCCGGGCACCGGCCACGCGTTCTTCAACGACACGAACGCGCACACCTATGACGAGGCGGCCGCGACGGACTCCTGGGAGAAGGTCAACGAGTTCTTCGCGAAGACGCTGGCCTGAGGCATCCTGCGCGCGTAATTTCGAGGGCATGGAGCAACACGAGCTGTTGATCGACGCTTTCGATCGCATCCGCGGGATCGTGCACCGGGTGGTCGAGGGGGCGAGCCCCGAGCTGCTCGGCTACCGCATCGACCCTGAGGCGAACACGATCGCGTGGCTGGTCTGGCATCTGACCCGCGGGCAGGACGCGCAGGTGGCCGATGTGGCGGGAACCGAAGAACTGTGGCTCACGGAATGGGCCGACCGCTTCGCACTGCCGCTGCCGCGCAACTCGACGGGGTACGGCCACTCGACGAGCGAGGTCGTGTCGGTCATGGCGTCGCCCGAGCTGCTGCTCGGCTATCACGACGCCGTGCACGACGCGACCGTCGCGTACCTCACGACGCTGACCGGCGAGGACCTCGACCGCGTCGTCGACACGTCGTGGGACCCGCCCGTCACGCTCGGCGTGCGGCTGATCTCGGTGATCGGCGACGACTGGCAGCACGCAGGCCAGGCGTCGTTCGTGCAGGGTGTCGCAAAGCGGGCGCGCGTCGCCTGACATCCCGTTCAGGACAGCCCGAAACGGATCAGATCGGTCGCGCTGATCAAGCCCTTCGCAAGAAGGAGCTGCAGCAGACCGGCCTGGGACTCGCCCAGGGCGCGCAGCAGCAGCTGAGTGTTGGCCACATTGATGGCAGCGGATGCCGCATCAGTGCGTTCCGCCACGTTGGTGTTCGACATGTGCAGGGAGCCTTCCGGATTCCCTTCCCCTCGAGGCGAGATAGTGGCATCGAAAACGCCCGGCCGGCACCCCCACGAAAGGGTGACAAACCGGGCGTTCTCTCGCTGTTCCTCAGACCTTCGGCCACACGGTGAGGCGGCCGCACATGCCCCAGCGCTCGAGCCCGGGAAGCGGGTCGAGCTGTGCGACGCCACTGCCGTAGAGGCTCGCGGTCTGAGCAGCGGCGAGCAGCTCGAGCGTCTGGCCCGTCGCGGCGCTTTGCGCGGCCGGCCCTGCCTGCCAGATCTCGCGCCACGTGTCGATGCGCGGTGCGACGAGCGCCGCGGCAGCCGAGTAGAGCCCGTCGAGCGCGTCGACGAGGTCGGCCTCCGCGTGGGCGCGCAACTCGGCCCAGCCCTCGAGGGCGAGGTCGCGTCGGGCGCGGGCGGCACGCTCGAGCTCGGCCTGGTCATCGGTCTGCGGCAGCGCAGCCGCTGCCGCGTAGCGATCCCGGTCGGCGAGCACCTCGGCCGGGAAGGTCAGCACGGCGTCGCCCGCCTCGGGGAGGCCGCCGTTCGACATCAGGGTGAGGATGTCGAGGTCGCCGCTGCCGTTGATGAGGCGGTGCACCGTGCCGGGCGTGAACCACACGACCGCACCGGGGTGCAGCGGCGTCGTCTCGAGCCCGCGCGAGCTGAGCGACTCGAGCTCGCCCGTGCCGACGAGCACGACGTAGCCCTCGGTCGACGCGGTGTGCAGGTGCGGCGACCCGCCCATGCGACCGTCGGTGGTCGGCCAGTCGTACACGCGCAGGCGTGACACGGCGATGCCACCGGGGAGGCCTCTGTTCAAGGCCTCCCCAGCGTTCCCGGGCTCTCCCGCCAGACCTGTCGTCATTCGGCCGCGACGAGGGCCTCGCGCCATGGGGCGCCGCTGCCCTCCATGCTCGTGTAGAACGGGGAATCCGCGTCGATGTCGCCCGTCGCCACGCGCGCGCCGGTGAAGGACGACGCGTAGATGCCGGCGATCAGCTCGAGCGTGCGGCGCGCCGACGCCGTCTCGACGGGCAGCGGCAGTCCCTGCTCGCGCGCCACGATGACCTCGCGGAACTGCGCGGCATGGCCCGAGTTGCCGTGCGGCCCCTCTGCCCACAGGGCCTCGACCTCTTCCTCATGACCGGGCGCCGGCGTGATCTTCCAGTTGTCGTCGCCGTAGCCGTAGAGGTGCTCGAGCTCGACGGTCGCGAACTCGAAGTCGAAGCGCAGATAGCTCGTCTCGCGCGGGGACAGCAGGCTGTTGACCACGGTCGCGACGGCGCCGTTCTCGAAGGTGACGATCGCGGTCGAGAGGTCCTCGGTCGCGACCGGGCGTGCCTGCCGAGCCGAGACGGCGACGACCTCTGACCACGGGCCGAGGATCGACAGCAGCGTGTCGAGCTGGTGGATGCCGTGACCCATCGTCGGGCCGCCGCCCTCGATCGCCCAGTTGCCGCGCCACGGCACGTCGAAGTACGAGTCCGGGCGGTACCACAGCGTGTTGCAGACCGCGACGAACGGGCGGCCGAGCCTGCCGTCGGCGAGGCGCTCGCGCAGCCACTTCGCGCGGCCGCCGAAGCGGTGCTGCGAGACGGTGGCGAAATGCGCCCCTGATGCCTGCTCAGCGGCGACGAGCTCGTCGATCTCGGCGAGCGAGAGTGCCGGCGGCTTCTCGGAGAGCACGTCGACGCCGGCCGCGAGGGCCACGAGCGCCTGCTCCTTGTGCAGCCCGGGCGGGGTGCAGAGGTGCACGATGTCGGGTTTGCCCTGCGCGAGCAGCTCCTCGAGGCTGCCGTAGCCGGCCTCGACGCCGAACTCTGCCTGGAACCCGGCGAGGCGCTCGGGGTCGACGTCGACGGCGCCGACGATGACGGCCTGGTCGCCGAGCTTCGCGATGTTGTCGGCGTGGACGCGGGCGATGCCGCCCGTGCCGACGATGCCGATGCGGATCGGGGCGCTCATCGGGCCACCGCCTCGGTCTGGACGCGGACGCCCGCATCTGCGAGCACCTTCACTCCGGCATCCGCCAGCTGAGCCATGCGGCCCTTGTCGCTCGCACCGTCGGCGATCACGACGGCGTAGTCGAGAGTCAGGCTCTCGCCCTGCTCGAGCGTGCGCACCTCGTCGAAGAACGGGGCGGGGTTGAGGCACGCGAAGGGCTCGGCGCGCGCGAACCACTTGGTGGGCAGGTCGCTGCCGTACGTGCCGTCGATGAAGACGACCGTCGACTCTGCGTCGATGTCGTCGTGCTTGCCGCTGAAGCCGGCCCACAGGCTCTGGGTGCCGCGCAGGTCTTCGCCCTCTGTGCCGTCGGCGCCGACCATGTAGCCGCCCGTGAACGAACGGGGCCCACGCCAGAACAGCCCGCCGTAGCCCGCGTTGTCGCGGCCCTCGGTGGTGGGGGAGCCGATGTGCAGCGGGGCGCTCGAGACGTTGGTGATGGTGCTCGACCAGGTCAGCACCCAGTGATCCGCACCGGCGTCGGTCACGACGGCGCGGATGGTGCGCACCTCGTCGACGACCGGGTCGCCTGCGGCCTGACCGGCCGCAGGCTCGCTCACCCAGGTGAGGCGGTGCGCGAAGGTGGCTGCGGTGTCGGTGACGGATGCCTCCAGCAGTTCCACGTGCTCCATCGAGCCGTTGTTGTCGAGGTTCGCGTAGCCGGTCGCGCGGGTGTAGGTCGCGCCGCCCCAGAAGTTGTGCTTGCCGACATTCGGCAAGGAGAGCGTGATGCCCTTGTGCCACACGTGGTCGTGTGGGCGGAACACCGTGACGAGCTTGCCGGAGCGGGTGCGGATCGGGTGGAGGTAGGGGCGGGGCGACTCGTACTGCGCCTCGGTCGGGCGGTACACGTAGCGGAACAACTCGGCCCCCGCACGCACCGCGACCTCTGAGCCGACGTCGTGGAGCAGCGAGAGCGAGCTGGGAGTGCTGGTCATGGACGGGAATCCTTCGAAATCTTCATTGATTAGTGCCGTGGGCGTTACGAGAATCGAAAGTTTTTCGATACTCTTGAACGTCAAGCGAGCCTAGGCGGATGAAATCGTTCGCGCAAGGCGACCAGACCCGAGAGGACACCCGATGGCGGGAACGCGTGGAACCATGGCCGACGTCGCGAAGGCTGCCGGCGTATCGGTTCCGACGGTCTCGAAGGTGCTCAACGGCCGGGCGGATGTCTCGGACGCGACGCGCGCCAGGGTGCAGCGCGCTCTGCAGGACACGGGTTATGCCCCGCGTCGGGCGCCGGGGAACGATCTCGCCGGAGTCATCGATCTGCTGATCGAAGGGGTCGACTCACCGTGGGCGCTCGAGATCGTGCGAGGCACAGAGGCGGCGGCCGCGCACCGTGGCTCCGCCGTCGTCGTGACGTCATCGGTGAACCCGGGATTCGATCTGCCCACCTGGCTCGACGCGGTCGCCGCGCGGCATTCCGACGGCGTCATCGCCGCGCTGCCGAGCCTCGGCGAGCACCATCTGCGCGCCCTGCAGGAGCTGAACGCACCGGTGGTCGTGATCGACCCGAGCTTCGACGTCTCGGATCGGTTCGCCACGATCGGCGCCACCAACTGGGCGGGCATGTTCACAGCGACCGAGCGGATTCTCGAGCTCGGCCACACCCGCATCGGGTTCATCGTCGGCCCATACAAGGCCCCGGCCGCGATGCATCGCCTCGAGGGCTATGCCTCCGCGCTGCGCCGCAGCGGCATCGAGTTCCAGCCGGAGCTCGTCGTCGAAGGCCGCTTTCAGGTGAGCGGGGGCCACGATGCCGGCGGCAGGCTGCTCGATCTGCCCGAGCGACCCACCGCCATCATCTGCAGCTCCGATCAGCAGGCGGCGGGTCTCTACGAGGCGGCGCGCGAGCGTGACATCCGCATCCCCAGCGAGCTGTCCGTCATCGGCTTCGACGACACGGTGCTCTCGCGCTATCTCTCGCCCGCTCTGACCACCGTGCATCAGCCGCTCGCCGAGATGGCTGCTGAGGCGATCCGGCTGGTGCAGCAGCTCGCCGTCGACCCGGACGCTCACGTCGCACGGCACATCGAGCTGGCGACCACGATGGTCGAGCGTCGTAGCGCCGTCCCGCTCGGTTCGTAACCTTATCGAGACCTGATTTCGGGAAACGCTTACCCGTTCGACTTGACGCGGAAAGCGTACGTCCGTTAGCTTCGCTTTCGATCGCTCTTCGAAATCGTTTCGCACGAATTCGAACCGAGCGAAAACGATCTACGACGCGGTAGACCTCAGCCGCCGCGTCGCCAAACGAGAGGGACGCGGATGTCGACGATGACACCCCGAGCCACCGCAATGCGGCAGGGCTCGAAGAAGGTGCGCTCACGTCGCCGCTGGCACCAGAACTGGCAGCTGTATTCGCTGCTCGTGTTGCCGGTGGCCTACTTCATCATCTTCCGGTACCTGCCGATGGCCGGAAACGTGATCGCGTTCCGCCAGTACGTGCCGGGCGGCAGCATCTTCGGCGAGTCGTGGACCGGGTTCCAGAACTTCGAGCTGTTCCTTGCCGACCCGAGCTTCTGGCTGGTCTTCCGCAACACGGTGATGCTCGGCGGACTCGCGCTCGTCATCGGGTTCCCGGCGCCGATCATCCTCGCGCTGCTGCTGAACGAGTTGCGCTCCGCAGGATTCAAGCGCTTCGTCCAGACCACGACGTATCTGCCGCACTTCCTGTCGATCGTCATCGTCGCCGGCATGATCCTGCAGCTGACGTCGCTGACCGGCTCGATCAACCATCTGCTTACGACCGTCGGGCTCGACAAGATCTCCTTCATCCAGGAGCCGGGGTGGTTCCCCGCGATCTACGTGGGCAGCGAGATCTGGCAGACGGTCGGCTGGGGAACGATCCTCTACCTCGCCGCGCTCACGCAGATCGACGAGAACCTCTACGAGGCGGCCCGCATCGATGGCGCCAACCGCTGGCAGCAGACCTGGCACGTGACGCTTCCCGGCATCGCGCCCACGATCGTCACCCTCCTGATCCTCAACATCGGCTCGTTCCTCAGCGTCGGGTTCGAGAAGATCCTGCTGCTGCAGAACCCGTCGACCTACTCGACCTCTGACGTCATCTCGACGTACCTGTACCGCGTCGGCATCCAGTCCGGCAGCTTCAGCTACGCCGCAGCGATCGGCATCTTCGAGGCGCTCATCGGCCTGGTGCTCATCGGCGCAGCCAACCTCATCTCCAAGCGAATCGTAGGAGCAAGCCTGTGGTGATCGACGCCCAGGCGGCCAGCACCATCGCCGCCGCCCCCGAACTCGCCGGCAAGGCACGACCGAGGCGCCGCCGCACCGCGCTCTCGCGCACCCGCGGCGAGAAGGCCTTCGCGGTCGTCAACGTGGTCATCCTGCTGCTCGCCGTCGCGATCACGCTCTACCCGTTCGTCAACGTGGTCGCCCAGTCACTGTCGAGCGAGAAGTTCATCGACCAGGGCGTGGTGACCATCTGGCCGCGCGGCTGGAACTTCGACACGTACAAGCTCGTCGCGAGCGACCCGACGTTCTGGGTCAACTACCGGAACACGGTCGTGTACACGGTCGTCTCGACCGTCGTCTCGATGTTCCTGTCGACGATCTTCGCCTATGCGATCTCGCGCAAGGACCTGAAGGGCCGCGGCTTCTTCATCGGCCTCGCCCTCGTCACCATGCTCTACAGCGGCGGCCTGATCCCGACGTACGTGCTGATCAACCACCTGCACCTGACGAACACGATCTGGGCGATCGCCCTGCCGAACGCGATCAGCGTGTTCAACGTGCTCGTGATGAAGTCGTTCTTCGAGAACATGCCGCGTGAGCTCGAAGAGGCGGCATCGATCGACGGCCTGAGCACATACGAAACCCTGCTGCGCATCGTGCTGCCGCTGTCGAAGGCGGTGATCGCGACGATGATCCTCTTCTACGCGGTCGCCAACTGGAACTCGTGGTTCTCGGCGTTCCTCTACATGGACCACTCGGACCTCATGCCCGTGACGGTGTACCTGCGGAACCTGATCGCCGGCGCGACCGGTGCGCAGGACGCGGGAGCTTCGGCCGACAGCAACCTGACCCAGGTGAGCGCCAACATCAAGGCCGTGACCATGGTGCTCACCGTGATCCCGATCCTGTGCGTCTACCCGTTCGTCCAGCGCTACTTCGTCTCGGGCGTGATGCTCGGCTCGGTCAAGGGCTGAGCCCTCTGGGGGACGCCTGGCGCAGGCATCCGCTCGTCATTTTCTTCTACCCGCACCACACAACCAAGAAGCTGCAACACCAACGGAGGTTTCGCAGAAAATGTCAATCAAAGTATCTCGCCGTGACGTCCTCGTCATGGGCCTTGCGGGCGCCGCGACCGGCTTCCTCGCCGGCTGCAGCTCGAAGGCGAGCACCAAGGCGGCCACGACCGGCGGCCTGACCATCGCCGGCAAGACCACCGGCTACATGAAGGACTATGCGGCAGGCAAGCAGTTCAAGGCGACGAAGCCGCTCAAGGTGTCGATGCTGTTCCAGGACAACCCGGCCTACCCCTACAAGCCGACCTGGACCGTGTTCTCGGAGATCCAGAAGCGCACCAACGTCACTCTGACGCCGACCGTCATCCCCTTCGCAGACTTCACCACCAAGAAGTCCGTGCTGATCAATGCCGGCAACGCTCCGGACATCATCGCCAAGACCTACCCCGGTCAGGAGTCGCCGTTCGTCGGCGGCGGCGCGGTGCTCGCAGTCAGCGACTACGTGAAGTACATGCCGAACTTCACCAAGAAGGTGGCGGACTGGAACCTCCAGGCCGACGTCGACACGCTGAAGCAGTCGGACGGCAAGTACTACCTGCTGCCCGGCCTGCACCAGTCGCTCAACCCCGACTACACCTTCTCGTTCCGCGACGACGAACTCGACAAGCTCGGCATCAAGCACCCGACCACCTGGGACGAGTTCAAGGAGACGCTCACCGAGCTCAAGAAGGCGCACACCGACGGCTACGTCTACTCGGACCGCTACGGCGGCGCGAACGCGATCAACCAGGCCGCGCAGGTCTATGGCACGATGGGCGGCTACAGCGCCGTCACGAAGTCGAGCTGGGGCCTGAACAACGGTCTGCAGTTCGACCAGAGCAAGAAGAAGTTCTTCTACACGCCGGCCGATGACAACTACAAGGCGCTCGTGAGCTACTTCGCGGGACTCGTCAAGGCCGGCCTGATGGACCCGGAGACCTTCACGCAGACCGATGACACCGCCGCGTCGAAGTTCGCGACGGGCAAGACCTTCGTCATCAGCACCAACGCACAGCAGCTGCAGCTCGACCGCACCTCGCTTGCGAAGAACGGCCTGACCAGCGCGAAGATCTCCAAGAACGTGCTGCTCGGCGGCCCGAAGGGAAAGGTCGTCTCGGGCAGCCGCCTCGAGAACGGCATCATGCTCTCGTCGTCGGTGGCCAAGCGCGACGACTTCGAGGCGTTCCTGCAGTTCGTCGACTGGCAGTGGTACTCCGATGCCGCGCAGATCCTCGTGAAGTGGGGTGTCGAGGGCGAGACCTACACCTACAAGGACGGCAAGTACGACACCGCCCCCGGCTGGAAGCTCGCGGCGTACGGCTTCGGCGACCCGAGCGCCACGAAGGACATCCGCATCGACGACGGCTACAGCTGCGGCAACTTCATGTACGGCGGCACGACGGCCATCGTCGAGTCGACCATGCCCGCCGAGGAGCTCGCCTGGCAGAAGTCGATCGCGAACTTCAAGCCGATCCCGCCGTCGCCGTCGATCCCGTACACGCCGATCGAGGCGCAGCAGGCCGCGCTCAAGCAGACGGCGATCACCGACTCGACCAACACGTGGACGATGGACTTCATCCTCGGTCGCAAGTCGGTCTCGTCCGACTGGTCGGACTACGTGTCGGAGCTCAAGGGCAAGGGCCTGCAGGCCTACGTCGACGCGGCCAACAAGGCGTACGACGACGCCAACAAGTCGAAGAAGAAGAGCTAGGTCATCATGACCGCGCAGACGACGAGGGAGTTCGGGAGCGGCCCGCTCCACCGCCTGACCCAGGCCGTCTACGGCGTCCTGGGCCCGACGGCCTGCTTCCTCGTCGTCTGCCTGCCCTTCGCCCTCGCGGTCGTCATGGCGCCCGGCGCCGTGACGATCGCGCTGGCCGGCATCCTCATCGGCCCCGCCTGGACCGCGCTGCTCTACGCGACGCGGGTGCACCTCGCCGACCGCGACCGCGGACCGGTGACGTCGTTCTGGCGCGGCTATGCGCTCAACTGGCGGCAGACGCTGCTCGTCTGGGTGCCGTACTGGGTGCTCCTCATCGCGGCGGGCGCCGACGTGATCTCGCCGAGCGCGAGCCTCGCGTTGCGCTGGGTGGTCGGCATCGTCGCCGCTCTGTCGACGATCTGGTTCAGCGCGGTGCTGCTCATCATCAGCCGGTACGCGTTCCGCACGCGCGACGTGCTGCGTCTCGCCGGGTACGCGCTGGTCGCCGCGCCGCGCTCGACCGTGACGAATGTCGCGCTTCTTGTGCTCGCAGGTGCGACGATCTATCTGGAATCCGAATTCGTCCTCGGCCTGCTGGCCGGGCTCTTCGCACTGTTCGCCGTGATCGGCGCGAAGGGCATGTTCGAGCTGCTGGATGCCCGGTTCACGACGCAAGGGAGGCAGGATGGCGCGCGATGAGCGATCGCTGCCGACCGCGGTGCGGCCGCCTGCGACCCTGCAGGACGTGGCGCGCGAGGCCGGTGTCTCTCTCGCGACCGCGTCGCGCTCGCTGAACGGCAGCGCGCGCAGGGTCAAGGACGAGTACCGCACCCGTGTGCTCGCCGCCGCGGAGCTGCTGAACTACGCGCCGAACCTGCAGGCGCAGGCCGTCGCGCGCGGCCGCACCAACGCGGTCGGCATCATCGTCGCCGACGTCACCGACCCGTATTTCGCGCAGATCGCAGGTGGCATCATCAAGGCGACGGATGCCGGGGGACTGGTCGCCACGATGAGCGTGTCGAGCCGTGACCCCGAGCGCGAAGTGCAGCTCGTCGGCGCCCTGCGCGGTCAGCGGCCGAGCGGGATCGTGCTCGTCGGCAGCCGGGTGACGGACGCCGCGGTGACCGACCGCCTCGAGGCGCAGCTGCGCGGCTTCGAGGCGGAGGGAGGGCACGTCGTGCTCGTCTCGCAGGCGGGGCTGCCGTTCGACACGATCGCCTTCGACAACGCCGAGGGCGCCGGGTCGCTCGCCGTGCGGCTTGCCACCGCCGGCTACCGCCACCCCGTGGTGCTCGCGGGGCCGGAGCGGCTGATGACGTCGCGCGAGCGCGCGGAGGGATTCACTCTGGGGTACACGGCGGCCGGGCATCCGTATGACTCGATCGAGATCGTGCACGCGGAGTTCACGCGCAACGGCGGCTACGACGCGATGGGGCAGGTGCTCGAGCGCGAGGAGCGGCCCGACGTGGTCTTCGCCGTCAACGACGTGATGGCGATGGGTGCGATGGCGCGGCTGCGCGAGGCCGGCCTGGAGCCCGGGCGCGACGTGGCGATCGCCGGCTTCGACGACATCGAAACTCTGCGGGACGTCTCGCCGGGCCTCACGACGGTCCGGCTCCCGCTCGAGCAGGGCGGCACGACCGCCGTCGATCTGATTCTTCACCGCACGGGTGTGCAGTCGCTCGTGCGCCTTCCGGCCGAGGTCGTCGTGCGTGCGAGCACGCCGGCACTCATCGCCTGATCACTGCGGCAAAACACTACGCATGCCGCCGTGTGATCACTATGCTTAGCTCCGGGTAAGCGCTTTCCTGCCCGGATGACACTCCACACAATTTCAATGGCGAACTACCCACTGGAGGTACGCAATGTCGGCTGAGTCGACCATCGGCATCATCATGAACGGCGTCTCGGGGCGCATGGGGTATCGGCAGCATCTGGTGCGCTCGATCCTCGCGATCCGCGATCAGGGCGGCGTGACGCTGTCCGACGGGCGCCGGGTGCAGGTGAGGCCGATCCTGGTCGGCCGCCACGAGGACAAGCTGCGTGACATCGCCGACCGCCACGGCATCGAGGACTGGACGACGAACCTCGACGAGGCGCTCGCCGACCCCCGCTGGGACGTGTACGCCGACTTCCTCGTCACCGAGGCGCGCGTGCCCGCGATCAAGAGGGCCATCGCGGCCGGCAAGGCGATCTACACCGAGAAGCCGACCGCGGGGAACTTCCAGGACGCGCTGGAGCTCGCCCGCCTCGCGAAGGAGGCGGGCATCAAGAACGGCGTCGTGCACGACAAGCTCTATCTGCCGGGCCTGCGCAAGCTGAAGCGGCTGATCGACGACGGATTCTTCGGGCAGATCCTGTCGGTGCGCGGCGAGTTCGGCTACTGGGTGTTCCCCGGCGACGGTGTGCCCGCTCAGCGGCCGTCGTGGAACTACCGCTCGGAGGACGGCGGGGGGATCGTGCTCGACATGTTCCCGCACTGGAACTACGTGCTCGAGAACCTGTTCGGTCGCGTGGAGTCGGTGTACGCGCAGACCGTGACGCACATCCCGACGCGGTGGGACGAGAAGGGCCAGGCCTACGCCGCCACCGCCGACGACGCCGCATATGCGATCTTCGGCCTAGCAGGCGGCACGATCGCCGAGTTCAACTCGAGCTGGGACGTGCGCGTGAACCGCGACGAGCTGCTCGAGCTGCAGGTCGACGGCACTGAGGGCTCGGCCGTGGCTGGCCTGTTCGGCTGCAAGGTGCAGCACCGCTCGGCGACCCCCCGGCCGACCTGGAACCCCGACATCCCCGATGGCCACGATTACGCGGCCGACTGGCACGAGGTGCCGCTCACGCAGGAGTTCGAGAACGGCTTCAAGGTGCAGTGGGAGGAGTTCCTGCGCCACATCGCCGAGGACGCCCCGAACCCGTATGACTTCCTCGCCGGGGCGCGCGGCGTGCTGCTCGCCGAGAAGGGCCTCGAGTCGGCCGCGAAGGGCGCGCGTCTCGACCTTCCCGAGGTGACGGCATGAGCGAGCTCACCCTGCTCGCCGCCGACGGGTCGATCCGCCAGGAGACGCTGCGCGAGGCGCCCGCGCTGACGAAGCCCACGGCGCCGTTGCGCGCGCGCCTCGCCTATGCGGCCGCGCACGTCGTGCCGAGGATCCACGCGGACAACACGCCCGGTCAGCCGGCAGACATCGACTGGGATGCCACGCTCGCCTTCCGCCACCATGTGTGGTCGTGGGGCCTGGGTGTCGCCGACGCGATGGACACCGCCCAGCGCAACATGGGCCTCGACGCGGCCGCCACGCGCGAGCTCATCAGCCGCAGCGCCGCGGAGGCCCGCTCGGTCGGCGGCAAGCTGGTCGTCGGTGTCAACACCGACCATGTCGAGGCCGAGAACATCTCGCTCGACGAGGTCGCCGCGGCGTACCTCGAGCAGCTCGCCTTCACCGAAGAGCAGGGCGCCGGCGTCGTGCTGATGGCCTCCCGGCACCTCGCGCGCGCCGCGCAGACCGCCGACGATTACCGCCGCGTGTACGACCGCGTGATCGAGAAGGCGCAGACGCCCGTCGTGCTGCACTGGCTGGGCGAGGCCTTCGACCCCGTGCTGAAGGGGTATTTCGGTTCGACGGATGCCCAGGTCGCGGCATCCGTTCTCATCGACGTGATCAACGCGAACCCCGAGAAGGTGTCGGGTGTCAAGATGAGCCTGCTCGACGCAGGCAAGGAGATCGCCGTGCGCGAGCGCCTGCCGAAGACGGCGCGCATGTTCACCGGCGACGACTTCAACTACGTCGGCCTGATCGCCGGCGACGGCAGCGAGCAGCCCGGGCAGTACTCCGACGCGCTGCTCGGCGCGTTCGCGGCCATCGCGCCGCTCGCCTCGGCCGCTATCCAGAAGCTCGACGCGGGCGATCGCGACGGCTACTTCGCGCTGCTCAGCCCGAGTGAGGAGCTGTCGCGGCAGATCTTCGCGGCGCCCACGTTCTACTACAAGACCGGTGTCGCCTTCCTGTCGTGGCTGAACGGGCACCAGGCCAGCTTCCAGCTCGTCGGCGGACTGCACTCGGCCCGGTCGCTGCCGCACCTGTCCGAGATCGTGCGCCTCGCGAACGCCGCCGGCGCGCTCGAGGCCCCTGAGCTCGCCGCGTCGCGGTGGAACGCGTTCCTCGCCGTCTCAGGTGTCGAGGTCCCCAAGGTCGTGCTGCTGTGAGCGCGCACCCGCGGCTCAGTCTCAATCAGGCGACCATCAAGTACGCCCCGCTCGCGGAGGCGCTCGACGTCGCCCGGGAAGCCGGGTACACCTCGTTCGGCGCGTGGCGCGAGCCCGTCGCCGAGGTCGGGCTCGACCGGGCGGTCGAACTCGTCAAGGCATCCGGGCTGCGCGTCTCGTCGCTGTGCCGCGCGGGATTCTTCACCGCGCAGCCCGGAGCCGCCCGCCAGACCGCGATCGACGACAACCGCCGTGCGATCGACGAGACGGCGGCGCTCGCCGCGGCAGGCGCGCCGGGGTCGGCACCGGTGCTGGTGCTGGTCGCCGGCGGCCTGCCCGCGGGCGACCACGACGTCGTCGGCGCCCGCGCCCGTGCGGCCGAGGCGATCGCGGAGCTCGCGCCGGCTGCGCGTGCCGCGGGCATCACGCTCGCGATCGAGCCGATGCACCCGATCTTCGCCGCCGACCGCGGCGTCGTCTCGACGCTGGGACAGGCGCTCGACATCGCGGAATCCGTCGCGCCGGAGGTCGCCGTCGTCGTCGACACCTATCACGTCTGGTGGGACCCGGACCTCGCCGCGCAGATCGCGCGGGCCGGGGCATCCGGCCGGATCGCCAGCTATCAGGTATGCGACTGGATGACGCCGCTGTCTGCCGACTCGCTGCTGTCCCGCGGGTACATGGGCGACGGCCACATCGACTTCGGCGCGGTCACTCGGCTGGTGGCGGATGCCGGGTACGACGGCGACATCGAGGTCGAGATCTTCCGTCAGGAGATCTGGGATGCGCCGTATGCGGAGGTCGCCGCGCGTGTCGCCGCCGCATTCGACGAGACGGTCGCGCCCTTCCTGTCGTAGGCGACGTCAGCGCAACGCGGCGAGGGTGCGGGTGATCCGGTCGAAGACCGGCTCGTCGACGACGACGGATGCCTGCCGCAGAGCGAGCACTGCGGCGCCGACCGCCCCGTCCGCGACCACTTGCACGTCGCGCGTGCCCGCGGCCGCGATGCGCGCCGCGAGCTCGTCGTGCTGCGTGATCGTGCCGCCGCCCAGTACAACCGGGCCGGTCACGCCGGGATCGGCGACGGCCTCGAGACTGTGCACCAGCGCGTCGGCGGCCGCGCTCACGATGGCTCGCGCGACGGGGTCGTCGCCGGCGGCGAAGGCGAGGGGCGAGAGACGCGAGAGCTCGACGGGACGCTGCGAGTAGAGCAGCTTGATGATGCGGTCGAGCACGGCGGGGCGGCCGTGATGCCGAGTGCCGTCGTCCTCGAGCCCGAGCTGGGAGAGCACGAGAGAGGTGAGCTCGGTGCGGGGGCCGCGCCCGTCAAGGTCGGCGGCCGCCGCACGGACGACACGCTGCCCGACCCAGAAGCCCGAGCCGTCGTCGCCGAGCAGCCAGCCGAGGCCGTCCGCGGTGCGGGCGACCGAGCCGTTCTCGACCCGAACGGCGGTCGCCCCCGTGCCCGCGACGAGCGCGTAGCCGGCCGGCAGCCAGGTGCCCGAGCAGAACGTGGCGAGCAGGTCGGGCGCGAACACGACCGGCGCGTCCACGCCGAGCGGCGCGAGCTCTGCGGCGAACAGCTCGGGGCCGGAGAGCGAACTCGCCCCCGCCATCGCGAGCAGTACGACCACGACGTCGGCACCGCCCGCGCCGTGTGCCGCCTCAGCGTGCGTCAACGCGGTGGCCGCCGCCTCTGCGACCGAGTACGCGGCCAGCGCAGGCCCTGCGGAGATGGGGTTTCCACTCGCTGCACGGCCGTAGCCCAGGCATCCGCCCGTCTCATCGAGCACCACGCAGCGCGTGCTGGTGCCACCCGCATCGACGGCGAGGTGCAGGTTCATCCGTTACCCAGTCGTGACATTTTCGTGATTGCCGCCGTAACACGTCTGCGAATAGTTTTCATGCCAATATCCCGAAGCTGACATGGATTTTCAATGACAGAAGTAGTCGCACCATCGAAGCACAGCACGGACGGGTTCGGCGTGAGCAGCCGCATCCTGGCCGCGCTGCCCGAGATGTCTGTGGCCATGGCGAAGATCGGCGCCCTGCTGCTCGAGAATCCGGCGGCGCCGCTCGAGCTGTCGATCACCGAGCTCGCCCAGCGCGCGGGCACCTCGCCGGCGACCGTCACGCGCTTCTGCCGGCTGATCGGCTACGCGGGCTACCCGCCGCTGCGCGTCGGCGCCGCCGCGGATCTCGGGCGGTCGAGCGCCGAGACCTGGCAGTCGGACATCGGGCGCGCCTTCGACCCCGCCGACACGGCGGTCGACGTGCTCAACGCGCTCGTCAGCTCGCACACCTCGGCGCTGCAGACCACGGCAGCCCGCCTCGACCACAACGCCGCGGAGCAGGCGGCGCGCGCGATCGCGGCCAGCGCGCACGTCGACATCTACGGCATCGGCGGCAGCGCCGTCCTCGCGAACGAACTGCAGGCGCGCCTGTACCGCATCGGCCTCAACGCGCACGTGTGGAGCGAGGTGCACGAGGGGCTGACGAGCGCGGCGATCCAAGGGCCGGGCACGGTCGCGATCGGCATCTCGAACACGGGCCGCACGGGCGAGACGCTCGAGATGCTGGCGCTCGCGCGCTCCACAGGGGCCCTTGCCGTGGCGATCACCGGCAATCCGGATTCGCCGCTGGCATCCGTCGCCGACCATCACCTCACCGCCTTCGCGGTCGACGCCTACCTGCAGCCCGACGACCTGTCGGCCAAGCACGCGCAGCTGCTGGCGATCGACCTGCTCTACCTGCTCGTCGCGCAGCAGGACTTCGCCCGCACGACCGCCATGCTCGCGGCATCCGCCGCAGCTGTCGCCCCGCACCGGCGCTCGCTGCGCGGCGGAACGCGCTCACGAGAGAGAGGAAATCCCGTCGCATGACCGACCTCGTCACCGACTTCCACCGACAGGCGGCCTCGCGCCTCGACGCGCTCGCCGAGTCGGCGCGCGCCGGCGGCCTCGACGTCGCGATCGGCCTGCTCGCCGACTCCCTCAGGAACGGGGGAGTGCTGCAGGCCTTCGGCACCGGCCACTCGCAGGCGTTCGCGATGGAGATCGCGGGGCGCGCGGGAGGCCTGATACCGACGCACTCGCTCGCCCTGCGCGACCTCGTGCTGCTCGGCAAGCGGCCGCTCGACGTGCTGCACGGCGGCACCCTGGAGCGCGACGACAGCGTCGTCGACGACCTGTGGTCGCTCTATGACTTCCAGCCGGCCGATGTGTTCCTGATCGCCTCGAACTCGGGCGTCAACGGCTCGATCGTCGGCCTCGCCCTCAAGGCGAAGGCCGAAGGTCACGCCGTCATCGCGGTGACGAGCCTCGCGCACACGAACGCGGTGACGCCCAAGCATCCGAGCGGCAAACGCCTCGCTGAGGTCGCAGACGTCGTCATCGACAACCTCGCCCCCTACGGCGACACCACCCTCGAGCTCTCGGGCGGGCTCGGCGTCGGGGCGGTGTCGTCGATCACGGCCGCCTTCATCGCCCAGCTGCTCACCATCGGCGCTGCCGAGCGCGTTCAGGCGGCCGGTGACGTGCCGCCCCTGTTCATCTCGGCCAACATCCCTGAGGGCGACGCGCACAACCGCGCCCTGCAGGACCTCTACGGCGACCGCATCGGGCACCTTGCATGAGCCTCAATCGCACCAGCACCACCCATCGCACCATCCACGCACACCGAACAACCCCTGATCACGAGTGAAAGGCAGGCAATGATGTCTGAAGAACCAGGCCGTCTGAACCGCCGCACCTTCGTCCGCGGCGCACTGGCCACCGCTGTGTTCCTGCCGCTGGCGGGCACGCTCGCCTCCTGCGCCGCGCCGAGCGGCGGAGGCGGCGGCACCAGCACGTCCGGAAGCAAGAGCGCCAAGAACCCGTTCGGCCTCGCCGACACGGCATCGGTCGAAGCGGTCATCTTCAACGGCGGCTACGGCTACGACTATGTGTCGTTCGCCGCCGACCAGGTGAAGAAGCAGTTCTCGAAGGTCACCATCAAGGTGAGCCCGTCGACGCAGATCGCGCAGCAGCTGCAGCCGCGGTTCGTCGGCGGCAACCCGCCGGACCTGATCGACAACTCCGGTGCGAACAGCATCGGCTTCAACACCATCGCCGATCAGCTGTCCACGCTCGACGACGTCTTCGAGGCGAACAACTACGAGGGCACGAAGATCGCCGACACGCTCTACCCCGCAGTGAAGGAGCCCGGCACGTTCTCGGGCAAGTTCGTCGCACTGAACTACGTCATGACCGTCTATGGCATGTGGTACTCGGCGTCGCTGTACGAGCAGAACGGCTGGCAGCCGCCGAAGACGTGGGACGAGGCGCTCGATCTCGGCGCCAAGGCCAAGTCGGCGGGCAAGTACCTGTTCGTCTGGGGCAAGGAGGCGGCGACCTACTACCTCACGATGGCGCTCGACTCCGCCATCAAGGAGGGCGGCACGCAGGTGCGCCTCGACCTCGAGAACCTGAAGCCGAACGCATGGTCGGCTCCCGAGATCCAGAGCGTGTTCAAGGCGCTCGAGACCGCGGTGAAGAACGGATTCTTCATCCCCGGCGGTGCCGGCACACAGTTCACCGCGGCCCAGGCCAAGTGGAGCAACGACCAGCAGGCGATCCTCTACCCCTCGGGCGGCTGGATCGAGAACGAGATGAAGAAGGCCACGAAGGACGGCTTCAAGATGACCGGCGCGCCCACGCCGACCGTCTCGTCGAGTTCGAAGCTGCCGTACGAGGCGCTGCGCTCGGCGGCCGGCGAGCCGTTCATCGTGCCCAAGCAGGGCAAGAGCCCCGCCGGCGGCAAGGAGATCCTGCGCGCCATGCTCTCGAAGGAGGCGGCGACGAACTTCTCGAAGACCCGTCTCGCGCCGACGATCGTCAAGGGCCTCGTTCCCGACGACGGCTTCGGCTCGACCGCGCTCGTGTCGCAGACGAAGATGCTGGATGCCGCAGGCACCAACGTCTTCAACTACCAGTTCCTCGACTTCTACGGGATGAACCAGGACCAGCTCGTGGTCTGGAACTCGTTCCTGTCGGGGCAGACCGACGCAGCGGGCCTCACCAAGGGCATGCAGGACATCAGCGACAAGGTCGCCGCCGACTCCTCCATTCCCAAGCTCAAGGTGACGAGCTGAGCATGACGAGCACCACGACGACGCCGGGCGGCGCACCTGTCGCCGCCCGGCGTCGCCGGCCTCGGCCGAGCTGGAACCGGATCAGCTTCATGCTGGTCTTCCTCGTGCTGCCCCTCGCGATCTTCGTGATCTTCGTGGTCTCGCCGTTCGCGCAGGCGCTGTACTACTCGATGACCGACTGGACCGGCTTCTCGCCCAACATGAACTTCGTCGGCGTCTCGAACTTCGTGAAGCTGTTCCACGACACGACGTTCCTCAAGGCGCTGCGCAACAACGCCGTGCTCGCGCTCGTCGTGCCGCTCGTCACGATCGTGGTCGCGCTCGTGATCGCGATCGTCGTCACGGTCGGTGGCCCGAGTCGCGGCACCATCCGCGGCATCCGCGGCGCCGGCTTCTACCGCGTCGTCTCCTTCTTCCCCTACTGCGTGCCCGCGATCGTGATCGGCCTGATCTGGGCGCAGGTCTACGACCCCGCGGCCGGCCTGCTGAACGGACTCCTCACCGGGATCGGCCTTCACCAGTTCACGAACTTCGCGTGGCTCGGGGTCGTCGCGACCGCGATGCCCGCGTCGATGTGGGTCATCATCTGGAGCTTCATCGGCTTTTACACCGTGCTCTTCGTCGCGGCCATCAAGGGCGTGCCGGCAGAACTGCTCGAGGCCGCCCGCATCGACGGTGCAGGGCGTTTCCGCACGGCGATCTCGATCACGGTGCCGATGATCCGCGACAATGTGCAGACCGCGTACATCTACCTGGGGATCGCCGCGCTCGACGCCTTCGTCTACATGCAGGCGCTCAACCCCGGCGGCGGCCCGAACAACACGACGCTGACCATGAGCCAGGAGCTGTTCAACGTGGCCTTCCGCAAGGGCCAGTTCGGTTACGCGACGGCCATGGGGGTCGTGCTCGCCGCGGTCACGCTGCTGTTCGCCGCGATCGTCTTCACCGTCAACCGGCTGACGGGCGGCGGCGACGACGCACGTACCACTCGCGCGCGTGCGCGCGCGACCAAGAGAGGAGCCCGCGCATGACCGCGGCGACGCCCGTCGAAGGCACCGTCACGACACGTCTGCGGCTCAGCACGCAGCGGGCGAATCGAGGCGATGCCGCCGTGGCATCCGTCTCGCATGTCCTGCTCGTGGTCTGGGCGATCGTTGTGATCGTCCCGTTCCTGTGGGTGCTGCTGTCGTCGTTCAAGACGACGAAAGAGATCCTCGCCTCCCCGTTCTCGCTGCCGGCGCACTGGCAGTTCCAGAACTACGCGCACGCATGGACGGATGCCGGCATCGGCCGCTTCTTCCTCAACACGATCATCGTCGTGGGCTTCGCGCTCATCATCGTGATGCTGCTCGGGGCCATGTGCGCGTACGTGCTCGCGCGCTTCACCTTCCCCGGCCGCCGCGTCATCTACTACGCGATGCTCGCCGGCCTCACCTTCCCGCCGTTCCTCGCGATCGTGCCGCTGTTCTTCATCCTGAGGAACTTCGGGCTGCTCAACACGCTGCCCGGCCTCATCCTCACCTACGTCGCGTTCGCGCTACCGTTCACGGTGTTCTTCCTGTACTCGTTCTTCAAGCAGCTGCCTGACGACGTGTACGAGGCGGCCCTCATCGACGGCGCGGGCGACTGGCGCGCCTTCTTCCAGGTGATGCTCCCGATGGCGCGGCCGGGGCTGGCATCCGTCGCGATCTTCAACTTCCTCGGCCTCTGGAACCAGTTCCTGCTGCCGGTGGCGCTGAACTCGAATCAGAGCAACTACGTGCTGACCCAGGCGATGGCGTCGTTCGCGTCGCAGGCCGGGTATGCGGTCGACTTCGGCGCCCTGTTCGCCGCCGTGGTGATGACGGTCGTGCCGGTCCTGATCGTGTACGTCATCTTCCAGCGCACGCTCGAGGGCTCGGTCGCGGCAGGCACGTTCCGGTAATCGGTACGTTTGACGGGTGCGTCTTGTCATTGCCCCCGACTCGTTCAAGGGTTCCCTGACCGCCCGCGAGGCTGCAGAGGCGATCAGAGACGGCTGGCTCGCCGTGCGGCCAAGCGATCAGGTGGTGCTCGCGCCCATGGCCGACGGCGGCGAAGGCAGCCTCGACGCGTTCGAGGCGGCTGTTCCCGGCGCGCGCCGCGAGCCGGTCATGGCCGTCGGTCCCGACGATCAGCCCGTGCTCACGTACTGGCTGCGTCTGCCGCCGACACCCGGCCTGCCGGGCGGCACGGGCGTCGTCGAGCTCGCCGCGACGAGCGGGCTCACCCTCATGCGCTCTGGCCTGCGGCCGTTCGAGGCGCACACCTTCGGACTCGGCCAGGCGATCGCGGCGGCGCTCACGCTGGGCGTCTCACGGCTCTTGATCGCGGTCGGCGGCAGCGCGTCGAGCGACGGCGGGGTCGGTGCGCTGACCGCGATGGGGGCGAGGCTGACGGATGCCTCGGGCGCCCCCGTCTCATACGGCAATCTCGGCGCAGGCCGGGTCGCGCGGGTGTCCTTCGACGGGGTCGTCGCCCCGCCGCCCGCCGGCGCCGTGGTGCTCACCGACGTCGACAACCCGCTGCTCGGGCCGCGCGGCGCGGCCGTGGTGTTCGGACCGCAGAAGGGGGCATCGTCTGACGCCGCCATGCGGGCACTCGAGGGGAATCTCGCGCACCTGGCCGCAGTCGTCGACGGCGGGGCCGCGCTCGCCGAGACCCCTGGCGCCGGCGCGGCGGGCGGGGTCGCGTTCGGCCTGCTCGCCTGGGGCGCGACGCTGTCGCCCGGCGCCCCCGCCGTGGCGGAGGCGCTGGGGCTCGCGGGCATCGTCACCGGGGCCGACCTCGTGATCACGGGGGAGGGCCGCTTCGACGGGCAGTCCGAAGCAGGCAAAGCGCCGACCCAGGTCGCCTCGATCGCGCGTGCGGCCGGGGTGCCGACGGCCCTCGTGGCGGGTGCGATTCAGGCATCCGTCGCCCGATTCTCGGCTGCCGCCTCGCTCAGCGAGCTGGCCGGCTCGACCGCCGCGGCCCTCGCCGAGCCGGCGCGCTGGGCCCGCGAGGCGGGCGCGACGCTCGCGCGGAGCGTGTAACGCGAAAGGGGGCAGACCTTGCGATCTGCCCCCTGACCTGATGATTTATCCCCAGGTGTGGACTACCTGAGGATATCTCGCGTCTGTTTACTTCGTGTTCAACAACGGGTCGGCGTAGCGGTGGTACTCCGCCGAGATCTCCGGGCGGAAATCAGGGGCGGGGGATGCCGAGACCGACACGGCCCACGACGGGCGCTCGCCCGTGAGAGCCCACGCGGCCTGCACCGCGCCGCCGTCGGCGACGTACTCGCCCGGCTCGGGGATGACCACCGGTGCGTCGAACACCTGCGCCGCCACCGCCTGCACCGCCGGGTTCTGCGCCGCGCCGCCGATGAGCAGAACGCGGTGCACCTCGACGCCCGCGTCGCGCACGGCGTCGAGCCCCGCGCCGAGGCCGGAGAGCATGCCCTCGATCGATGCGCGGGCGAGGTTCTCGCGCGTGGTCGATGCGATCGACAGGCCGTGGAGGCTCGCCTTCGCCTCGGGCAGGTTCGGGGTGCGCTCGCCTTCGAAGTACGGCACGAGCACGACGCCGCCGCTGCCCGGCTCTGCCGCAAGCGCCAACTCCGAGAGCTCGTCGAAATCGACGCCCAGCAGCTTCGACGTCGACACGAGCACGCGCGCCGCGTTCAGCGTCGTGATGATCGGCAGGTACTTGCCTGAAGCGTCGGCGAAGCCGGCGACCGTTCCCGACGCATCGGCGGTCGGCTGCTCGGCCACCGCGAAGACCGTGCCGCTCGTGCCGAGCGACACCGCCACATCACCTGGGGCGAGGTTGAGGCCGAGGGCCGCCCCGGCGTTGTCGCCGGCGCCTGGGCCGACGAGCACGCCGGCCGGAGTGGTGCCCGCGGCCTCACCGGGGCCGAGCACCCGCGGCAGCACCACGTCGCGGCGGCCAAGCGCGCGCTCGAGCAGCTCGAGGTCGTAGTCGCCCGTGAACGGCGACCAGTAAGCGGTGCCCGACGCGTCGGACCGATCGGTCACGAGCGCGTCGAGCACCGGCCCGAGCTCGGATTCGCCGGCCGGGCCGTAGCCGAGCAGGCGCCAGGTCAGCCAGTCGTGCGGCAGCGCGACCGCGGCGACGCGCGCGGCGTTCTCCGGCTCGTTGTCCCTGAGCCACCGCAGCTTCGTCGCGGTGAACGAGGCGACGGGCACCAGGCCGGCGCGCTTCGCATAGGCATCCGCCCCGACCTCGTCCGTCAGCGCGGCGGCCGCGCCCGCCGAGCGGGTGTCGTTCCAGAGCAGCGCGTCGCGGATGACGCGGCCCTCTGCGTCGAGCACGACCATGCCGTGCTGCTGCCCCGCGATCGAGATCGAGGCGACATCGCCGAGACCGCCGGCGGACTCGATCGCCTCGTTCAGTGCGGCCCACCACGCGGCGGGGTCGACCTCGGTGCCGTCGGGGTGCGAGGCGCGGCCGCTGCGCACGAGCGCGCCGGTTTCGAGGTCGCGGATGACGATCTTGCAGGACTGCGTCGACGAGTCGACGCCGGCGACGAGGGTCACAGGGGCTCCTTCGAGTTCTACAGGCAACAAACAGTTAGCGCGTCGGCGGCAATCAGGCTGCCGCCGACGCGCTCGCGGCTGAGAGCCGCACTGCGGCTCTCAGCCGCGAGCGCCGAGCAGGTGCTCGGTGGCCAGCTGCTGGATGCGCACAAAGCCGAAGCCCTTGCCGCCGAGGTAGGCCTCGGTGTCGAAGTCCTCCCACGCGGTGCGGTCGGCCTTGAGCGAGTCGATCGTCTCGCCGTCGTTGAGCGTGTTCTTCTCGAGCTCGAACACCTTGGCGGCCTCAAGGGCCTCCTGCACCTCGGGGTCGGCGCGGAAGGCCGCGGCGCGCTCCTTGAGCAGCAGGTAGGTCTGGATGTTGGCCTTGGCCGAGTCCCACACGCCGGTCTCGTCCTCGGTGCGGCTCGGCTTGTAGTCGAAGTGGCGGGGGCCGGTGTAGGCCTGGCCGCCGTTCACGCCGCCGTTCTCGAGCAGGTCGACGAGGGCGAAGGCGTTGTGCAGGTCGCCGTGGCCGAACGCGAGGTCCTGGTCGTACTTGATCGAGCGCTGGCCGTTGAGGTCGATGTGGAAGAGCTTGCCGTGGTACAGCGCCTGCGCGACACCCGAGGTGAAGTTGAGGCCCGCCATGGTCTCGTGGCCGACCTCGGGGTTGAGGCCCACGAGCTCGGGGTGCTCGAGCGAGTCGATGAACGCGATCGCGTGGCCGAGCGTCGGCAGCAGGATGTCGCCGCGGGGCTCGTTCGGCTTCGGCTCGATCGCGAACTTGATGTCCCAGCCCTGCGAGAGGACGTAGTCGCCGAGGAAGTCGACGGCCTCCTTGTAGCGCTCGAGCGCGGCGCGGATGTTCTTGGCGCCGTCGTACTCTGCACCCTCGCGGCCGCCCCACATGACGAAGGTCTTGGCGCCGAGCTCGACACCGAGCTCGAGCTGACGCAGGATCTTGCGGATCGTGTAGCGGCGTACGGCGCGGTCGTTCGAGGTGACGCCGCCGTCCTTGAACACGGGGGCCGAGAAGGTGTTGGTGGTGACCATCGGAACGATGAGGCCGGTGTCGGCGAGTGCCTTCTTGAGGCGGCCGATGTAGGCGTCGCGCTCCGAGTCGCTCGAGCCGAACGGGAACAGGTCGTCGTCGTGGAAGGTCAGGCCGTAGGCGCCGACCTCGGCGAGCTTCTCGACCACGTGCTCGATCTCGAGGTGGTTGCGGGTGGGGCCGCCGAACGGGTCGGTGCCGTTGTAGTTCACGGTCCACAGACCGAACGAGAACTTGTCCTCGCGGGTGGGGGTGAGAGTCATCGTGTTTGCCCTTCAACTTCCATGGTGAGGTGGACAGTTTGATTTTGTTGTTGCGATAAACATATCGCGGATCGAGCAGAAGTTCCAGCGGGGGACACCTCGTAATCGCCTGCGAATCCCCGCAGGCCGAAGCGCCCGTCCGCATCCGTTCTCACGGTCGTCGCCGGCAGCCACCACTCGTCCTTGATGAGCGAGTGCAGCGCGTCGTAGCCGGGCTTGGGCGAGCCGTCGGCGCGAACGAGGCCGATGGGGGCGCCGAGCCACGCCCCGGCATCCGTGATGCCCCAATAGGTGATCGCCTCGACCTGCGGGTGCCCGACCAGCGAGCGGTAGTGGCGCGCGAGCTCGTCGGCCTGCCGCGCCTCGCCCTCTTCGGTCGACGGCCACGACGGAATCCGATAGTCGTTCAGGTCGCGGATCTCGGGCGGCATCAGGTGCCCTGAGACGAGCGACGACTCGGTCAGGTGCAATGGCAGCCCGTAGCGCGCGAAGCGATCGACCATCGCGAGCATCGTGTCTTCGCCCCAGTAGCCCTGATGCATGTGGGTCTGAAGCCCGATGGCATCGATCCGGATGCCTGCCTCGAGCACCCCTTCGATCAGGCACTCGTACGCGCTCGACAGGTCGAAGTCGTTGAGCAGCAGCGTCGCGCGCGGGTTGGTCGCCTGCGCCTCCTCGAAGGCCATGCGGATCATCGCGATGCGCCCCTTGGCGCGCGCGAGCGGTGTGATCGCGTTGTCGCCGTTGTCGAACACGGGCATGATCACGACCTCGTTGATCGCGTCCCACGTGTCGATCAGACCCGCGAAGTCGGCCACCTCGCGGCGGATGCGCTCGCGCTGCAGCCGCTCGACCTCATCGAGCGGCCTGCCGAGCAGCCAGTCCGGCTGCACCGTGTGCCAGACGAGCGGATGCCCCTTGAGCGACACTCCCCGATCGTGCAGGTACTGCGCCGTGTTCCGCAGTCGAGCGGTGTCCGGCGCGCCCTCGCTCTGCTCGAACCGGCCCCAGTAGAACGGGAGCGTCGCCCAGTTGAACAGGCTCGTGTACAGCTCGGCGAGCTCGGCATCGCCCGCCTTCGGCGTGCCGTTCGCGAGCTCGATGAAGTCGAAGCCGATGTTGCCGAATCCGAAGGCATGCCGCGTCTGTGCGACGGTCACCCCGGCGTCGGCGATCGGATTCCCGCTCTGGTCCGTCAAGGTGACGACCGCTTGCCCGAGACGGTGGCTCGGCTGGCTGGCTCGGCTGGACGCGAACTCCATCGGCGGTCGTCGACTCCTCATTGCAATGTCGAACTGCACTTTCGGTGCGCGCTGACCGTATCACCGGCTGGCGACGTCAGAAAGACCCGTCGGTCCCGGCCCCCGAGATCTTCCTCAGGCGGCTCTCACCGAGAGCGCGGCGGCGCCGTGCTGTCGCGCACGACGAGCGAGCCGAGCAGGTGCTCGTGGCGCCGCCCGCTCTCGTGGCCGGACAGCAGGTCCAGCAGCATCCGGAACGCCTCGGCGCCCATCTCGTGCAGCGGCTGCGCGAAGGTCGTGAGGCGCGGCTCGGATCGGCCGGACTCGGGGATGTCGTCGAAGCCGATGATCGACACGTCCTGCGGGACGCGCAGGCCGAGCTCCTTCGCGGCCGCGATCGCGCCGAGCGCCGACAGGTCATTTCCGGCGAAGATCGCGGTCGGCGGGTCGGAGCGCTCGAGCAGTTCGAGCGTGCGCTCGCGGCCCTCTTTGCGGCGGTACTCGCCGTCGACCACGAGCTCGGGATCGAAGGGGATGCCGGCCGCTTCGAGCGAGGCGCGGAAGCCCTGCTCGCGCAGGTGGGACGACTCGAGGTCTGCACGGCCGCGCAGGTGCGCGATCCGCGTGTGCCCCAGCGACAGCAGGTGGTCGGTGACGGCGCGGGCGCCGCCGGCGTTGTCGGAGTCCACCGTCGCGGGGCCGCCGCGACCCGTGTGCGGGTCGATCGCGACGACGGGCACAGAGGTCTCGGGCATGAGCACGGTCGGGGTCACGAGGATCGCACCGTCGACAAGGGTGCCGGCGAGCCGTGAGAGCGAGCGGCGCTCCCAGCCGTCACGCGGCGAGTCCTCTGCCCAGCCGGCGTAGGCCAGCAGCTCGTAGCCGGTGCCGTGCGCGGCCGCCCCGATGCCCTTCAGCAGCTCGGCCGAGTACGGCTCGAACTCGGTGATGAGCACGCCGATGACGTTGGTCTTGCTGCGGCGCAGGCTCGCCGCGATCAGAGACGTCTCGTAGCCGAGCTCGTTGACGATGCCCATCACGCGCTCGAAGGTCGCGGGGGCGACGCCGTAGCGGCCGTTCACGACTTTGGAGACGGTGGCGACCGAGACGCCGGCTGCGCGTGCGACGTCGGTGATGGTCACCCGTCCCAGAACGGGCGGGACACCAGCATCCACGCTCATAGAAACAAACCGTACCGCAGTCTGAGAGCCGTTCTCAGCAACGGCGAGTAGGGATATAAAACGTTATCGACAACGTTTGACAAACGAGGTCGAGATCACGGATGCTTTTAGCCGCGGTCGCAACAAATTCCGCAAAGTCACCACAGCGTCAACGACGACAACACAAGGAGTTTCCACAATGATGAGGAAAGCAACGGGCGCGGCGGTTGTCGCGCTCGGTCTGGGCGTCGCCCTTGCTGCCACCGGCTGCGCCGGCTCCGGCAGCAACAGCGGTTCGTCCTCCGACGGCGGCAAGGTCACCTTGACCGTCTGGGACAACTCGACCACGGGCCCCGGCGCGCAGTACTTCTCGGACGCGGCCAAGGCCTTCGAGGCGGCCCACCCGAACGTGACCGTCAAGGTCCAGTCGATCCAGAACGAGGATCTGGACGGCAAGCTTCAGACGGCGCTGAACTCGAACTCCGCGCCGGACATCTTCCTGCAGCGCGGCGGCGGCAAGATGCAGGCCATGGTCGACGCAGGCCAGATCCAGGCGATCGACCTGTCCTCCACCGCCAAGACCGACGCCGGCGCCGCCGCACTCGCCGGCGAGTCGATCGACGGCAAGGTCTACGCCGTGCCGCTCGACTTCCTGCCCGAGGGCATCTACTACAGCCAGGACCTGTTCAAGCAGGCCGGCATCACCGAGACCCCGACGACCATCGCCGAGCTCGA
The DNA here is from genome assembly GCF_003627055.1 of Gryllotalpicola protaetiae. Classification (NCBI taxonomy): domain Bacteria; kingdom Bacillati; phylum Actinomycetota; class Actinomycetes; order Micrococcales; family Microbacteriaceae; genus Gryllotalpicola; species Gryllotalpicola protaetiae. The sequence continues at coordinate 2,325,211 of NZ_CP032624.1, forward strand.
GGCCGACGTCGCCAAGCTGAAAGGGATCGGCGTCGCGCCTATCGCCGTCGGCGCCAAGGACGCATGGCCCGCCGCGCACTGGTACTACAACTTCGCCCTGCGCGAGTGCAGCCAGGACGTGCTGAACAAGTCCGCGAAGAGCCTCAAGTTCGACGACAAGTGCTGGAACACCGCCGGCGACGACCTGTCGTCGTTCCTCAAGACCAACCCGTTCAACGACGGATTCCTCACCACCGCCGCCCAGCAGGGCGCGGGCTCCTCGGCCGGCCTGCTGGCCAACCACAAGGCCGCCATGGAGCTCATGGGCGGCTGGGACCCGGGAGTGATCGCGTCGCTCACGCCTGACCAGAAGCCGCTGCCCGACCTCGGCTGGTTCCCGTTCCCGTCCGTTGACGGCGGCAAGGGCGACCCGACCGCGCTGCTCGGCGGCATCGACGGCTACTCCGTCTCGAAGAACGCCCCCAAGGAGGCGACCGAGTTCCTCGAGTTCCTCGTGACGAAGGACCAGCAGGAGGCGTACGCGAAGGCCTTCAACTCGATCCCCGTCAACAAGGACGCGCAGGAGGTCGTGACCGACCCCTACAACGTGTCGGCGCTGCAGGCCTTCAACAAGGCGGCCTACGCCTCGCAGTACCTCGACACCCTGTACGGCCAGAACGTCGGCAACGCGATGAACACCGCGGTCGTCAATCTGCTCGCCGGCAAGGGCAGCGCGTCCGACATCGTCAAGGACACCAACGCAGCAGCAGCGAAGGGCTGAGTAGCAACACATGAGCAACACCCTGGGTACTGACACGACCGTCGTCGACGGCCGCCAGTCGCAGGGCACCTCAGAGGTGGGGGGCGCGCACACCGCGTCCCCCACCTCGCCGCGAGCGGCCAGGCGCCGCTCCGGTCGGGGCCGTATGCGACTCGAGATCGCGGTCCTGTCGGGCCCCGCGATCATCGTCTTCCTGGCGTTCGTGATCTTCCCGGTCGCGCTCGCCGCCTATTACGGCTTCTTCCGCTGGCACGGCTACGGTCCGGCCACCGACTTCGTCGGCCTGAACAACTACAAGCTGATCCTCACGGATCCGGCGTTCCACTCGGTGCTCTGGCACAACCTGCTGATCGTGGTGCTGTCCCTGGTCATCCAGGGCCCGCTGTCGATCATCCTGGCCCTGCTGCTGAACCAGAAGATCCGTGGCCGCGGCCTGATCCGTGTGCTGATCTTCGTGCCCTACGTGATCTCCGAGGTCATCGTGGGCACCGGCTGGAGCCTGATGCTCCAGAGCAACGGCGCCGTGAACGACTTCTTGCACTCCGTCGGCCTGGGCGGCATCGCCGCCGACTGGCTGTCGGATCCGAACCTCGCCATCTGGTCGTTGATGGGCATCATCTCGTGGAAGTACATCGGCTTCGCGGTGATCCTGATGCTCGCCGGCCTGCAGTCGATCCCGGAGGAGCTGTTCGAGGCCGCGCAGATCGACGGGGCGTCGTACTGGCAGATCCAGCGGCGCATCACGCTTCCGCTGCTCGGCCCGACCATCCGCATCTGGGCGTTCCTGTCGATCATCGGCTCGCTGCAGCTGTTCGACCTCGTGTACATCATCTGGGGGCAGTACATCGCCTCGACCGCTGGGGTGTCGACCATGGCGACTTACATGGTCGGGCAGGGCCGCAACGCTGGCAACTACGGCTACGGCAACGCGGTCGCCGTGGTGATGTTCCTGATCTCACTGATCATCGCGCTGGTGTATCAGCGCTTCGTCCTGCGCCGTGACCTTCAGGGCGCCGTCACCGAGGGAGTCAAGTGATGAGCGCCACGACCGCCGCCGCGCCCGTCAAGGCGGGCAAGAAGCCGGGGCGTTCCGCCGAGCGCGAAGCGCCGATGAAGTGGGGGAACCCGGGAACGTACTTCATCGCGCTGCTGTTCATCGCCGTGACCCTGGCCCCGGTGCTGTACATCGTGGTCGGCGGCTTCCGCACGAACTCGCAGATCACGACGAGTCCGGCGGGCCTCCCGCACCCGTGGGTGTTCAGCAACTACGTCAACGTCCTGACCTCGACGACGTTCTGGGGCGAGTTCGCGAACTCCGCCATCGTCGCGATCGTGACGACCATCGGCACCGTCGTGCTCGGCGTGATGGTGAGCTTCGTGCTCGCCCGCTACGAGTTCAAGGGCAAGGGCGCGGTGTACTCGCTGTTCGCCGCAGGGCTCATGTTCCCGCTCGTGATCGCGATCACCCCGCTGTACATCGTGATCAAGGACCTCGGCCTGATCGACAACCTGATGGGCGTCGCCATCCCGCAGATCGCGTTCGCGCTGCCGACCACCGTGATCATCCTGGTGCCGTTCCTCAGGGCGATCCCGAACGAGATCGAGGAGGCCGCGTCGATCGACGGCGCGAGTCGCCTCGGCTTCTTCTTCCGCATGGTGATCCCGCTGTCGCTTCCGGGCGTCGTGACGGTCGGCATCCTCGCCTTCATCGGCGCCTGGAACAACTACGTGCTGCCGTTGTTCATCCTCAACTCCCAGGGGAACTTCACCTTGCCGCTCGGCGTGCAGGCCTTCTCGTCGCAGTATTCTCAGGACACGGCGAAGGTGCTCGCGTTCACGTCACTCTCGATGCTTCCTGCGCTGATCTTCTTCTCGATCTTCCAGCGCCGCATCGTCGGAGGCCTGACGGGCGCAGTAAAGGGCTAAGACCATGACCACCACCACCGGCGGCGCTCCCGCCGCGATGCCGCACGTGTCCGACCGGGTTGCAGCGCTCCACGCGCAGATGACCCTCGAAGAGAAGCTGGCACAGCTCGTCGGCTACTGGCTCGATCAGAACGGCGTCGTCGCGCCCATGCAGAGCGAGATGTCGGCCGGCCAGAAGGGCGGCGAGCAGCTCTCCGACATCACGAAGGACGGGCTCGGGCAGTACACGCGCGTGTACGGCACCCGTCCCGTCGAGCCGGCGGAGCGCGCCGCGTGGCTGTGGAACGAGCAGCGTCGCCTCAAGCGCGAGACGCGCCTCGGCATCCCGGCACTCGTGCACGAAGAGTGCCTCACCGGCCTCGCCGCCTGGCAGGCCGCGACGTTCCCCACCCCGCTCGCCTGGGGCGCGTCGTTCGACCCCGAGCTGGTCGAGCAAGTGGGCCGCATCATCGGCGACTCGATGAAGCAGCTCGGCGTGCACCAGGGCCTCGCGCCCGTGCTCGACGTGATCGCCGACCCCCGCTGGGGCCGTGTCGACGAGTGCATCGGCGAAGACCCGTACCTGGTGGGCACCGTGGGCACGGCGTACGTGAAGGGGCTGCAGTCGGCAGGCATCCACGCCACCCTCAAGCACTTCGTCGGCTACTCGGACTCGCGTGCCGGGCGCAACCACGCGCCGGTCTACGCCGGCCCGCGCGAGATCGCCGACACGTACCTGCCGCCGTTCGAGATGGCGATCGCCGACGGCGGCGCCAAGTCGGTCATGAACGCCTACGTGGACGTCGACGGCGTGCCGATGGCCGCCAACACGCCGCTGCTGACGGACGTGCTGCACGACAAGCTCGGCTTCGACGGCGTCGTGGTCGCCGACTACTTCGCCGTCGCGTTCCTGCAGGTGATGCACGCCGTCGCGAAGGACCGCGGCGAGGCCGCGGCGCTCGCTCTCGAGGCGGGCATCGATGTCGAGCTGCCGACCGGTGACGCGTATCTCGAGCCACTGGCCGCGCGCATCCGCGCCGGCGAGTTCGACGAGGCCTACGTCGACCGCTCGGTGCTGCGGGTGCTGCGGCAGAAGGAGGAGCTCGGCCTGCTCGAGCCCGACGCCTACGAGGACGAGCCGCCGACGGACATCGACCTGGATTCGCCCGAGCACCGGCGCCTCGCGCGCACACTCGCGCAGGAATCCGTCGTGCTGCTCAGCAATGACGGCGTGCTGCCGCTCGCGGACGGTCCTGCGCGCGCCAAGGTCGCGGTAATCGGCCCGAACGCCCACCGCGCCGAGGCGCTGCAGGGCTGCTACTCATTCGCGAACCACGTGCTCGCGCATCACCCGCAGTTCCCGCTCGGCTTCGAGATCCCGACCGTGTTCGAGGCGCTGCCGCAGGCATTCGAGGGTGCCGGGCTCGATGTGCCCGAACTCTCCTTCGCAGTGGGCTCTGACAACGAGAGCGACGACACCTCGGGCTTCGCAGAGGCGACGGATGCGGCGGCAGGCGCGGATCTCGCCATCGTCGTCGTCGGCGACCAGGCCGGGCTGTTCGGCCGCGGCACGGTCGGCGAGGGCAACGACACCGAGTCGCTCGACCTGCCGGGTGTCCAGCGTCAGCTCGTCGAGGCCGTGGTCGCCACGGGCACGCCCACCGTGCTCGTGCTGCTGACCGGCCGCCCCTATGCGATCGCGTGGGCGTTCGACGGGGACTCCGCCCCTGCCGCCGTGCTCCAGGCGTTCTTCCCCGGTGAGGGCGGCGGGCTCGCGATCGCCGACGTGATCACCGGCGCGGCGAACCCGTCCGGTCGCCTGCCGGTCTCGCTTCCGCGCTCGACGGGCGCGCAGCCGTACACCTATCGCCACCCGATCCTCGGCGGTCCCTCCGACGTCACCTCGACCGATTCGACGCCGCTGCGGCCGTTCGGCTTCGGGCTCGGGTACACCTCGTTCGCGTACGAGGCGCTCGAGGTGCAGGAATCCGTCGCAGCGGGCGGTGTGCTCGAAGCATCCGTCACGGTCACCAACACCGGTTCGCGTGCCGGGGCCGACATCGTGCAGCTGTACGGCCACGATGTGATCGGCACGGTGGTGCGACCCGTCGAGCAGCTCGTGGGCTACGCGCGCGTCGAGCTCGAGGCCGGCGAGTCCAAGCGGGTGACCTTCAGCGTGCCGACGACACGGTTCGCATTCACCGACCGGAGCCTGACGAAGATCGTCGAGCCGGGCGACGTCGAGCTCTGGGTGGCCGCGCACGCGGGCATCTCGAAGGTCGACGACACGGCCGTGGGGGATGCCACGGGCGGCGGCATCACCAGCGAGAAGAAGGCCGTCGTGCGCAAGCTCGCAGGCGAGGCGACTCCGCGTGCCGTGGTCGCCATCACGGGCGAGGCCTACCCCGTCACGGTCGCCGACGCGCGCCTGGTAGGAGTCACGATCGTCTGAGCGCATCTTTCTGCGCGAGCCGGGTCCGACATGGTCGGTCCCGGCTTTCGCATTCCCAGGGCAACTTCGCGTCACAGCTCGGTATCGATGCCGTGCGATAGTTTTCGCGATCTGAGTTGGAAAGCTTCGCTTCGGTCACGATTTCCTGTGAGCGTCGAGGGCCGAATACCCACGTCCGGGGGGCATTTCGGGGTCGGTTTACTGAACCGGTTAGCCTCAATTCTAGTGAATTTGGCTCTGATCGGGGATTTCTCTGCTGAACGGAAGCGATTGGCGGGATTCGGTCGCCCTCGCGACGTGCCGATCGTCTCGATTGACATCGCATCAGGCGCAAGGTAGGAATTACAGCGTCACTCTTGACACCGAGGCCTGCTCGGAAATTTTTTGTTCAAGGAAGAGCAAAAGTCCCGCGCTTTAGACGGGACGGAAGGATCGACCGATGGCACAGCAGTCGGGCGCCGCGTTCACGCGTCGCACTTTTATCGGAGTCGCAGGCGGGGTCGCAGCTAGCACCCTTCTCGCGGCGTGCAGCCGCGCCGGCAACGGCGGTGGAGGCGGAAGCGCCTCCGGCGGCAAGCTCAAGTTCTGGAACATGCCGTGGGGCACCCCGGCGTTCCTCGCCGAAGACAAGCGGATCGTCGCTGGGTGGAAGTACAAGGACTTCACCGCCACGTACCAGCAGATCCAGTGGGCGAACTTCACCACCCAGTTCGCGACCGGCGCGTCGTCGAACACCGGCCCCGCAGTCAGCTCGGGCGGTGGCACCACCTCCGTGCTCTATGCGCACGACGGCAAGATCCAGTACCTGGACGACCTGATCGCGGGCAAGTGGACCGACAACGGCATCAAGGACGACTTCCTGCCGGGCCTGCTCGACGCGCTGAAGACCGACAAGGGCACCACCGGCGTTCCCTACAACCTCGACGTGCGTCCCGCTTGGTACAACAAGACGCTGTTCGACCAGTACGGCCTTCAGGTCCCGACCACGTGGGACGAGTACAAGACCGTCTGCGCCACGCTCAAGACCAAGGGCATCTACGGCCTCGGCCTCGGCTCGGGCTCGGGCAACAACATCGGCTTCCACGCGATCACGGGCTTCCTGATCAACAACGGCGGCGGCTGGTTCAACGACAAGCAGGAGCCGGACGCCGACACCGACCGCAACGAGGAGGCGCTGGACTTCTTCCTCGAGCTGGTCCGCAGCGGTTACTCCGACCCGGCCGCGTCGAGCTACACCAACGCCAACGTCTACACCCAGTGGCAGAACCACAAGATGGCCTACGGTTGGGACACCGCCGGCCTCAGCGTGAACGTCACCGGCGCCGTTCAGAAGGAGGTCGCCGTCGCGACCCCGCTCACCGCCCCCCACGGCGACAAGGGCTTCCTGTACTTCCCGAACCCGATGATGACGTGGAACAACACGCCGTCGAAGGACGCGAACCTGGACCTGCTCACGTACTACTACCAGAACATGAAGACGCTCTGGACCAAGAAGACCGGCATCGGCCTTCCCCCGCTGAAGTCCATCTCGGACGACCCGGCCATCGCCGGCGACCCGAACAACAAGGCGATCATCGACAACTGGGTGACCCCCGGCGTGTTCAAGACCTGGGGCGCCCCGGGCAACACGGGCATCTTCTACAACGTCGCGAACACCGTTGACGGCACGGCGCCGACCTACACTTTCGCCCAGAAGGTGCTGACGCCGACCGACAAGACGTCGGCCAAGGACCTGCTCACGCAGTTCCAGACCACGCTCGAAGGTCTGATGAAGAAGTAGTTCATGTGAACAGCGGGTGGGCCCAGAACAGGGCCCACCCGCGTTTGCCTGTTACTGGATAGCACCGAAAAAGGAGTACTGAATGTCGACCGAGACCGTCAGCGACGCCCCGAACAGGGCGCGCCACGGCGTAGGGGTGAGCGGGTCCGGGAACGCGCCGGGCCGAGCCAAGAAGCGTGGCAAGGCGATCAAGTTCACCGGCACGTTCCTGGCGTTCGCGCTGCCTTCCGTCGTGCTGCTGCTGCTGCTGAATCTCTACCCGCTCATCTATGCGGCCTGGCAGTCGCTGCACTTCGGCGATCTGGTCAGCCAGGGCGACTTCGTCGGGCTCCAGAACTACGTCGACGTTCTGACCTCGCGCGACTTCTGGGACACGGCCGGCTTCACCCTGATCTTCACGGTCGCCGGCGTCTTCGGCAGCTGGGCGGTCGGACTCGGTCTCGCGCTGCTGCTGCGCACCCGCATCCCCCTGAACGGTCTGTGGAAGGTGCTCCTCCTTCTGCCGTGGATCGTTCCGACGGTCGTCTCGGCCACCTCGTGGAACTGGCTGCTCGCGACGCCGCAGTCGCCCGGCGTGATCTTCGCCCACGCGATCGGCCTCGGGAACGTGCTGTTCCTCGCCGACCCGACGCTCGCCAAGGTCACGGTCTGCGTCTTCAAGGTGTGGATCAGCTTCCCCTTCATGATGATGATGATGAGCTCGGCGCTCGCGTCGGTCGACACCAACGTCTACGAGGCGTCCAAGGTGGACGGTGCCGGCACCTGGCAGACCTTCACCCGCATCACGCTGCCGATGATCTCTCGGACCACCTACATCAGCTGGATCCTGATGACGATCTTCTGTGTCAACGACTTCCCGACCGTCTTCCTCCTCCTCGGCCAGGGCGGCCGCGCGAACACGCTGGTCGTGCAGGCCTACGAGTCCGTGTTCTTGAACAACCAGGTCGGGCCCGGTGTCGCGACCGCATTCATCATGACGATCGTGCTCGTGGTCGTCTCGGTGGTGCTCTACCGCCAGATTCAGAAGGTGAACATCGAATGACCACCGAAGCGAACGACCTCGGCCACGTCGCCAGGGGCACCCTCCAGGTCGGCGTCACCGCCACCACCCGACGCCGCGGCTCACACGACCCCGCCGAGCGGGGCAAGTGGTGGCGACTTCTCGTCGTCCTCGTGATCACGGCCGTCGTGGTCATCCCGATCGTCTCCGTGTTCGTGCTGTCGGTGACACCGTCGCTCAACACCTCGGCTGCCACGGGCCTCACCCTCGGCAACTTCACCTACGTCCTCCAGAACTCCGAGGTCATCACCTGGCTCGAGAACAGCCTGATCATCGCGGCCGTCACGGTGGTCGTCTGCGTGGTCATCGCGTCGCCCGCCGGCTACGTGCTCTCTCGCGGGCGCAACCGCCTCGTGTCCAGCTACGCGCTGATCCTGTTCGTCGTGCAGTCGCTGCCCGTCGTGACCGCGGTCATCCCGCTGTACATCCTGTTCTCGAACCTGCACCTCGCCGACACCCTCGGCGGCGTCATGATCATCTACGTCGGCTCGACCATGTCGGTCGCGATCTGGATGATGGCGGCGTACTTCGACTCGATCCCGATCAGCCTCGAAGAGGCCGCCTGGATCGATGGTGCGAGCGTCTTCGGCAGCTTCACCCGCGTCGTGCTGCGCAACTCGCTTCCCGGTGTGCTCTCGACCGCGATCTTCGCGTTCCTGCTGGCCTGGAACGAGTACCTGGTGGCGCTCGTGTTCCTGCGCACCGACCTCAACTACACGCTGACCGTCGGTCTGAACACGTTCTTCCAGCAGAACTCCACCGACTGGGGAAGCGTCATGGCCGTCGCGGTCATCATGATGCTGCCGCCGATCATCGTCTTCGCCGTGCTGAACCGGTACTTCAGCGTCGGCGGCATCGGTGGGTCGCTCGCAGGTCGTTGAGAACGTGGGCAGCGACGATCGGGAAAGGATCGTCGAAGACCGTGCGCTCCGCGCCGCGGTCGACCGCATCATCCCCGCGGATTCCTGGCCGGCAGGCTGGGCCGGGGGAGTCGCCGAATACCTGAGGGTTGCAGGCCGGGAGCCGCTGGACGCGGCTCCCGGCCTCGCCGCCCTCGGCGTCCGGCTCGACACGAGCGCGGCCGCCGCACGGCCGGGGTCCGGCTTCGCCGACCTCGCACCAGAAGAACAGGACGAGATCCTTCGGGAGATCGAAGGGGGCGCGGGCAGCGACGCCTTCGCGCAGCTGCGGCGCATCGCCTATGAGGGCTTCTACGCCGCGGATGCGCGGCGGAGCGACCCCGTAGGCCTCGGCATGATCGGGTTCCGTCACGTGCCCGAGGGCACACAGATCGTGGAGCCCGAGCTTCCAGACGGCCTCGACGTGGCATCCGTCGCCGGTCACTACGACGCCGTCGTGATCGGCAGCGGGCCGGGCGGCGGTGTCGCGGCGCAGGTGCTGGCGCAGGCCGGCAAGTCGGTGCTGCTCCTCGAGCGCATGCCCGCGGTGCCGAACCGGCTGCTCCGCAACGATCACCTGCACGACAAGCGGAACGCGGTGTATTCGGTGCGCGTCGGGCCCGGCCCGCAGCATCCGCGAATTCATGTGCCGGGCCGGGAGGCCAATCTTCGCGCACAGGAGGACAGCGCCGGCGACGAGTTGGTCGACGGCACGGGCGACGCGGGCCGCTACGGCCTCAACGCCGACGCGTTCGGCGGCGGCACCCGCATCTGGCAGGGCATGGCCTGGCGGTTCATGCCCGAGGACTTCCGGATGCGTGCGCTGTACGGCAACCCGGAGGGTGCGAGCCTCGCCGACTGGCCGATCAGTTACGACGAGCTCGAGCCGTTCTACACGCGCGCCGAGTGGGAGCTCGGCGTCGCGGGCGAAGAAGGCGCGCTGACGCGCCGGATGCCGCGCACGAAGGGCTACCCGATGCCGCCGTTCGGCACGGAGCCCGCACGAGAGCTGCTCGCCGCCGCAGCCGACCGGCTCGGCTGGGGCTGGGGCCCCATCCCGCTCGCGCTCAACAGCGTCGAGCACGAGGGCCGCCCCGCGTGCGTGCGCTGCGCGCAGTGCGTCGGCCACGCGTGCCCCGTGAACGCGAAGAACGGCGCGCACAACACCTTCATCCCGCGCGCGGTCGCCACCGGCAACTGCCGGGTGCTGTACGACGCGGAGGCGATCGAGGTGCGGGATGCGCCGGGTGGGGCATCCGTCGTCGTCATGGCGAACGCGAGCACCCAGCCCGTCGAGCTGACCGTGCGCGCCGATGTCGTCATCGTGTCGGCCGGCGCGGTCGAGACGCCGCGGCTGCTGCAGGCGAGCGGGCTCGGCAACGACGAGCTGGGTCGGAACATCCACGATCACCGCGCCGTCACGGTGCTCGGAACCGTCGACGAGAAGGTCAAGAACTTTATCGGCCCCGGGCATTCGATCGCGACGCTCGACCACGTGCACTCGCCGAGCGTGCCGTGGGGCGGGGGCGTGCTCGTCGACCTGATGAGCCTGCTGCCCCTGACGAGCGCGCTCGCGCCGTCGCCCGACGTGCCCACGTGGGGCGCCAAGCACAAGGAGTGGATGCGCGAGGGGCGCGCCCATTCATTCGGGGTGTTCGCGATGGGGCAGGAGATTCCGCTGCCGACCTCGCGCGTGTCGCTCGCGGACGGCGTGCTCGACCGCTGGGGGAAGCCGGGGGCGCGGCTGCGGAAGGACGTGCACTGGGCCTCGCAGGAGGTCGAGACCGGGCTCGCGCGCGAAGGCGCCGCGTGGCTCGAAGCCGCAGGCGCTCGCGAGGTGCGACGGCTGGTCGGCACCGCGACCGCGTCGGCCGCCGGCGAGCACAGCTGCGGAACCGCGCGCATGAGCGACGACCCGGCGACGGGGGCGACCGACCGGTTCGGGCGGCTGTGGGGAGCGCGCCGCGTTGTGGTGTGCGACTCGTCGCTGCACCCGACCAACGGCAGCGTGAACCCCACGCTCACCATCGTCGCGAACGCGTTCCGTGTCGCGACCCACCTCGTCGAGGAGTGGCCGGCATGACCCGCTCCGCCGCAACCCTCACGCGCATCGCCGAGTCGGCAGAGGTCTCGCCGTCGACCGTCTCGAAGGTGCTGAACGGCCGCTCCGGCGTCTCAGCCGAGACCCGGGCGCGCGTCGAGCAGGCGCTGCGCACCCATGGCTACCGGCAGCCCGCCGATCGGCGCCGCCAGCCGTTCATCGAGCTCGTCTTCGAGCGGGTCGAGACGGCGTTCGCGATCGAGATCATCCGCGGTGTGCAGCGGGCGGCGGTGTCGCGCGGGCTGAGTGTGGTGCTGAGCGAGACGGGCGATCGGCACACCCCGGGGCCCGAGTGGCTCGCGCAGGTGCTGCAGCGCCGCCCCGCCGGAGTGGTGCTCGTGTTCAGCGACCTGCCTGCCGATGCGAAGCAGCGGCTGGCGTTGCGCGGCATCCCGTTCGTCATCGTTGACCCCGCGGGCGACCCGGCACCCGATGTGCCGTCTGTGGGCAGTGCGAACTGGTCGGGCGGCGTGCTCGCCGCGCGCCACCTGCTCGAGCTCGGCCACCGGTCGATCGCCGTGATCGGCGGCCCGCAGGACATGATGTGCTCGCGCGCTCGCCTCTCCGGGTTCCGCGCGGCGCTCGACGAGGCCGGCGTCCCGTTCCGATCGGACGCGCTGCGCTGGGGCAACTTCCTGCGCGAGGACGGGCTGAACTTCGGTCGCGAGCTGCTGCAACTGCCGGACCGGCCGACGGCGATCTTCGCGGGCAACGACCTCACCGCGCTCGGTGTGCTCGAGGCGGCGCGGATGCTGGGGCTGTCGGTGCCCCGCGACGTGTCCATCGTCGGCTATGACGACCTCGAGATCGCGAGCTGGTCGGGGCCGCCGCTCACGACGATCCGGCAGCCGCTCGCCGAGATGGGCGAGCAGGCCGCGCTGCTCGCGCTCGACGCGCAGGGCGGTGCGGTGCGCGCCGCGCGGGTCGACCTCGCGACGACGCTTGTGGTGCGCGAGAGCACGGCGCCGCCGCTCGTGCGCGCGGGAGAAGCGACGGTTCCGCGGGCGTAGTTCGACCCGCGGAAGCAACGTTTCACCCGCGCACGCGAAAAGCGGAATTTGCGAAACTCTCTGTCCAGAGTGCGATATGTTTCTCTGAGACGAAGGAGTCTTCTGTGACCTCAACACCCACCCTGCACGTCGCGCTGATCGGCACCGGCTTCATGGGAGCCGCCCACAGCCAGGCCTTCCGCGTCGCCCCGCGGTTCTTCGACCTGCCGTTCCACCCTGAGATGACCGTGATCGTCGGGCGCGACGCCGCGAAGACCCAAGCCGCGGCCGAGAAGCTCGGCTGGGCCGAGGCATCGACCGACTGGCGCGAGGTCGTCGCGCGCGACGACGTCGACCTCGTCGACATCTGCTCGCCCGGCGACAGCCACGCAGAGATCGCGATCGCCGCACTTCAGGCGGGCAAACACGTGCTGTGCGAGAAGCCGCTCGCGAACACGGTCGAGGAGGCGAGGGCGATGGCGGATGCCGCGCGCGATGCCGCCGCCCGCGGCATCCGCTCGATGGTCGGCTTCTCATACCGCCGCGTGCCCGCGCTCACCTTCGCGCGCGAGCTCGTGCAGGCCGGCCGTATCGGCGAGGTGCGCCAGGCGCGCGCCGCGTACCTGCAGGACTGGCTCGTCGACGAGAACGGCCCCATGACGTGGCGGCTCGACAAGAAGCTCGCCGGCTCGGGCTCGCTCGGCGACATCGGCGCGCACGCCGTCGACGCGGTGCAGTTCATCACCGGGCAGAGCGTCGAGCAGGTCTCCGGCCATCTGCGCACCTTCGTCACCGAGCGGCCGCTGCTTGCCAGCGGAGTCGGGCTGTCGGGCACCGCCTCCGACGAACGCGGCACCGTCACGGTCGACGACGCCGCCTGGTTCACCGGGCAGCTCTCGGGCGGCGCGGTCGCGAGCTTCGAGGCGACGCGCTACGCCACCGGCCGCAAGAACGGGCTCAAGATCGAGATCTTCGGCTCGCGCGGGGCGATCGTGTTCGACCTCGAGAAGATGAACGAGCTCGAGTTCTACGACGGCGCCGATGCCGCCGGCGAGCAGGGCTTCCGCCGCATCTTCGTCACCGAACCCGAGCACCCCTACGCCGCCGCATGGTGGCCGACGGGGCACGGCCTCGGGTACGAGCATCCGTTCTCGCACCAGGTGCGTGACCTGATCTTCGACATCGCGGAAGAGCGCGCGCCGTCGCCGTCGTTCGACGACGGGCTGCAGGTGCAGCAGGTGCTGGACGCGGTCGAGCGGTCATCCGCCGACAGCGCCCGGTGGACCACCGTTTCCTAGCCCGAGCACTCGAAGGAGAGAAGCCATGGCACGACCTGTCACCCTGTTCACCGGCCAGTGGGCCGACCTGCCGTTCGAGGAAGTCGCGCGGCTCGCGGGCGAGTGGGGCTACGACGGCCTGGAGATCGCCTCGTGGGGCGACCACCTCGACCCGAACCGCGCCGCCGTCGACGACGACTACGTCGCCGACCGGCTCGCGATCCTCGAGAAGAACGGCCTCAAGGTGTTCGCGATCTCGAACCACCTCAAGGGCCAGGCGGTCTGCGACGACCCGATCGACCAGCGCCACCGCGACATCCTGCCCGACTCGGTGTGGGGCGGCGGCGACCCCGAGGGCGTGCGCCAGCGCGCCGCCGAAGAGGTCAAGAACACCGCGCGGGCCGCGGCCCGCCTCGGCGCGAAGGTCGTCACCGGGTTCACCGGCTCGTCCATCTGGAAGTACGTCGCGATGTTCCCGCCGGCCTCGCAGGCCATGGTGGACGCCGGCTACCAGGACTTCGCCGACCGCTGGAACCCGATCATCGACGTGTTCGACGAGGTCGGCGTGAAGTTCGCGCTCGAGCCGCACCCGTCCGAGATCGCCTACGACTACTGGACCACCAAGGCGACCCTCGAGGCGATCGGCCACCGCGAGTCGTTCGGCCTCAACTGGGACCCGTCGCACATGGTCTGGCAGGACCTCGACCCCGTCGGGTTCCTGTGGGACTTCCAGGACCGCATCTACCACGTGCACTGCAAGGACACGAAGAAGCGCCTCAACGGCCGCAACGGCCGACTGTCCTCGCACCTCGCCTGGGCCGACCCGAGGCGCGGCTGGGACTTCATCAACACGGGCCATGGCGACGTGCCGTGGGAGGACGCCTTCCGCATGCTCAACGCCATCGGCTATGAGGGTCCGCTCTCGGTCGAGTGGGAGGACGCCGGCTTCGACCGGCTGAAGGGCGCCCCAGAGGCGCTCGCCTTCGTCCGCGAACATGCGATCGAGGCATCCGCCACCGCATTCGACGCTGCATTCAGCACCAAGAACTAAGAACCAACAACTAAGGAATCAAGAGATATGACGCAGCGCAACGCGCTCATCGTCCGCGGCGGCTGGGACGGCCACGAGCCGGTCGAGACCACCGACTCGGTCATCCCGTTCCTCGAGGAGCACGGCTTCCGGGTGCGGGTCTCGGAGGGGACCAGGGTCTATACCGACTTCGACTACCTCGACACCGTCGACCTCATCGTGCAGATCAACACCATGAACTCGATCGAGAGGGGCGAGTTCGCCGGCCTCAGGCGCGCGGTGCTGAACGGCACGGGCCTCGCCGGCTGGCATGGCGGCATCGCCGACTCGTACCGCGACAACGCCGACTACCTGCACATGATCGGCGGTCAGTTCGCCCACCATGCGGGCATCGCACCCGAGCTGCGCACCGGCGAGCAGTCGGACAACTACCTGCCGTACACCGTGAACATCACCGAGTACGGCAGGTCGCATCCCATCACTGCAGGGATCACCGACTTCGAGTTGCACACCGAGCAGTACTGGGTGCTGTCCGACGAGTACAACGACGTGCTGGCCACGACGACGCAGGCGGTGCGGCCGTGGGATGCCTGGAATCGGCCCGTCACCGCGCCCGCGATCTGGACCCGCCAGTGGGGCAAAGGCCGCATCTTCGTCTCGGCCCCGGGGCACAAGCTCGAGATCGTCAACGACCCGAACGTGCGCACCATCATCGAGCGCGGGCTGCTGTGGGCGGCGCGCGGCTCTGAGGCGGTCGCAGCATGAGCGCGGATGCCTCGCCCGAGGTGCTGCGCGTCGGCGTGATCGGCGTCGGTGTGATCTCGAAGCAGTACTTCGACAGCCTGCCGAAGCTGCCGAATCTTCGCCTCGTGGCTGTGGCCGACCTCAACGAGGCCCGGGCAGCAGAGGTCGCCGCCGAGCAGGGCGTCGTCTCGCGGACGGTCGACGAGCTGCTCGCCTCCGATGACATCGACGCGATCATCAACCTCACGATCCCGGCGGCGCACGTCGAGGTCGGCCTGCGCGCGCTCGCCGCGGGCAAGCACGTGTTCGCCGAGAAGCCGCTCGGGCTGTCGACGGCCGAGGCTGCGCCGCTGATCGCGGCACAGACGAACGGCCTGCGCGTCGGAAGCGCGCCGGACACCGTGCTCGGCACCGGCATCCAGACCGCGCGCAAAGTCGTCGACGACGGCACCATCGGCGAAGTGCTCGGCGCGTCGGTGCACTGGTCTGCGCCGGGGCATGAGCGCTGGCATCCGGCCCCTGCTTTCTATTACCAGCCGGGTGGCGGGCCGCTCTATGACATGGGGCCGTACTATCTGACCAGCCTCGTGCACCTGCTCGGGCCGGTCGCGCGCGTCTCGGGCGTCGCGCGGCGGTCGGCGCGCGAGCGCACGATCGCCACCGGGCCGAACGCGGGCACCGTGTTGCCGGTGGACGTCGACACGCACATCACGGCGCTGCTCGAGCATGCGTCGGGCGTCGCCTCGACCGTGACCGTGAGCTTCGAGGTGTGGGCGACGCGCTCGCCGCTGTTCGAGGTGTACGGCTCGCTCGGCACGCTCGCTGTGCCGGACCCGAACCGGTTCTCGGACGCCGTCGAGGTGTTCACGGCCGAGTCGGGCGAGTGGGCCGTCGTGCCGGAGTCGGCGGGCTATCGGGATGCCGGGCGCGGCTACGGCCTCGCCGATCTCGCCGCGTCGATCACCGCGGGCACCCCGCATCGGGCGTCGGGCGAGCTCGCGTTCCATGTGCTCGACATCATGGAGTCGATCCTCACGGCATCGTCTGAGGGGCGCGTCGTCGAGCTCTCGAGCACCGTCGAGCGCCCGGCGCCCGTGCCGCTGTCCGACACGCCGTAGGCCGGGCCCTAGGATCGCGGACATGACCGATTCGAGCGAGCGCGCGACCCTGTCGCGCATCGCCGACGAGGCCGGGGTGTCGCTGTCGACGGTGTCGAAGGTCTTGAACGGGCGCACCGGGGTGTCGGACACGACCCGGGCCCAGATCGAGGGGTTGCTGCACGGGCACGGCTACAACCGCCGCGGCACCGCGCAGTCGTCGTCGCTCATCGAGGTCGTGTTCGGGCAGCTCGGCACGGAGTGGACGCTCGAGATCATCCGCGGTGTTGAGCGCGTCGCGAAGGAGAACGGGCTGTCGGTCGTCGTCACTGAGAGCGGCGACCGGCATGCGCCCGCGCCCGACTGGATCGAGGGTGCCCTGGAGCGCCGGCCCGTCGGGGTGGTGCTCGTGCTGTCCGGGCTGCCCGAGGAGTCGCGGCGGCAGCTGCGCGTGCGGAACATCCCCTTCGTGATCATCGACCCGGCCGGCGACCCGCCGCCCGACGTGCCCGCGATCGGCGCCGCGAACTGGACGGGCGGCACGCTCGCCGCCCGTCACCTGCTGGAGCTCGGGCACCGGCGCGTCGCGGTCATCGCCGGGCCCGACGACATGCTGATGTCGCGCGCTCGGCTCTCGGGTTTCCGCTCTGCGCTGGATGCCGCCGGGGTGTCCGTGCCCGTCGAGTATCTGCGGGCCGGTGACTTCGACATTCAGAGCGGGCTCGCCGAGGGGCTCGCCCTGCTGTCGCTGCCCGAGCCGCCGACCGCGATCTTCGCCGAGAGCGACCTGCAGGCGCTCGGCGTGTACGAGGCCGCGCGTGAGAAAGGGATCGCGATCCCCGTCGAGCTCTCGGTGGTCGGATTCGACGACCTGCCCGTCGCGGCCTGGGTGGGCCCGCCGCTCACGACCGTTCGACAGCCGACGGCCGACATGGCCGAGCAGGCGACGCGGCTCGCGCTGCGGCTGCGCGAGCGCTCTGCGCAGGACCACCTGCGCATCGACCTCGCGACCCAGCTGGTCGTGCGGGGCTCGACGGCCGCGCCGCGGAATCCGTAAGTAGGCGTTCGCACGCGGCTCCGCACGCGCGCAAGGCTGTCGCCCGTTCGCTCGCGCGCATCTGCCTGGCGGAACCACTTCTTCGCGCGAGGGAACCGATGTTCCCTTCGGAAGTGCGGCGGAGAGAACAACAGCTCTCTCCGCCGCGCGAATGGTTCCCTCGTTCACGTGAACCCGAGAAAACGCGTGATCGTTTCGAGACGCAGCGCTGCCCGCTGCACCTCAACGATCGGAGGGCGGATCAGTTCAGCCAGAGGGACGAGGGCGGGACCAGGGACTCCAGCTCGGGCCACAGCTCATCCGGCAGCTCGAGCGTGGCGAACCCGACCGTCTCGGCGACACGCTCCGGGGACGAGACCCCCACGACCGTCGAGTCGACGAACGCTGCGCGCAGCGAGAACTGAAGAGCCGCCGCCGCGAGCGGCACCCCGTAGCGCTCGCACGCGGCCTGCATGGCCCGCGCGGCATCCGCAATGCGATCGTCGCGCTCGCCGTAGCCGTACTTCGACTGCGTGTCGGGGCCCTTCGCCAGCATCCCGCCGCCGTAGGGCGCCGCATTGATCACGCCGATGCCGCGCTCGTGCGCGCCCTCGAACAGGCGCTGCGCCGAGCGGTCGAGCAACGTGTAGCGGTTGTGGCTCAGCACGACGTCGAACGCCTCGGTGTCGAGGTACTGCTGCAGCAGGTCGACCGGGCCGCCGGCGACGCCGATGAAGTCGACCGCGCCGGCCTCCTTCAGCGCGACCAGAGCCTCGACCGCACCGCCGGGCGCGACCGCCTCGTCGAACGAGATGCGCTCGGGGTCGTGCAGGTGCAGCAGCGGCACCCGGTCGACGCCGAGCCGCTCGAGGCTCTCCTCGTACGACGCGCGCACGCGCGCCCCGTCGAAGGCGCCCGTCTCGGGGTCGGGGTCGACCTTGGTCGCGAGCACGATGTCGGCGGGCAGTCCGCTGCGCGCGGCGATCGCCGCGCCGATGCGGCGCTCGGCCGACCCATCCTCCCCGTATCCGTTCGACGTGTCGATGAAGCGGATCGGGCCGTCGAAGACCGCGTCGAGCGTCGAGGCGGCGCGCTCGTCGGACACGTCGTAGCCGTAGAGCCGCTTCATGCTGGCGAGCGGGCTGGTGCCGACGCACAGCGCCGTCACGTCGAGGCCGGTGGAGCCGAGCGGATGCCTGGGAAGAGCAGTATTTCCCTCGCGGTGCGATGCAGTGGGGTTCACGTTCACGAAGCTACCGCCGCGCCGACGGCGGCGGGAGCCCGGTCCGCGAAGGCCTGCCGCGCCGCGTGGTAGGCATCGACGACCCGCTCGAGCACCTCTTCCGTCGCCTCGTCGCCGTGGGCGGTCTCGGGGTGCGCGGCGCGCCACTCCAGCATCCGCCGCACGGCGCGCTCGAAGGTGAGCTTCGGGGCGAACCCGGGCACGAAGCGGCGGATCTTCGAGTTGTCGAACACGGCGGAGTGTCCGAGGTCGCCGACGAACTCGCCCGACCAGAACCATTCGGGCGCCACCACGGGGTAGAACTCGCTCGGCACGTGCACGAGCTTGGGCTCGACCCCCAGCGCGCGCGCGAACAGCGTGTGGATCTGGTCCCACGTGAGCACGTCGTCGCCGGTGATGTGGAACGTCTCGCCGATCGCGCGCTCGCTGCCGAGCAGGCCGACGAGGCCCTGCGCGAAGTCCTCGGCATGGGTGAGGGTCCACAGCGAGGTGCCGTCGCCGTGCACCGGCACCTCCTCGCCGCGGGCGATGCGGTCGATGACCGCCCAGCCGCCGGCGAGCGGCGGGTTGGCGTCGTCGTAGGTGTGCGACGGGCGGATCACGGTCACCGGGAAGCCCTGCTCGCGGTGGGCGCGGGCGAGGGCCTGCTCGGCGCGCCACTTCGCGGTCGCATACGGAAGGGGCGGATTGGGCGCCGTCGGGGTCGACTCGGTGATCGGAGTGATCAGCACGGGCTTCGCATAGATCGACCCCGAGCTGATGTGCACGTACTGCTTTGTACGGCCACCGAAGAGCGCGACCATGCGGGCCACGTCGTCCTCGTCGTACGAGAGGAAGTTGACGACCGCGTCGAAGGTGCGATCGCCGATGGCGGCGACGACCGAGGCGTCATCCGTCACATCGCCGGTCAGCCACTCGACCTCGTCGGGCAGCTCGCGCCCGGTGCGGTTCGCGCCGCGGTTGAGCACCGAGACATGGAATCCGTGCGCAACTGCGAGCCGTACGCTCGAGGCGCTGATCGTGCCCGTGCCCCCGAGGAAGAGCACGTCCAATGGCGCGCCATCGTGTTCATGCATCCGCTCTGCCCCGCTCATCGTCCTGCGTACCAGTCTTCGAAGCCGTTCTCGACGAGCGCGATCTGCACGTCCTCTGGCCGCACGCCGAGCGGGGCGAGCTTCGCGACCACCGTCTCGAAGAACCGCCGCTTCACGGAGACCGGGTACATGTGCACCGCGGTCACCTGGATCAGCAGCAGGTTCTGCCGGTCGACGTCGTTGTAGCCCGGGTCGAACTTCAACTCGCCGGGGGCGTGCGGGCGGAACACCTGGAAGCGGTCGTCGGCCGGAATCCCGAGCGCCTCGATCTGCGCCTGGTGCACCGCCTCGCCGATGGCGTCACCGGTGCTGGCGTACAGCTCGGCGTCGAGGTCGACTTGGATGAGTGGCATGTGTGGTTCTACTTCCTATTGAGTTGCGTTACTTGATGGCGCCGGCCGAGAGGCCGCGCTCGAAGAGTCCCTGGAGGCACAGGTAGGCCACGATCTCCGGAATCGCCGTCAGCACGGCCGACGCCAGGATCTTCGTCTGGTCGTTGCTGAACTCCCCGACGAAGAACTGCGGGACGAGGGTGATGGTCTGCATGTCCTGCGACTGCAGGAAGACCAGCGGCATGAGGTAGTCGTTCCACGCCCCGATGAGCGTGAAGATGAGCACCGCCGCGGCGATCGGCCGCGTCAGCGGGATCACCAGGTAGAGGAACCCGCGCAGCGAGTTCGCGCCGTCGACGCGCGCCGCCTCGAACATCTCGTCGGGCAGGCCGTTGATGAAGTTGCGGGTGAGCAGCACGGCGAACGGCACCTGCAGCGCGGCGAGCGGCAGGATGACGGCCCAGTACGTGTCGAACAGGCCGACCGCCTGCGTCGTCGTGAACAGCGGTGTCAGCAGCACGACCTCGGGCAGCGTGAGGCACGCGAGCAGCAGCCAGAAGTACACCTCGCGGGCGCGGATGTGCAGCTTGGCGAACCCGTACGACGCGAGCATCGTGACGACATAGACGATCACGATCACGCCGGCCGCGATGATCGCGCTGTTCACGAAGAAGCGGAAGAAGCCCGGCACCCGCAGCACGTCGCGGTAGTTGCCCCAGCCGTCGCCCTGGAACGATCCCTGCACCATCGCGACCAGGGGGAACAGGTAGGGCAGGACGAGCAGGGTGGCGACGAGCTGAAGGATGCCTTTGCTCCACCATCTGCGGACCTCGAACATCAGCGCGCCTTCCTCTTGGTGGAGCGCTCCTCGCGACCGACGATCTGCAGGATGATCGCCATCACGAGCGCGATCACGAGCAGCACGATCGAGAGCGCGGCGCCGTAGCCGACGTGCGCCAGCTGAATGGTCATCTGGTAGATGTACGTGCCGAGGAACTGGGTCGCGTTGTTGGGCCCTGCGATCGTGACGAGCCACGGCACGTCGAAGGTCTTGAGCGCGCCGATCGCGCCGAGGATCGCGAGGGCGACGGTCGTGCCGCGCAGACTCGGCCAGATGATGCTGACCAGGGTGCGCAGGTTGCCGGCGCCGTCGATGCGCGCCGCCTCGAGCAGCGACTGGTCGATCTGGCTCATCGCCGCGTAATAGAGCACGAAGGTGAGCCCGGTCCACTGCCAGATGGTGATCACCATGATCACGGGCAGGGCGGTGGATTCCTGGCCGATCCACGGCTGCGCGAGGAACCCCAGGCCGATGTGCTCGAGCACCCAGTTGAACTGGCCGTCGGCTGCGAAGATCTGCCGGAAGACCGGCGCCATGATCGCAGGCGCCAGCACAACCGGCACGAAGACGATCACCTTGTAGACCACGGCGAGGCGGATGCGCGAGTGCATGATCACCGCGAACACGACGCCGAGCACCGTCTGCACCACGAAGGTCACGATGAAGAAGGCGACGGTGTGCCAGATCGCGCGCCAGAAGATCGGGTCCTGAGCGATGCGCGTGTAGTTCTCGAGTCCGACCGAGATCTTCTCGGGGCTCGCGCCGTCCCAGTTCAGGGTCGAGATGTAGCCCGTGTAGGCGATGCAGTAGTAGATCAGGCCGACCGAGAGGACGAGGGCGGGAATGATCCACGGCAGGCCGGGCGCTTGCAGGCGGCGGCGGGCGCGGGGCCGGCTCGACGAGCCGACCCCGCGCTGCGTCAACCGTTCGGTTGAAACCGTCATCCGTTGGCTGCCTTCGCCGCGTCGGCGGCCTGCTGCAGCGTCGTGGCCGCCTTCTGCGGGCTCGCGCTGCCGCTCGCGACCGACTGGGCCGCGGCGAGGAACGCGTTCTCGACGTCGGCGTTCAGCAGGGCGAAGCGCGGCTCGTCGATGCTCGCAGTCGCCTTCAGGTAGGCGTTGACCGGGCCGGACTGCAGCTCGGGGTCGACGAACTTGATCGAGGTGAAGTCGGGCGCGACCCCGGCGAGCACCGGGGTGGTGTCGAGGCGGTTGGCGATCTGCTGCTGGCCTTCTTTGCTCGTGGCCATCCACTTCACGAAGGTCTCGGCCGCGGCCTTGTTCTTCGACTTGCTCGCCACCGCGAGGCCGTAGTCGGCGTCGCCGAACATCTCGCTCGTGTTGCCCTTGCCCGCCACGTCGGGGAACGTGATCGGCAGGATCGGGAACGGCTTGGCGCCGGCGACGCCCGCGGACGAGATGGCCTGCGTCATGGCATCCGCCGTCGCGTACTGCGTGTACCAGCTGCCCATCATCACCATCGCGTACTTGCCGGTGAGGAACTGGTTGTTCACGTCGGGGTACTGCTGGGCGCCGAGGGCGCCCTCCTGCATGATGCCGTCGGTGAACAGCTCCTTCCAGATGGTGAGGGTCTCGACGCCCTGCGGGGAGTCCCACTTGGCGTCGCCCTTCGAGGCCTTGGTCCACCAACCCGGGTCGACCGAGTTAGCGATGGCCTGCAGGGTGTCCTGGTCGAAGCCCTCCTGCGAGGCGCCCTGGGCGAAGCATCCGACCCCGTTCTGCTTGAACGTGGCGCACACCTGCTTCCACTCGTCCAGCGTCTTGGGCGGCTCGAGGTTGTACTTCTTGAACAGGTCGGCGTTGTACCAGAGCGAGCCGGCGAAGGTCGAGCCGATCGGCAGGGCCGTGAGCTTGCCCTTCGAGCTGAGCCCGTCGACCGCGATCTTCGCGATCTTCGACTTCCAGTCGTCGCCGAGGGCCTTCTTGGCGACGGGGGTCAGGTCCTCTGCGTAGGTGCCGAACTGCTGCACGTAGGCGCCGGGCTGCAGGTCGTAGACGTCAGGGCCGCTGTTGGATGCCAGTGCGGGGCGCATCGCGGCCTGATAGTCGCTGATGCCGACCAGCTTGAAGTTGACCTTGATGTCGGGATACTGCTTGTTGAACGCGGCGATGAAGCCCTTCGCCTCGTCGCTGTTGGTCGGGGTCCAGCCCCACCAGTTGATCGTGCCCTTCGTTGCCGAGCCGGCTGATCCCTGGCTTGAGTTGCCGCTGCTGCACGCGGCCAGCCCGGTCATCGCGAGGCCTGCGGCTGCGACGACGGCGAGCGATCGGAGTGCGTTCTTCGATCGGAATGGGAATCGCATGTTCTTCCTCATTGGTCATGGACGACTGCGTTGTCGCCCCGCCGTTGAAAGTAACCAGCGCGAAAAGTCGTGTCAAGGTTTCTCTAGAAACAGGAAAGTTTCGTTATCTGAGCGCAATCGGGCGCCCGCGTGGCCCGCGCCGCGTGCGCTGCTCGGATGCGAGCAGCGCCAAGCGGATCGCAGCAGCGCACGGCGCCGGGAGGCGAGGAAACTCGCGCGGGACTACGCGCGTGGGGCGGCCGTGCTGTCGCGGGCGACGAGCGTCGTCGCCATGTCGACGCGGCGGAAGGCGAGCTCCGGCTCGTCGCGCAGCCGGGTGACGAGGTGCATCGCCTGCTCGGCCATCTCGGCGAGCGGCACGTGGATCGTCGTCATCGCAGGGCCGGCCCACTTCGCGATCGAGACGTCGTCGTAGCCGACCACCGAGACGTCGCCCGGCACGTCGAGCCCCAGCGAGCGGGCCGCGTCGTAGACCCCGAGGGCCTGGATGTCGCTCGAGGCGAAGATCGCCGTCGGGCGGTCATCGCCCTCCGCGCTCAGCAGCTCGAGCCCCTGGCTCAGCCCGTCGTCGTGGTGGAACTTGCCCGGCTTGATCCAGTCGCGGCGCGGGCGCAGGCCGGCGGAGTCGAGCGCGGCCCGATAGCCCGACAGGCGCGCCGTCGAGGCGAGCATGTCGTCGGGGCCTGTGATGATCGCGATCCTCGTGTGACCGAGCTCGACGAGGTGTCGGGTGGCGAGGTAGCCGCCGTTCCAGTCGGCCGAGCCGATCGACGGGGCGTCGGTGCCCGGCGCCCCGTACGGATCGATCATGACCACGGGGATGTTGCGGCTGCGCAGGCGCGCCTTCACCTTCTCGCTGAGGGCGGCGGCGACCAGGATGATGCCGATCGGCTGGCGCCGCAGCACGCCCTCGACCCATGCGGCAGTGGGCTGGTGGGAGTCCTGCGTGCCGGTGACGACCATGCCGATGCCCTGTTCGCGCGTGATGCGCTCGACGCCCGCGATCGCGGCCGAGCCGAACGGGCTGTCGATCTCGAAGCACAGCACGTCGACCAGCGGGGCCGTGCTCTGCGCTGTCGTGCGACGGTTGTAGTTGCGCTCGTCGAGCAGGGACTCGACGCGGCTGCGGGTCTCGTCGGAGACGCCTGAGCGGCCGTTCAGCACCTTCGAGACGGTGGCGACCGAGACGCTGGCGAGTGCCGCGACCTCTGACAGCGTCGCGCGCTGCGCGCGGGTTCCGCCCGCTTCGCCCGTCACGACACCATCTGTCATGGCGCTCAGATTATCGACACGGAGGGGCCGTCTTTGCACAGGGCGGCTCGTCTGCCGACGTTGACGGTCTGCGGGTGTGCTCATAGCGTTACTCTCGACGATAGGTTTCTCCAGGCGTGAGAAACTTTGTGCACACGAGGTTAGCAATGACGATGACCGAAAACATGACGGGTCAGGCATCCGTTTTCGCCCACTACCCCTCGCTCGCAGGCCGCACGGCCTTCGTGAGCGGCGGAGCGACAGGGCTGGGGCGCGAGTTCGTCGCGCAACTGGCCGAGCAGGGCGCGCGCGTCGCGTTCTGCGATGTCGACGCGGATGCCGGGGCGCAGCTCGCCGCTGAGACCGGCGCCCTCTTCCTTCCCGTGGACGTCACGGACGTGGCCGCGCTGCAGGCGGCGCTCGGCGAGGCATCCGCCCGCCTGGGCCCCATCAGGGCCCTCGTCAACAACGCGGCCAATGACACGCGCCGCCCTGTCGACGACATCGACGTCGCCGGGTGGGACGAGGGCGTCGCCGTCAACGTGCGACACCACTTCTTCGCAGCCCAGGCGGTGCGGGCCGGGATGCGTGCCGCGGGCGGCGGCTCGATCATCAACCTCGGGTCGATCAGCGCGCACATCGACCTCGTCGAGCTGCCCGTGTACATCACGGCGAAGGCGGGCATCGAGGGGCTCACGCGCACGCTGGCGCGCGAGTTCGGGGGCGATGGGATCCGCGTGAACTGCATCATCCCGGGCTGGGTGATGACGCCGCGACAGCTGTCCCACTGGGTCGGCGACGCCGAGCGGGCCAAGATCATGGCGGCGCAGTGCCTGCCAGAGCTGCTCTACCCCGCCGACGTGGCGCGCCTGATGCTCTGGCTCGCCGCCGACGACTCGCGGCTCTGCACGGCGCAGAGCTGGGTGGTGGACGGGGGCTGGATGTGAGGGCTGAGCAGCTCACGGCACCGGTCACATGGCACGGGGAGGGCCCCTGCTGGGACCCGGTGGGCGAGCGGATGCTTGTCGTCGACATGCTCGCCGGCGCCGTCGTCGACCTGTCGTCGCTCGAGTCGCCTGCGCGGCACTCGGTCGGCTCGCCGGTAGCGGCCGTGGTGCGGCCCCGGGCCGACGGGGGGTTCATCGTCGCGACCGAGCACGGGTTCTCGCTGTTCGACTCCGGGTTCCGGCGCGTGTGCGAGCTCGCCCAGGTGCTGGACGACCCCGCGATCCGGCTCAACGAGGGCGGATGCGACGCTGCCGGCCGGTTCTTCTGCGGGTCGATGGCGTACGACGAGACGCCGGGGGCCGCGTCGCTGTACCGGGTGACTCCCGACGGGTCCGCGTCGGTCGTGCTCGATGGCGTGACGATCTCGAACGGGCTGCAGTGGAGCCTGGACGGGTCGCGTGCGTACTACGTCGACACGCCCACGCATCGTGTGGACGTCTTCGACTACTCGGTGGCCGACGGGGAGCTCTCGGAGCGACGGCCGTTCGCCGATGTCTCGGGGTTCGACGGCGCGCCCGACGGCATGACGATCGACGCCGAGGGCGGGCTCTGGGTCGCGTTCTGGGGCGGGGGAGTGATCCGCCGCCTCGACCCGGAATCCGGGGCGGTCACGGAGGAGGTCTCGGTGCCTGGGGCGTCGCACACCAGCGCGGCGGCGTTCGGCGGGGCATCCCTCGACACGCTCTACATCACGACGTCGCGCCAGCACCTGCCCGACGACGCCGAGCCGCGGGCCGGGTCGGTGTTCGCGGTGCAGCCGGGCGTGCGCGGGGTCGCGCTGCCGGTGTTCGGCGGGTAGGCGTGCCGGCGTCCGGGGCCGTGCGCCGTGCGCCGTGCGCCCACCGCCGGAGTAGGAACCGGGCGCATTTCGTGTGAGAGATCTTGCGTCTCGGCGGTATGCGTAGGATCAATCGCGCGTCTTGCGCCCGGTTCCTACCGGGGTGCCGGCATGCCCGAGTGCGGGAGTGCCCGATTCCGACGGGCTCAGGCCCGCCCGACAGTGACTACGGGGTTGCGCAGCGTACCGACGCCCTCGATCTCGATCGTGACCTCGTCGCCGTCGTGCAGGGTGAACTCGGCCGGCGGCACGACGCCGGTGCCGGTCAGCACGATGACGCCGTCGGGGAAGTCGAGGCCCCGGAACAGCCAGCCGGCGAGGTCGTCGAGGCTGCGCGCGAGCTGGTCGGTCGAGGTGCGCTCGTCGAACACCGCGACGCCGTCGCGCTCGATGAGCAGGCGGATGCCGAACGGCGGCGTCGCCGCCCACGCCGGCACGATCTCGGGGCCGAGCGCGCAGCCGGCCGTGAACACCTTCGCCTGCGGCAGGTAGAGCAGGTTCTCGCCCTCGATCGATCGGCTCGACGAGTCGTTCCCCGGAACGTAGCCGAAGATCTCGCCGGCCGAGTCGACCACGATGCCGAGCTCGGACTCGGGCACGTCCCACGTGGAATCCGCGCGCTTGCCGACCGGCTCGCCGTCGCCGACGACCCGCACGCCCGTCGACTTGAAGAACAGCTCGGGGCGCTCGGCGCCGTAGACGCGATCGTACGGCGTGCCGTCGGTCGCCTCCTCGATGCGCCCGTCGCGGCTGCGCAGATAGGTCACCCCGGCTGCCCACACCTCGTGCTGCGGGTCCACCGGCGCGAGGATTCGCGATGGCCGGATGCCGGGGCCGGCCGCCGCTTCGACCGCGGCACGAGCCTCGGCGGCGGGCAGTCGCAGCAGCTCGGCGAGCGTGATGCCGAGCGGGGCGTATTCGTCGCCGCGGCGCACCGCCCAGAGCACGTCGCCGTCGAGCTCGACGCGCGCGAGTGCCAGCTCGGGGCGGCTCTGCGAAGCATCCGTCGTCATCAGTGGGACTCCCTTGTCACGGTGGATCCGCTCGACCCCACGAGGAAGTCGAGGTCGGCGCCGGTGTCGGCGCCCTGAACGTGCTCGATGTACAGCTTCTGCCAGCCGCGGTCGGCCTTGGCGAAGCTCGCGACCTCGCGGAACGCGGGCTTGCGCGCCTCGAGCTCGTCCTCAGCGACCAGCAGCTCGAGCTTCCGGTTCGGCACGTCGAGCGAGATCAGGTCGCCGTCCTGCACGAGCGCGAGCAGGCTGCTCGGCGCGGCCGCCTCGGGTGAGACGTGCAGCACGACGGTGCCGTATGCCGTTCCCGACATGCGCCCGTCGGAGATGCGGACCATGTCGCGCACGCCCTGCTTGAGCAGCTTCGGCGGCAGCGGGGTGTTCGCGACCTCGGGCATGCCGGGGTAGCCCTTCGGCCCACAGCCGCGCAGCACGATGACCGAGTCGGCGTCGACGTCGAGCTCGGGGTCGTCGATGCGGGCATGGAAGTCCTCGATCGAGTCGAAGACGACGGCGCGGCCGGTGTGGGTGAGCAGCTCGGGCGTGGCCGCAGACGGCTTGATGACGGCGCCGCGCGGGGCGAGGTTGCCGCGCAGCACGGCAATGCCGGCCTCGTCCTGCAGGGGGTCCTCGCGCAGCGAGATGACGTCGCGGTCCCACACGGGGTGGTCGCCGAGGAACGAGGTGAGCGGCGTGCCGAGCACGGTGAGCGCTGCCGGGTCGAGCAGGTCCTCGACCTGGTCCAGCACGGCGAGCAGGCCGCCGGCGCGGAACAGGTCCTCCATCAGGTACGAGCCGGAGGGCTGCAGGTTGACGAGCAGCGGCACCTTCCCGCCGATGCGGTCGAAGTCGTCGAGCGTCAGCTCGATGCCGAGGCGCCCGGCGATCGCGAGCAGGTGCACGACGGCGTTCGTCGAGCCGCCGATCGCGGCGAGGGTGACGATCGCGTTGTGGAAGGACTCCTTCGTGATGACCTGCGAGATGCGCCGATCTTCGAGGGCGAGCTCGACGGCGAGTCGACCAGAGGCGTGCGCCGCCTCGAGCAGCCGCGAGTCGGGGGCCGGCGTGCCGGCGACGCCCGGGATCGTCATGCCCAGCGCCTCGGCCATGATGCCCATCGTCGAGGCCGTGCCCATCGTGTTGCAGTGGCCCTTCGAGCGCACCATCTGCTTGTCGAAGCGCTCGAACTCCTCCTCGGCCAGGGTGCCCGCGCGCACCTCTTCCGAAAGCGCCCACACACCCGTGCCGCAGCCGGAGCGCTCTCCGCGGAAGTATCCGTTCAGCATCGGCCCGCCCGGCACGACGACGGCCGGGATGTCGACGGATGCCGCGCCCATCAGCAGCGCGGGAATGGTCTTGTCGCACCCGCCGAGCAGCACGGCGGCGTCGATCGGGTTGGCGCGCAGCATCTCCTCGATGGTCATCGCCGCCATGTTGCGCCAGAGCATCGCGGTCGGCTTGACGAGGGTCTCGCCGAGCGAGGTGACCGGCAGGTTCACGGGCACGCCGCCCGCCTCCCACACGCCCTGCTTGACGAACTCGGCGACCTCGTTCAGGTGCGCGTTGCACGGGGTGAGGTCGCTCGCCGTGTTTGCGATCGCGATCTGCGGGCGACCGTCGAAGGCGTGGTCGGGCACCCCGCGCCGCATCCATGCCCGGTGGATGAACGGGTCGCGCCCCGTGCCGCCGTACCAGTCCTGACTGCGCATCGTCGCGCCCTTTCCTTCGGTTGAATCCATCTTCACAGCCCCGTCGTCACCGAGAAGTGCCGTAATGCCGTCAATGTCGCGGCCGGACGACATCGCGGCGCTTTTCGAGGCGCCGAGACCGACGCGATCACGGCACGAGGATGCCGCGGCCGACCGCGCCGGCCACGAGGTGCTCGTAGGCGGTGGCGACCTCGGAAAGCGGCATCCGCTCGCCCAGCAGCCGGTCGAGGGGCAGGCGCCCCGCGAGGTACAGCGCGAAGATGCGCGGCAGGTCGATGAGTGGGTTGCTGGAGCCGTAGAGCGACCCCACGACGCGCTTCTGCCGCTGCACGAGCTGGTTGAGCGGCACGGGGAACTCGGTGTCGGCCGCGCCGAGCCCGACGGCGACGACGGTTCCGCCCGCGGCGGTCGCGTCGAGCGCCTGGCGCAGTGTGGCCGGCCGGCCGATCGCCTCGATCGCCCACGGCACACCGCGGCCGCCCGTCGCTGCGAGCACTTCGGCCGCGGCATCCGCCTGCCGTGAATTGATCGTGACCGTCGCGCCGAACTCGCGCGCCAGCTCGAGCTTCTCGTCGTCGATGTCGACCGCGACCACGGGGTGCGCGCCGGTGAGCGCCGCGCCCATGATCGCCGACAGCCCGACACCGCCGGCGCCGATCACGAGCAGCGGGCGGCCGGCAGCCTTCTCGACCACGTTCCACACCGCGCCGACGCCCGTGATGACGGCGCACGCCGAGATCGCGGCGATCTCGGGCGGCACCCCGTCGGGCACGACGACCGCGGCGTTCTCGTTGACGACGACGCGCTCGGCGAAGCACGAGACGCCCATGAGATGGTGCAGCTCGGATCCATCCGCGAACGAGAGCCGGGACGTGCCGTCGGGCAACCCGCCGGTCGCGGCCTGCACGCGACCGAGCTCGCACAGCACCGGGTTGCCCGACACACACGCCTCGCACACACCGCAGCGCGGGCGCCAGAGAAGGGCGACGCGGTCGCCCACCTTGATGCGACCGGATGCCCTGGGGCCGACGGCCTCGACGATGCCCGCGCCCTCGTGTCCGAGCACGAGGGGCAGCGGCGCCGTGAGGCCTCCGGTCATGTAGTGGTAGTCGCTGTGGCACACGCCGGCCGCCTCGATGCGCACGAGGATCTCGCCATCGCGCGGATCGGCGAGCTCGACGTCCTCAACGGTCGGTGGTGTGCCGGGCGCGCGCAGCACGGCGGCGCGTACGGTGGTCATGACGCCTCCGTCGTGTGCGCGGGAGAAACGACGGTTGCGCGGGCGCAAGCTCTCCCGCAGAAGCGCCCGTTCACCCGCGCACCAGGACGTCGCCGCCGGCGACGAGCTGCTCGCGCAGCGACTCCCGCACGAGGCACTGCTCGAAGGCGAACGAGTCGGCGAGGGCGTCGAGCTCGTCATCCGTCAGGCCGCGGAAGAGCTCGGCGTATTCGTCGGCGAGCGGCTGCGCGAACAGCAGGTTGTTGAGCAGCGTGGCGACCGTGTCGAAACGGCCCCACGGGTACGGTCGCCAGTTCGGGAACTCGCGCGCCGCGAGCGCCTGCACCGCCTCGCTCACCTCGCGCACCCCCGTGCCGCCGAGCCGGTCGCTGCCCCACTGGTCGGCGGCGAGGCGGTTCTTCTTCGCGACGAAGGCGTCGAAGCGGCGCCGGTACGGCGAGTCGGGGCTGACCGAGACGAGGCCCTGGCGGCCGAGGTCCTTGTACATCCAGCTGGTCCAGCTGACGTCGAACTCCCGGTACAGCTCGAGCTGGTCGGCGAGGATCTCGCGGCGCATGGCATCCGTTCGCTCATCGCCCGTGTAGATCGGCGCGAACTCGCCGACCATGATCGGCGTCCCAGACGCCCGCGCGTACTCGGAGCGCTGCAGGAACTTGCGGCGCGCGTAGTCGCGATCGATGTACACGCCGTCGGTCTCGCCCGGGTAGTCGCCGCCGCGGCCGAGACCCGAGGCGACGTAGTCGTGCAGCGAGTACACCGTGTTCGGCCACGGGTTCGCGGCGTCGAACATGTCGAACTCGGTCGAGTACGTGTTGCCGTCGAGGAAGATCGCGTGGTCGGGATCGATCGCGCGCACCGCGTCGAACAGGCGGCGATAGAGCGGGCCGACAACGCGGCGGGTCTCGTCGGCCGGTTCGTTCATGAGGTTGTAGCCGGCCACCCAGGTGTTGCCCTTGTAGTGCTCGGCGATCGCCTTCCAGATGTTCTCCACCCGGTCCTGGAAGTGCGGGTGGCGCCATAGCTGCGCCTGGTGCGTGTCGTTGTCGGAGTGCCAGTGGTGGTTCTGCCCGCCGGGCAGCGCATGCAGATCGATGAGCGAGTACACGCCATGGCGGCCGGATGCCTCAACCGCACGATCGAGGTGATCGAACGCGTCCGGCTTGATCTCGAACGGGCGGTCGTCGTTTTCGAAGTGGTGGTAGTTGACCGGAATCCGGATCAGCGTCATGCCGAGCTCGCCGAGGAATGCGGCATCCGCCTCGCCGTAGAACGCGGTGAGCAGGCGGTCGAAGAAACGGGTGGCGCGGTCGTTGCCGATGACGCCCGCGACCTTCTCGCGCATCAGGGTCTCGTTGGCGGGGTAGCCCGTGATGAAGTTCTCCATGTTGAGCCAGCCGCCGACGCAGACGCCCGTGAAGCGGATCGGCCGGCCCCAGCCGTCGAGGAAGCGGGTGCCGTCGGTGCGGACGAACTGCGGGGGCTGGGTGCTGCCGACCATGGCCATGACCTCACTGTCACGTGTTTGAGAAAAGTTTCGCGATTCAGTTCGGGACTTTCGCGATTGCTCTCAGGCTAGGAAGACGTCGGTCGCGGTGTCAAGCGGGCGCGCGGCATGAGCTTCGGGCGCTCGCGATAATGACTCGTGTGAACCGGGCTGGTGGTGCGAGCGTGCGGGGCGAGGGCTCCGTCCCCAGCATCCGCGATGTCGCCCGCGCGGCGGGCGTCTCGCACATGACCGTGTCGCGTGTGCTCAACGCGCATCCGAATGTCAGTGCCGCGACCCGCGAACGCGTCGAGGCCGTCATCGCCGAGCTCAGGTTTCGACCGAGCCGCACCGCGCGGGCGCTGGCGCACGGCGCGTCGCGGGTCATCGGGGTCGTCGAGGCGACCGGTGGCCGCTACTACGGGCCGGCTTCGACGATCGCCGCGATCGAGGACGCGGCGCGTGCAGAGGGCTTTTCGGTGATGATCGCGGCCATCGATGAGGGCAGCACCGGCAGCGGGGCCGCAGCGGTCGAGCATCTTCTCGACCAGGGCGCCGCGGGCCTGATCCTGGTGGGTCCAGGTGCGACGGCGAGCGGCGAGGTGACGGATGCCGCCGCCGGAGTCCCCCTCGTCGTGATGCACGCCGCCGAAGGCGCGGGATCGAGCTCGGCCGAGCAGGTCGAGGGTGGCCGCGTCGCCGCCCGCCATCTTCTCGAGCTGGGGCACAGGACGATGGCGCAGCTCGCCGGGCCGGCGGGCTGGGTCGAGGCCGAGGCGCGGGCGCGCGGATTCGCCGCCGAACTCGCCGAGGCCGGCGTGACACTCGCCGCACAGGTCGAGGGCGATTGGACAGCCGCCTCCGGCTTCGCCGCCGGCCGCGAGCTGCTTGCCGTCGGCGGATTCACGGCGGTGTTCTGCGCGAACGACCAGATGGCGCTCGGGATGCTTCACGCAGCTCGCGTCGCAGGCATCGCAGTGCCGGCCGAGCTCAGCGTGATCGGGTTCGACGACATGCCCGAGGCGGCGCACTATGCGCCCGCCCTCACGACGCTGCGACAGGACTTCGGCGAGCTCGGGCGGCGGGCCATCGCCACCCTGCTCGCGCAGCTCGGCCGCGGCGCGGCACCCGGGCCGGTGTCGGCGCCGAAGCTGATCGTGCGGGAGTCGGCGGCGCGGGCTCCGCGCGGGTAACGCGGGGTTAGCGCCGACGGAAGGGATCCCGCCGCTGTGGCGGCGCGTCGCATACTCACGCCGGCGTGTCGGCCGGAATCTCTTCCGCGAGGGCCTCGGTGCTTGCGCGCCCAGCGCCGTGTCACTACCGTGTTACCGGTAACATGTATCCCCAGCA
This sequence comes from Gryllotalpicola protaetiae, assembly GCF_003627055.1. Lineage (NCBI taxonomy): Bacteria > Bacillati > Actinomycetota > Actinomycetes > Micrococcales > Microbacteriaceae > Gryllotalpicola > Gryllotalpicola protaetiae. The sequence continues at coordinate 2,358,066 of NZ_CP032624.1, forward strand.
GCGAGGAGATCGCGGTCGATGACGACTGACGAAGGGCAGAGCGCTGCCCGGGTGATCGCCGAGGGTCGCGCGACCCTCGGGATCGAGTTCGGCTCGACGCGCATCAAGGCCTGCCTGATCGGCCCCGACTTCCAGGTGCTCGCCGTGGGCGCGCACGAGTGGGAGAACGAGTTCGTCGACGGACGGTGGACCTACTCGCTCGACGCGGTCTGGGCCGGGTTGCAGTGCGCGTATGCCGACCTGGCCGACTCCGTGCAGCGGCAGTACGGTTTGCGGCCGACGAAGCTCGCGGCGATCGGGATCTCGGCGATGATGCACGGCTATCTCGCGGTCGACGATGGCGGCGAGCTGCTGGTCCCCTTCCGCACCTGGCGCAACACCTCGACCGGGCCGGCGGCGGCCGAGCTCACGGAGGCGCTCGATTTCAATGTGCCGCTGCGCTGGTCGATCGCGCATCTCTACCAGGCGGTGCTCGACGAAGAGCCGCACGTCGCGCGCCTCGACAAGCTCATGACGCTCGCGGCATATGTCCACTGGCGCCTCACGGGTCGGTTCGTCGCGGGGTCGGGCGACGCGTCCGGCATGTTCCCGATCGATGCCGTGACCGGCGGCTTCGATGAGGGCAGGCTCGCAATCGCCGGCGAGCTGATCAGCAGACGGATGCCTGATCTCGACCTCGCCGCGCTGCTTCCCGAGGTACTGCCGGCCGGGTCTGACGCGGGGGTCCTCACCGATGAGGGCGCCGCGCTGCTCGACCCGTCGGGGGTGCTGCAGCCCGGCATCCGCTTGTGCCCGCCTGAGGGCGACGCGGGCACCGGAATGGTCGCGACCAACTCGGTCAGCGTGCGCACCGGGAACGTGAGCGTCGGCACGAGCGTGTTCGCCATGATCGTGCTCGAGCACGACCTCGCCGCGGTGCACCCCGAACTCGATGTGGTGACCACGCCGGCCGGTGCGCCGGTCGCAATGGTGCACTGCAACAACGGCGCGAGCGAGCTCGCCGCGTGGGCCGGCGTCTTCGGTCAGTTCGCGGAACGCGTTGGCGCGCCCGCAGACAGCGACGCCGTGTTCGGCGCGCTGCTCGGGGCGGCGGCACAGGGCGAGGCCGACGGCGGCGGGCTGCTCGCCTACAACTTCCTCTCGGGCGAGCCGATCGCCGGGCTCGACGCGGGCCGGCCGCTCGTCGTGCGCACTCCCGAAAGTCACTTCACGCTCGCGAACTTCATGCGCTCCCAGCTCTACTCGGTGTTCGCGACGCTGAGCCTCGGCATGGAGGTGCTCGCCGGCGAGGGCGTTCGCGTCGACCGGATGCTCGCGCACGGCGGCGTCTTCCGCACCGCCGACATCGCCCAGCGCGCGCTCGCCGCGGCGCTCGGGGTGCCGGTCGCCGTCGAGCGATCGGCGGGTGAGGGCGGCGCCTGGGGCATCGCGCTGCTCGCCGCATACCTCGACGAGGCGGACGAGCTCAGCCTCGGCGAATTCCTCGACCGGCGCGTGTTCACGGGCGATTCCTTCAGCGAGGCGGCACCGGATCCCGCCGAGCAGTCAGGGTTCCGGGCGTTCCTCGAGAGCTTCCGGGCAGGGCTCGCGATCGAGCGGGCTGCGGTGCAGGCATCCGCCCGCCCCGTTGAGAAGGAGAACAGAGAATGACGGCGGATGCTGCGATTCAGACGACCCGCGAGCAGGTGGCTGCACTGCACGCGGAGCTCGTGCGCTACGGGCTCGTCGTGTGGACGGGCGGGAACATCTCGGGGCGCGTGCCCGGCGAGGACCTGTTCGTCATCAAGCCGAGCGGCGTCGAATATGACGAGCTCGCGGCCGACAACATGATCCTCTGCGACCTCGACGGCAACGTCGTCCCCGGCACGCTCGGAAGCGAGCGCGCACCCTCGAGCGACACGGCGGCGCACGCATACGTCTATCGGAATATGTCGCACGTGGGCGGCGTGGTGCACACGCACTCGGACTACGCGGCGGCGTGGGCCGCGCGTGGCGAGGCGATCCCCTGCGTGCTCACCGCGATGGCTGACGAGTTCGGCGGCGAGATCCCCGTCGGGCCGTTCGCCATCATCGGCGACGACTCGATCGGCCGAGGCATCGTCGAGACCCTCGACGGCCACCGCTCACGCGCCGTGCTCATGCAGAACCACGGGGTCTTCACGATCGGCAAGGACGCCCGCGACGCGGTCAAGGCGGCGGTCATGACCGAGGACGTCGCCCGCACCGTGCACTTCTCGAGGCAGCTCGGTGAGCCGATCCCGATCCCGCAGGAGAAGATCGACGCCCTCTTCGACCGTTACCAGAACGTCTATGGACAGAAGCCACAAGGAGCACTGTGACCACGCCATTCACCCCTTATGAGGAACTCGAGGTCTGGTTCTTCACCGGAAGCCAGGGGCTCTACGGCGAAGAGACGCTGAGGCAGGTCGCCGAGCAGTCGCAGGGCCTGGTGGCGACGCTGGATGCGGCATCCGCGGTGCCCGTCAAGATGGTGTGGAAGCCGGTGCTCACCGACTCGGCCGCCATTCGCCGGGCCGTGCTCGACGCGAACGCCGAGACCCGAGTGATCGGCGTGGTCACGTGGATGCACACCTTCAGCCCAGCGAAGATGTGGATCGCCGGCCTGCAGGAGCTCGCGAAGCCGCTGCTGCATCTGCACACCCAGGCGAACGTCGAGCTGCCGTACGGCGAGATCGACTTCGACTTCATGAACCTGAACCAGGCGGCGCACGGCGACCGGGAGTTCGGCTACGCGCTCACCCGGCTCGGCGTCCGTCGCAAGACGGTCGTGGGCCACGTCACGAACCCGCGGGTGCAGGAGCGCGTCGGCACCTGGGTGCGCGCCGCCGTCGGCAGGCACGCGCTCGCGAACCTCAAGGTCGCGCGCTTCGGCGACAACATGCGCCAGGTCGCGGTCACCGAGGGCGACAAGACCGAGGCGCAGGCGAAGCTCGGCGTCGAGATCAACACGTGGGGCGTGAACGAGCTGGTCGCGCGGGTCGAGGCGGCGACGGATGCCGAGATCGACGCCCTCGTCGACGAATACGTCTCTTCCTACGACGTGGTCGACGAGTTGCTTCCCGGGGGCGCGCGGCACGTGGCGCTGCGCGACGCGGCCGCGATCGAGATCGGGCTGCGCTCCTTCCTCGAAGACGGCGGCTTCGGCGCCTTCACCGACACCTTCGAGGATCTCGGCGCCCTGAAGCAGCTGCCGGGCCTCGCCGTGCAGCGGCTGATGGCAGAGGGCTACGGATTCGGCGCTGAGGGCGACTGGAAGACCGCCGTCCTCGTGCACGCGGCCGCCGCGATGGGGGCGGGGCTGCCCGGCGGCGCGAGCCTGATGGAGGACTACACCTACGACCTCGTCGACGGGCGCGAGGCGATTCTCGGCGCGCACATGCTCGAGGTGTCGCCGTCGCTGACCTCGGCGAAGCCGTCGCTCGAGATCCACCCGCTCGGCATCGGAGGGAAGGACGACCCCGTGCGGCTCGTCTTCACCGCGGACCCGGGCCCGGCCGTCGTCGTCGCGCTCGCCGATCTGCGCGACCGCTTCCGGCTGACCGCCAACGTGGTCGACGTCGTCGAGCCCCGCGCGCCGCTGCCTCACCTGCCGGTGGGGCGTGCGGTGTGGCATCCGCGCCCCGATTTCGAGACCTCGGCGACGGCCTGGCTCACGGCCGGCGCCGCGCACCACACGGTCATGTCGACCGCCGTCGGCCTCGAGGCCTTCGAAGACCTCGCGCGGATGGTCGGCATCGAGCTGTTCGTCATCGACGAGCACACGCGGGCGCGCGACGTCGAGAACACGGCCCGCTGGAACGCGGCCTACTGGCGCCTCGACGGGCGGCCGTAGTCGCCGCGTGCGCGGGTGAAAACGCGCGTGCGCGGGAGTTGTTCGACCCGCGCACACGTCGTTTCACCCGCGCACGCGCGTCAGATGCTGACGCGGCCGTTCGCGACGAACCAGTCGAGCGCCTCGCGTGCGGCCTCGAGTGAGGTGTAGCGCGGCTCGTACCCGAGCTCGGTGCGCGCCCGCTCGATCGACGCCGCAGGGCTGCGCAAAACGTGCTCGAGCGTCGTCGCGGCGGCCTCGGGCCCGACCGCGACAGCGAACTCCGCCCACGGTGCGAACTCCAGATCGGGCGTGTGTCCGAACCACCCGGCGACCGCTTCGGCGAAGCCGCGCAGGGTCAGCGCGCGGTCCGACACGACGTGGTACGCGCGGCCAAAGAGGCCGGCTGAGGCATCCGCCCCTCGCTCGATCGCCAGCTGGAAGGCCTGCGCGACGTCGTCGGCGTGGACGTGGTGCAGCGTCTCGAGACCGAAGCCGGGAAGCACCACGCGCTCGCCGCGGGCGAGCTTCTCCCACACGGACGCCTCGAGGTTGCCCTGCGGGTTGATGATCGGCCACCCCGGCCCGCTGATGTGCCCGGGCCGCAGGATGATCGACGGCAGGCCATCGGGGCGGGCGGATTCCTCGGCCAGCATCCGCTCGATCTCGAGCTTGCCCGTGCCGTACTCGCCCCAGGGCTCGAGGTCTTCGTCTTCGTCCGTCGGCACAGCCGTCGGCGCGCCGTGCACCCAGATGGTGCTGCACATGACGAGCAGGCGCGTGCGCCCGCGCACGGCGTCGACGAGCTGGCGGGCGGATGCCGCGGTGAAGCACACCAGGTCGACGACGACGTCGGCGGAGAGCTCGGCGATGCGCGCGCCGAAAGTGCCTGCCGCGTCCTCGGCCTCGCGGTCGGCGGTCACCGTCTGAACCTGCTGCCATGCAGGGTCGTCGCGGTAGCGGGGCGTCCCGTTCCGCGACAGCGCCACCACCTCGTGCCCGGCCGCGACGAGCCGCGGAACGAGATAGCCGCCGATGTGCCCGGTGGCGCCGATGATGACGATGCGCATGGGGTGCCCCTTCCCGACTTGCCCTCGACTCGGGCGCCTGCTACGTTTGTCGAACCGGTTCGACGACGAGTAGGTAGATCAATGGCGACCATCCAAGACGTTGCGCAGCGCGCGGGCGTCTCGCGAAGCACGGTCTCCTACGCGCTCTCCGGCAAGAGAACCATCTCACGCGAGACGCGGGAGCGCATTGAGGCGGCGATCCGCGAACTGGGCTTCACCCCCAACGCCGGCGCGCGGGCACTGGCCACCTCGCAGACGCTTGTCATCGGGCTCCTCGTGCACTTCTTCGAAGACGAGTTCTCGCCCGCCATGCTGCAGTACGTCTTGCCGATCTCGGACGCGGCGCGCGAGGCGGGCTACGACATCCTGATGGTCACCGAGACCGACGGGCCGAACGCACTCGAGCGCATCTCGAGCTCGAACATGGTCGACGGCGTGATCCTGCTGAACGTCGCCCACGAGGACCCGCGCCTTCCTGTGATGCGGAAGATCCACCAGCCCGGCTCGATGGTCGGCCTGCCGAAGAATGCCGAAGGCTTCGACGTCTTCGACCTGGATTTCGACGAGTCCGGCCGTGTTCTCGTCGACCATCTGGCCGAACGGGGGCACCGAGAGATCGTGCTGGTCACGCCGCGGGCTGATGTCTACGACCGTGGCGGGGCCTACGCTTGGCGGTTCCAGAATGCCGCCCTACAGCGCGCCGCGCAGTACGGAATGCGCGTCCACTGGTTCCACGGTGAGACCCAGCAGCCGGCGGTCAACCGGCAGATCGGCGAGATCCTGGACGCGAAGCTCGGCACGGCGATGATCGTGCACAACGATGCGGTCATCGCGGCGCTGCCTTCCGTGCTGCACGCCCGCGGCATCCGCGTGCCCGACGACCTGTCCGTCGTAGGCATCTTCTCTGAGGATTTCGCGCGCCTCTTCAACCTGCCGTACACCTCGGTCGAAACCTCGCCGGATAAGCTCGGCCGCCTTGCGGTTCAGGCTCTCGTCACCCGCATGCTCGATCCGGAGGGCACCGCCGCCCATCGTGTCGAGCTCATCGCGCCCCAGATCACCGATCGGGGCAGCACGAAGTAGCCGCCGATCGCGCGGGTGCTTCTTGCGACGTCGAATCGAACCGGTTCGATGATCACTCACAACTTCACAGCCCACCAAACCTGCACCATTCAAGGAGGAATACCCGTGCAAACAACTCGAAAGGCGCGCGCCATCGGTGTCGCGCTCCTGTCCGCGGGCGTGGTCGCCGCGGCACTCACCGGCTGCTCCGGCAGCAGCGACAAGGGAAGCTCGAGCGGCAGCGCCGGCGGCACCTACACCTTCTGGGACCCGTACCCGCAGTACAACGCCAGCTCCGACTGGAACAAGCTCATCGAACAGTGCGGCACCGACGCCGGGGTGACGGTCAAGCGCACCGGCTACGACACCACCGACCTCACGAACAAGGCGCTGCTCGCTGGCCAGCAGAGCAAGTCACCCGACATCCTGCTTGTCGACAACCCCGTCGTCTCGACGCTCGCCGACGCGGGCATCCTGACGGACACCAAGGAAAACGGCCTGTCGACCGGCAAGATCGCCCAGAACATCCTCGGCGCGGGCGTACAGGGCGGGAAGACCTACGGCGTCCCGATCGGCGCCAACACCCTCGCGCTGTACTACAACCCGAAGGTCCTGCAGGCGGCGGGCGTCGACCCGGCATCCGTCACCGACTGGGACTCGCTCACCGCGGCGCTCGCCAAGGTCAAGGCGGCGGGCAAGAAGGGCATTACGTTCGCCGGCATCAACACCGAAGAGGGCTCCTTCCAGTTCCTGCCGTGGTTCTGGGGCGCAGACGCCGACCTCACCAAGCTCGACTCGAGCAAGGCCGAGGCCGCCCTGTCGCTGTGGGCGGGCTGGATCAAGGACGGCTACGCGCCGAACTCCGTGATTCAGGACACCCAGACCACGAGCTGGCAGGAGTTCCAGACCGGCGACTTCGCGTTCGGCGAAAACGGCACCTGGCAGAAGGCGTCGGCTGCGCAGATGGGCGCCGGAGTCATCACGATCCCCTCCGAGAGCGGCGGCGCGGCACCCGTGCCGACGGGCGGCGAGTTCTTCACCATCCCGGTGCAGAAGGACACCGCCCGCTACAAGACGACCGCCAAGATCGTCGAGTGCCTTTCGCAGGGCGACAACATCGTCAAGACCGACACCACGCTGAACTACATCGTCGCCGGGGCGGACGGGCAGGCGAAGCAACTCGCCGCGGACCCGACCCTGAAGACCTGGATCGATGCGGTCGGTGTGGCCAAGGCGCGCACCGGAGACAACCTCGGCACGAAGTACCCGGTCATCTCGCAGCAGCTGTGGACGGCCGTGCAGAAAGCCGAGAGCGGTGCCGCATCACCGGCCGACGCGCTGAAAGCGGCGCAGGACGCCGTCGACTCGAAGCTCAACAAGTAATCGATCAGCAACAAGCCATGCCCGAAGCCGACAGGACCGAAATGACAGCAACCTCGTCACAGGCGCCGTCGGCTGCGCGCGCCCGTGCCGGGGCGGCGGAGAACGCCGCCCCGGCACGAGCCAGCCGTTCCCGCGCGCAGCGACAGGCTCAGTGGACCGCGTGGGGCTTCGTCGCCCCCGTCGTGATCTACCTCGCGCTGTTCTACGCGTACCCCCTCTACAAGAACATCGACCTCAGCATCCGCCACTACACCGTGCGCTCGTTCATCACCGGCGATGCCGAGTTCGTCGGATTCCAGAACTTCGCCGCGATCTTCCAGAGCTCGACGTTCTGGCCGGCGATCCTCAACACCGGCATCTTCGTGTTCGTCTCGATCGCTTTCCAGTTCGCCATCGGCCTCGCCCTCGCCGTGTTCTTCTTCCGCAACTTCCGCCTCTCCGGTCTGCTGCGCGCGCTGTTCCTGGTGCCCTGGCTGCTGCCACTGCTCGTCTCGGCCTCCACCTGGTCCTGGATGATGAACAGCGACTCCGGCGTCATCAACTCCTTCCTCGAGGCGTTCGGCATCGGCCAGATCAACTGGCTCACCTCGCCCGACTGGTCGCTGATCGCAGTCCTCATCGCGAACATCTGGATCGGCATCCCGTTCAATCTCGTGATCATGTACTCCGGACTGCAGGGCGTTCCGAACGACGTGTACGAGGCGGCCGCGATCGACGGCGCCAACGGGTGGCAGCGGTTCTGGCGGATCACCTTCCCGCTGTTGCGGCCCGTCACGGCGATCACGCTGCTGCTCGGCTTCATCTACACGTTGAAGGTCTTCGACATCATCTGGATCATGACACGGGGCGGCCCGGCGACCTCATCGACGACGCTGGCGATCTGGTCGTACCAGCTGGGCTTCGGCTCGCTGCTGCCGGACTTCAGCTCGGCGGCCGCGGTCGGCAATGTTCTGATCGTGATCGCGCTGATCTTCGGCCTCGCCTACGCGCGCGTGCAGCGCAGATTGGAGGCGTGAGATGACTCGCCGCTCCTGGTGGCGCACCACCGTCGGCATCCTGCTCACCGCGATCATGCTCTTCCCCATCTACTGGATGGTCAACGTGTCATTCACCCGCGACGGCGACATGCGCAAGGACCCGCCGAACCTCTTCCCAATCAACGGAACGCTCGACGGCTACCGAGCCGTGCTGCAGGAGCAATTGCCGTTCCTCGCCACGAGCCTGCTCATCGGCCTCGGCACGGTCGCGCTCACCCTCGTTCTATCGGCCCCCGCGGCATTCTCGCTGGCGAAGCTGCGCCCGAAGGGCGGCGGCGTGATCAGCTTCCTGCTGCTCATCGCGCAGATCATCCCGGCGATCATCATGTCGATGGGCTTCTACACGATCTACGTGCGGCTCGGCATCCTCGACACGATCTGGGGTCTCATCATCGCCGACTCGACGCTCGCCGTGCCGTTCGGCGTGCTCATCTTTGCCGCGTTCATGTCGGGCATCCCCGACGAGTTGATCCAGGCGGCGCGCATCGACGGCGCCAGCACGTGGCGCACCTTCCGATCGGTGGTGCTGCCCGTCAGTCGCAATTCGGTCGTGACCGTCGCGCTGTTCTCCTTCTTATGGGCGTGGTCCGACTTCCTATTCGCCAACACGCTCGACGGCGGCGGCACGCTCAAGCCGATCACTCTGGGGATCTACGCCTACATCGGCAATAACAACCAGCAATGGAACTCGATCATGGCCACCGCGGTTGTTGCGTCGATCCCCGCGGCCGTACTGCTCGTCATCGCGCAGAAGTACGTCGCGGCAGGCGTGACCGCAGGCGCGGTCAAGGACTGAGCGGATTCCACGCAATGACCTCCGACCCCACAGGGACGCCCATATCTTCAGCGCCCACCTTCGACATTCGCCAGATCCCGTTCAGTCGACGCGGTTCGTGGCTTGACGTGTCGCCCGTCATCGGAACGCACCGCACCCACGAACTGCTCCACCTCGTGTCGCATCAGACGGGTATGAACGCCGTGCTGCAGTTCCGCCCGTCGCGCCCGGCGGTCATCGCCGCTTCGGCGACCACCCTGAGCTGGGTCACCGACGGCGGCCGCATCGACGCGGTGTTCGAGACTCCCGATACGTTGCGGCTGCGCGGTATCGGGCTCGAGTTGACGGTCGCGGATGCGGCGGAAGAGTTGACGCCGTTCAGCGGGGCGTACCTATTCCGCGACCCCGTCGACGGCTCGGCGGTGTTCACCTCGTACGAGAGCGGGCGCCGGTACCGCGTCACGGTGGTGAGAGGTGAGCTGCGGCTTGAGGGCGGCGAGGCGCTTGGCAGCGCGCCCCGAGCGGTCACGGTTGCCGGTGCCGAGTGGGACGCCGTCGTCGAGGAGTACGAGACGGGGCGCCCTCCCTACCGTGAGCAGGGTGCTTTCGATGACGCGGTGGTCGAAGTGATGCGCGACTTCGACGGATTCCTATCCGCCGTCGCCCCGTGGCGGAGCCCGTCGACACCGGCCGCGCCGCTCGCCGCCTACGTCCTCTGGTCCGCCACGGTGGAGCCGAGCGGCTTCGTCGGCCGCGAGACGATCCTCATGTCGAAGCACTGGATGGACAAGGTGTGGAGCTGGGACCACTGCTTCAACGCGCTCGCAGTGGTCGCCGGCTTGCCGGGCGCGGGCGTCGACAACTTCCTGCTTCCGTTCAACCACCAGGAAAAATCCGGCGCCCTGCCCGACTCGGTGGCCCACTCGGAAGTGCTCCACAATTTCGTGAAGCCGCCCATCCACGGCTGGGCGCTGCGCGGGCTGCGGGCCCGCGCGCCCGAGCGCTTCGACCATGACACGCTCGCCGAGATCCATCGGGGTCTCGCCGCGTGGTCCCGGTTCTGGCTGTCGCGACGCGTGCCCGACCACGCGCTGCCGCACTACCAGCACGGCAACGACAGCGGGTGGGACAACTCGACCACCTTCGACGCCGACCGTGTCATCGAGTCGCCGGACCTCGCCGCCTTCCTCGGCGTTCAGCTCGATGTGCTGGCCGATCTCACCGACGAGCTCAGCCTTGAGGGAGCGGCCGAGTGGCGCGCAGAGGCCGATGCCCTCTTCGACGCGCTGCAGACACAGCTGTGGCGCGGTGATCGCTTCGTCGCACGCGCTGCGGCGAGCGGTCGCGAGAGTTCGAGCAGCAGCCTGCTGAACGTACTGCCGCTGGTGGCATCCGACCGTCTCCGCCCTGAAATCGTGGGCGCGCTCGTCTCGCGGTTGGACGCGCACCTGACCGAGTGGGGCCTCGCGACCGAGCCGACGGCCAGCGCGCTCTATGAGTCGGACGGGTATTGGCGCGGGCCGATCTGGGCGCCGTCGACCGTGCTCGTCTACGACGGGCTGCGCGCCGCCGGCCATGACGCGCTGGCGGCCGAGGTCAGACGACGGTTCCTGCGACTGTGCGAGCGATCGGGCTTCGCGGAGAACTTCGACGCGGTGACCGGTGACGGTCTGCGCGACCGCGCGTATACCTGGACGGCGAGCGCCTACCTGCTCCTTGCCGCAGACGACACCGCACCATCACAACGAATTCGAGGCAATTGATGTCAGCAGCCCGTACCGGCGGCCCCGTCCACCCTTCGCATGCCGTCCTTCGCCCGCTCGGCCCCGACGAGATCGCCATCACCGGCGGCTTCTGGGGGGAGCGCCAGGTTGTGAACGCGCAGGCGACCATCGCGCACTGCCAGGAGTGGATGGAGCGTATCGGCTGGATCGGGAACTTCGACCGTGCAGCCGCCGGCACCATCGGGGGCAGTCACGCGGGCATCGAGTTCGTCGACTCAGAGGTGTACAAGCTGCTTGAGGCGATGGCGTGGGAGCTCGGGCGGAGCCATGACCTCGAGCTCGAAGCGCGCTACAACGCGCTGGTCGCGCGGATCGCTGCGGCGCAGGAGGTTGACGGCTACCTGCACACCAGCTTCGGCCGCGACGGCCAGCCGACCCGGTACTCGAATCTGGAGTTCGGTCATGAGCTGTACTGCTTCGGGCACCTCTTCCAGGCGGCCGTCGCGCGCCTGCGCACTGGGTACGACGACCTGCTGCCGCAGGTCGCGCGGCGGCTCGCCGATCACGTCTATATGGTGTTCGGGCCGACCGGGCGCGATGCGGTCTGCGGTCACCCGGAGATCGAGATGGGTCTCGTCGAACTGTTCCGCATCACCGGGGAGCGCCGTTATCTCGAGCAGGCCGAGCTGTTCATCGCGCGGCGAGGGACCGGCACTCTGCGCGGAGCGGCCTTCGGCCCGTTCGGGCAGGAGTACTTCCAGGACGACGTGCCCGTGCGCGACGCCCAGACGATGCGCGGGCATGCGGTGCGGGCGCTCTATCTGGCATCCGGCGCACTCGATGTCGCAGACGAGACAGCAGATGCGGAGCTGGCGGCCGCCGTTCGGCTGCAATGGGCCAATGCCGTCGCGCGCCGAACCTATCTGACGGGCGGCGTCGGATCGCACCACCAGGACGAGGCATACGGCGATGACTTCGAGCTTCCGCCCGATCGCGCCTACGCGGAGACCTGCGCGGGCATCGCCTCGGTGATGCTCAGCTGGCGGCTGCTGCTCGAGAGCGGTGACGCGAAGTATGCCGAGCTGATCGAGCGCACGCTGCTGAACAACGTGCTCGCTTCACCCCGCGAGGACGGCCGCGCGTTCTACTACACGAACACACTGCACCAGCGGATTCCGGGCGCGGTGCCCGACGAGCACGAGCTGTCGCATCGCGCGGAGGCCAGCCTGCGCGCTCCGTGGTTCGAGGTCTCGTGCTGCCCGACGAACGTCGCGCGCACCCTCGCGAGCGTCGGCCTCTACTTCGCGACGGCGACAGGCGACGGTGTGCAGCTGCACCAGTACGGCGACTATGAGATCTCGACGACACTCGACGCCGGCGAGGTGCGCCTGCGCGTCTCGAGCGGCTATCCGTTCGACGGCGCAGTCGTTGTGACGGTGCTCCAGGCCCCCGAGAGCGAGATCGCGCTGCGGCTGCGTGTTCCCGGCTGGGCGGTCGACGCTGCCCTCTCCGAGGACGCGCCACTCATCGACGGCGCATTCGAGGTGCGGCGGGGGTTCGCGACCGGCGATATCGTGCGCCTCGACCTGCCGGTCGATGCCCGCGTCACATTCCCCGACCAGCGGATCGACGCCATCCGCGGCGACTTCGCGATCGAGCGCGGACCCCTCGTGCTCGCGCTCGAGTCCGTCGACCTGCCCGAAGGGTGGAGCGTCAATGACGTGGAAGCCGACCCGGCGACGCTGCGCTCGCGGGAAGGCGCCACCGAACTGCTGGTCGCGCGCCGCTCGCCGGGGGAGGCGACGTGGCCGTACGCATCCGACCGCCCCCAAATCGAGCGCGAGACCGCGACCGCTCGCCTGGTGCCGTACTACGCGTGGGCCAATCGCGGGCCCTCGACGATGCGCATCTGGATTCCCGGCGGGAGCTGAGCCCGCGGCATCCGTATCTGCGCCGATCTGGGCTGTGAGGTGCGATACGGATGCCGCGTTTCAGCGCCGCTGCGCCAGGAACTCCGCCTGCTTGAGCCACTGGTACGTCTGCCCGCCCTCATGCCCGTTGTAGGCGTAGACCTCGATCGTCTTGTCCTCCGACGCGAGCCGGTTGAAGGCGGCGAAGGTCGTCGACGGCGGCACGGTCTGGTCCATCAGCGCGACCGAGAACAGTGCGGGCGCGGTGATCCGCGTGGTGAAGTTGACACCGTCGAAGTACGACGCCGTGTTCCACACGGTCTCGACGTCGTTGCGGTGCGCGGCAAGGTAGCGGCTGAGCTCCTGGAACGGGTCGGACATCGCGACGTTCGCGCCGTGCTCCCAGGCGCACAGGAAGGCGACGTCGGGCATGAGCGCCCATACGTCGGGGGAGAGGCCGGCTGCCGCGATCGCGATGCCGCCGCCCTGGCTGCCGCCGGTGACGGCGATCCGAGTCGGGTCGACGAAGTCCCACGTGCGCACCTCGTCGATGAGGCGCGCGGCGTCGGTGTAGACCCGGCGATAGTAATGATCGCGAGGGTCGAGGATGCCGCGGGTCATCCACCCCGACACCGCCGCGTTCGACCCGTGCGGGTCTGCGGTCTCACCGCCCGTTCCCCAGCCGGAGCCCTGCCCGCGCGTGTCCATGAACACGTGCACGTAGCCCGACAGTGCCCACAGCACACGTTCGCCGACGATGCCGCGCCCGCCGTTGTAGCCGTTGTACTCGACGACGACTGGCAGCCTCTCGCCCTCGCGCCCCTTGGGGCGCAGCACCCACGCCTTCACCGGGTCGGCGCCGAACCCGGGGAAGGTGAGGTCTTCGACGATCAGCTCGGTGATCGGGGTGTCAGCGGGAAGGCGGATGGCGGTGGCGCCTGACAGGTTGGCAGCGGTGCGTGCCTCGGCAAGAGTCTCGCGCCAGAACGCGTCGAAGTCCTCCGGCTCACGGACGGTCGGGTTGAAGGTTCGCAGCTGCGCGAGCGGCATGTCGGTGAACGGCATGGTTCCGACCCTACGTGAGCGGCGGCCCGTGGCCCATCCGCGCGTTGCGTTCTCCGGCGTGTGCCGTGGCGAGAGGAAGCGCGCGGCAGCGTGCATATCGCGCGGATCAGCGCGAGTCACCACCCGCGAGAGATGCTTCGACGGGCGCGGGTCGGGCGCAGGCCCTGCGCGACAAGAAGCTCGCGCAGCCGGAGAGGCGCGGTCAGGCAGTCCCACGTCCAACGCACGACGCGCAGGCCGGACGCGCGCAATGCATCCTCCCGGCGTTTCTCGTCAAACAGGACCTGCGCTGGGGTGCGCCCGTTCAAGAACCGTTCGTTGCTGAACTTGACGAATCCGTCGAACTCGCCGACGAGGTGCAGTTCCGGCCACTCGAAGTCTGTGTAGAACCAGCGGCCCAGCCCGGGCGGCGCGGCATGCCGCGTCTGCAGTCGCGGCGTTGGGAAGCCGAACTCGTCCATCAGCACGCGGCTCAACGATTCCCCGACTGAGCCGGCGACGTCGACGCCGAATGCGATGACGGATTCCGCGGTGCGCCTGTTGCGCACTGCGACCGACGCGTCGAGGGCCGCTTCGACCTCCTGTTTGGTCACTCGCTGGCCGGGCGCTGCTCGGTCCGAATTCAGCACGAAGTCCAAGGCGGCGACGGCTTTCGCTCGCGATTGCCACTTGGCGAGATCGGCGACCGTGCGCGCCGGTGAGGTCACGAAGAACTCACCCCACGGTTCGATGTCTTCGGGTCGGAAGCCGTCGGTGTGAACGGTGATGCCGAACGCATTTCGGCGGGTGGAGCCGACCGCCTCAAGAAGCTCGACGTGGCCCGGCAGCTCGCCCAGTGCGGGTATGGCGTGGATCTGCTGCGCCGTCTCGCCGGCGAAAACGACCGGACCGCCACGAGTGAGCCCGACGGCGATGGCCTCCTCGAGGAACCGTGCCCGCCCTTCGTGACGACGCTCGTCGGGCGCAAGCTCTTCGAGCGGCACCAGCGGATCTCGGTAGATGCTGCGCCGCAGTCGAGTCAGGCGCCCCTCGTTCGCTGCGCGGCGGACCGCCGGCGAGCCGACGCCGTCGGTGCTCGTGCGCCGCGTGTCGAGGAGGCGCGAAAAGTCCGGTGCATCGGGTGGCATGTCAGGAGTATTAGCGGAGATCAAGTGCCCACCCGGGCGTGAAGTGAGGCATCCGTGGACAAGTCGGGCTCCGCGCTGCCTGTGCTGGGCAAGTCGCAGCCGAGCGCGGAGGTGCCCGATCCGCGCGTTGCGTTCAACGCCGCGCACCACGGCCCTCGAGAACGCGCCGCAGTGACCGCAACGCGCGGACGACGCGGCGCTTGCCAGAATGGCCGCATGGCCCGGGTGCTCGTCGTGCAGAACTCGCCCTCGAGCGGGCTGCGGCGGTTCGGCGAGTGGTGGCGAGAGGACGGGCTCGAGCTCGACGTGCGGCATGGCGCCGACGGGCTGCCCCAGACTCTCGACGGCTACGACGCGCTCGTCCTTCTCGGCGGCGGCTACCTGCCGAGCGACGACGGCCGCGCGCCGTGGCTTCCCGCCGAGCGCGCGCTCACGGGCGAGGCCCTCGACGCGGCCATCCCCGTCCTCGGCATCTGCCTCGGCGGCCAGCTGCTCGCCTCCGTCGCGGGCGGCGCGGTCGAGGGCAGACACGGCAGGCCGGAGCGCGGGTCGACGACGATCGAGGCGACGGATGCCTCAGCAGGCGACGCCCTGTTCGCGGGCATCCCTCGCCAGATCTCGATGATCGAGAACCACGAGGACTCGATCACCGCGCTGCCGGCAGGCGCCGTGCTGCTCGCGAGCAGCGCCGATCACCCAAACCAGGCGTTCCGCGTCGGCGGCTCGGCCTGGGGGCTGCAGTTCCACCCTGAGGTGGGCGCGGCCGACCTCGCCGCGTGGAAGGAGGCCGCGCTCGCCGCGGACGGACTCGACCTCGCCGCGGTGCGAGCCGCCGCCAACGAGGCAGAGCCTGCCGCAGCATCCGTCGCCCGGGTGCTCGCCGCGAACTTCGCGACGGCTGTCACCGCTCGATAGACTGAGACTTAACCGATTCACCTCGTGCGTGAGTCGCTGAGACGCCGACATCAATGGAGAGGTTTCTGACGTCATGACCACCGACGACTTCCGCGAGAGCGGCCTGGCGTTCCCCTCGGGCTTCACCTTCGGCTCGGCCACCGCGGCCTACCAGATCGAGGGCGCCGTCGCCGAAGACGGCCGCAAGCCCAGCATCTGGGACACCTTCAGCCACACCCCCGGCAAGGTCGCGAACGGCGACACCGGCGACGTGGCCGTCGACTTCTACCACCGTGTCGACGAGGACCTCGACCTCATCAAGTCCCTCGGCCTCTCCGCCTACCGCCTCTCGATCGCCTGGCCGCGTATCGTGCCCGACGGCGTCGGCGAGGTCAATGAGGTCGGCCTCGCGTTCTACGAGCGCGTCGTCGACGGTCTGATCGCCCGCGACATCGAGCCCGTCGTCACGCTCTACCACTGGGATCTGCCGCAGGTGCTCGAGGACCGCGGCGGCTGGACGAACCGCGAGACGAGCTATGCGTTCGCGGCGTACGCGAAGGCCGTCGGCGAGCGCCTCGGCGACCGCGTCTCGGTCTGGACCACGCTGAACGAGCCGTGGTGCGCGGCGTACCTCGGCTACGCGGGCGGCCACCACGCCCCCGGCCGCACAGAAGAGCTCGCGAGCCTGCAGGCGGTGCACCACCTCAACCTCGCGCACGGACTCGCCCTGATCGAGCTGCGCAAGGTGGTCACGAAGAGCGACGTCAAGTACTCGGTGACGAACAACCTGGCATCCGTCTATGCGGCCGACCCGGACAGCGCAGAGGACCGAGACGCCAAGCGCCAGATCGAGGCACTGCGCAACCGCGCCTTCACCGACCCGCAGCTGCGCGGCGTCTACCCACAGGACCTGCTCGACGACACGAAGCACATCACCGACTGGTCGTTCGTTCTCGACGGCGATCTCGAGCTGATCCACCAGCCGGTTGACCTCGTGGGCATCAACTACTACAACACCGACACCGTGCGCCGCGGCGCCGAGCACTCGACGCAGGGCACGCCGTTCCCCGGCGCGACCCGCGTCGAGTGGGCGGAGCAGCCCGGCCCGTTCACCGCGATGGGGTGGAACATCGAGCCGAAGGGCCTCTATGACCTGCTCGTCTCGACGCACGAGCTCTACCCCGAGTACGACCTCGTCATCACGGAGAACGGCGCGGCCTACGACGACACCGTCGTCATCGGCGAAGACGGCGAGCGTCATGTGCACGACCCGGAGCGCACCGACTTCCTGCAGCGCCACTTCGTGGCCGCGCACCGTGCGATCGAGGCGGGCGTGCCGCTCGTTGGCTACTTCGTGTGGTCGCTGATGGACAACTTCGAGTGGGCGTTCGGCTACGAGAAGCGCTTCGGCATCGTGCACGTCGACTACGACACCCAGGTGCGCACCAAGAAGGACAGCGCGCTCTGGTACACGAAGCTCGCCGAGACGGGCACGATCCCCGAGGTCTAGGCACCTGGTCGACACGGCCTGGTCGCCGCCCGTTTCGTGGGATGCTCGGATGCAACATCCGGGTGAACGGCGGAAAGGGACGTATGGCGACGACGCGACGTGGCAACAACCTCGACAGCGTGCGCATGCACAACCTGTCGACGGTGCTCACGATCGCGCACCACGTGGGCCCGGTCTCCCGATCGGACGTCACGCGCGAGACCGGCCTCAATCGCTCGACCATCGGTGCGCTGGTGGGCGAGCTGGTCGACCTCGGGCTGGTCACCGAGTCCGGCCCGAACGCGAATCTGCGCGTCGGCCGCCCGAGCCCCGTCATCTCGCCGAATCCGCGCGTCGCGGCGCTCGCGGTGAACCCCGAGATCGATGCGGTCACGGTGGGTCTCGTCGGCCTCGACGGCCGCGTGCAGCAGCGTCGCCGCGTCGCGCTCGAGCGTGTGCCGACACCCGATGAGGCCGTCGCCGCGGCGACCGACGCGATCGCGGGGCTGATCGAGACGGCATCCGTCGATCACATCGTGGGAATCGGGGTGGCGATGCCCGGCCTGGTGAGACCCGCCGACGGCCTCGTGCGCCGCGCGCCGCACCTCGGCTGGGTCGACGTGCCGTTCGCGCAGATGCTGACGGATGCCTGCGGCCTACCCGTGCGCGCTTCGAACGACGCCCAGCTGGGCGCATATGCCGAGCATGTCTTCGGCGCGGGTGTCGGGGTGAGCGAGCTCATCTACGTGAACGGCGGGTCGAGCGGCATCGGTGGGGGAGTGATCCTCGGCGGCGCGGCTTTCACCGGCGCCGCCGGCCACGCGGGCGAGCTGGGGCACGTGCGGGTCGGCGCATCCGACGCCGTCGACTCCGGCGGCCTGGTCGGCACGCTCGAGGCCGAGGTGAGCCGTGCCCGGCTGCTCGAGGCGCTCGGGCTCGAGGGCAAGAGCGTCGACGCCGACGGGCTCACTGCGGCCGTGCTCGCCTCAGAGGACCCGGCCGTGCGCGCCGAGGTGCACCGCCAGCTCGAGCTGCTCGCCACCGCGCTCGGCACGGCGCTCACGCTGTTCAACCCGCGGCTGGTGGTGCTGGGCGGATTCCTGGCGACGATCTACCAGGCCGACGCGGCCGCCCTCGACCGGGCCGTCGCGCACGCCACCCTGCCCGAGACGCTCGAGGGCGTGCAGATCACGCGCACGAGGCTCGGCAGCGACATCCTGCTCATCGGCGCCGCCGAGCTGGCCTTCGAACCCTTGCTCGCCGACCCGGCGTCGCTCACGTCGGCCTGAGGCCCGCTCCCGATCGTCACAAACGCACGGCAACGCCAGTCGAAGCGTGATTAATCGACGACCCGGCGCGCGTGGCCGTCGTCGGTCGTCACAAAATCCCGCTGATTGGGGCCGGAGCGCGACTTACTGACGACCGGCGCATCGCGTAGCATTGACTCGCGCCGTCGAATCGATTCGAGGAAGAACGAGCAGGGGCGCCCCTCGCACCGCCATCTTCTTCGCTTTGGACCTCGTGACCTCCACCGCCCCTCTTGACCTGACCCTCGCCGCATCCGACGAGCTCGCACCGCGCCGCCACCCGGGCGACGCCCTCAGCCGCCGCCAGCGGCTCAGCTACGTGCTGATCCTGGGCGCGCTCACGGCGCTCGGCCCGTTCACGATGGACACCTACCTGCCGTCGTTGCCGACGCTGCAGGCCGATCTCGGCACGACGACCTCGCTCGCGCAGCTCACCCTCACCGCGACGACGATCGGCTTCGGCATCGGCCAGCTGCTCGTCGGCCCGTGGAGCGACCGGGTCGGCCGCCGGCTGCCCCTGATCCTCGCGACCGCACTGCACATCGTGGCGTGCCTCGGCGCCGCGCTCGCCCCGAACATCGAGGTGCTCAGCATCTTCCGCTTCCTGCAGGGCTTCGGGGCAGCCGCCGGTGGAGTGGTCGCCCAGGCGATGGTGCGCGACCTGTTCGGCGGCCGGCCGCTCGTGCGCATGCTCTCGAATCTCGCGCTGGTCAACGGCCTCGCCCCGGTCATCGCACCCGTGGTCGGCTCGCAGCTGCTGCTGATCATGCCGTGGCGCGGCATCTTCTGGGTGCTCGCGGCGTACGGCGCCTTCGTCGTCGCGTGCGTCGCGCTCTGGATCGTCGAGACCCGCCCGCCGTCGGCCCGGCACAGCTCAGCCCACTCGAGCACGCGCGCCCGCTACAAGGCGGTGCTCACCGACCGCATCTACGTCGGCATCGTCATCGTCGGCGCGATGAACTTCGCCGGCCTGTTCGCGTATCTCTCGGCGTCGACGTTCCTGTTCCAGGATCTCTACAACTTCTCCGCCCAGCAGTACGGCCTGCTGTTCGCAGTGAACTCCGTCGGCATCATCATCGGCGTGCAGACCGCGGGCCGCATCGCTCACCGCGTGCCGCCGCAGTGGATCCTCGCGTTCTCGACCGCCGCCATGCTGATCGCCGCGATCGTCATCGTGATCAACAGCGCGCTGGGGCTCGGCGAGTGGGGCGTGATGATCCCGCTCTGGTTCTTCATCTGCGCCTGCGGCTTCGGATTCCCCACCGTCGGCGTTCTCACCATGAACTCGCACCCGCACGAGGCCGGCACGGCTGCGTCGCTGCTCGGCGCGTTCCAGTTCGTGATCGCGGGCGTCGTCGCCCCGATCGTCGGCCTGTTCCACCTCACCAGCGGCTTGCCGATGGGCGCGATCATGGTGGTCA
This sequence comes from Gryllotalpicola protaetiae, assembly GCF_003627055.1. NCBI lineage: Bacteria > Bacillati > Actinomycetota > Actinomycetes > Micrococcales > Microbacteriaceae > Gryllotalpicola > Gryllotalpicola protaetiae. The sequence continues at coordinate 2,378,162 of NZ_CP032624.1, forward strand.
CCTCGACGCTTTCCGTGCTCGGCCTGTGGTTCGTCGTGCGGCCCAAGACAGTGCCCGATATCGGGCATTAGGACCACAGCTGCGACAGGGCATGCCATGCGGTGTGCCAGTCGCGCAGGCGGTCGGCAGGCATCCCGGTGGCGGATGCCACCACGGCCAGCCGCCGCGTCAGCCGACTCGACTCGTGGTTCGCCTCGTAGGTCTCGTGCGGGTTGCACAAGAGGTTCGCGTAGTCGAAGCAGCTCTCGCCGAGCAGCGCCTTCGGGTCGATGGCCTTCCACCTGGGCGTCCGCTCGTCGCCGAAGTCGAGCACGTTCCCGTGATGGATGTCCCCGTGCAGCACCACCTCGTCCCATGGGTCGTCGAGCAGGCGAAGGGCCGTCCGCCGGGCATCCGCATAGCTGTCGTCGGATGCTTCGAGCAGATCGCTGAACCAGCGGCGCAGCGGTACCGTGCGCACCACCCCATCGGGCTTCGCGTGCAGCCGCAGCGCCGTCTCGGCGAGCACCCGGGTCGCCTCGTCGTCGCCTGCGTCTCCCTCGGCGGCCAGCGCCGCGAGCGAGCGCGGCCCCTCGGCGCGCTCGAGCAGCACGGCCGGCCCGAGGTGCTCGAGCACCCGCGCGGAGGCCGTGCCCGGCCACCACGCCATGAGCGCGCCGCCGCGCAGCTCCTCGGGGATCGGCGCGACCCTGAGCACGGCGGCGGTCCCGTCGGCGCGATGCACGAAGGTGACCTCGCTCGTCGGGGTGACGACAGGCTCGGCATCCGCCGTCAGTCCCCATGCCTCGAGGTAGGAAGCCGTGGCGCTCACCCGACAAGTCTGCCCGGTAGGGTTGTCAGCAGGAGGACCCATGACTGTCATCAAGCTCGTGATCGCCGGAATCTTCTTCGCCGGCAGCTTCGTGCTGTTCGCCATCGCGCCTGAGCTTCCGAGCTGGCAGGCCCCGGTGTTCTTCGCGGGCATCATCTCGATCGCGCTGTCGTTCGCGCTGCCGATGAACGTCTTCGCGAAGACCAGCTGACCCGCGACTGCTGCCCGCGCCACGCCCCCCTCGCCCACGCGGCAGAATCAATCCATGAGGCGGGTGCGGGCGGTCATCAGCGGCGACGTTCAGGGCGTCGGATTCCGGTACTCGGCACGCGAGCGGGCACGCCGGCTCGGCGTCGCCGGGTGGGTGCGCAACCTGCCAGACGGCTCGGTCGAGGCCGAAGTCGAGGGTGAGGCAGGCGCAGTCGAGCGCATGCTGGCGTGGCTCGACCGCGGTCCGAGCGGCGCTCGTGTGGCATCCGTCGCCGTCACAGAGACCCCGGTGCTGCACGCGGCCGAGTTCACGATCGAGCGTTAACACGCCCGCCCCATGGGGGTGCTAGGTTCACGTGCTATTCATCGCCCATTAACCCAAACGGGGGTCAACGTGACACGCACCGCAAACCGCCTCCCCATCATCCTCGGCGTCGCCATCGCCGCGGGTGGACTCGTGTTCGGCGGCAGCCTCGCCGCCAATGCGCACAATCAGTACCCGGGCCCCGGCCACTCGCAGTCGACCCAGGTCGACCGCGAGGCGAGCAACGCGCTGGCGCAGAACTCATTCGTGCCGGTCGACGGCAACACCGAGTCGAACGTCGGTATCGTCGAGGACCAGATCAAGGCCTACTACGGGTCCGCGACGACGACGTACAACATCCCGGGCGTCGGTGACAGCGTCACCGCCACGATCCCGTCGTCGACGTCGAACTACGCGAAGCAGATGAACGGCATCGTCGCCGGCGCTGAGCGCTACCTCAGCTCGCCGCAGGCGCGGCCCGACCGCGGCAAGAAGCCGGCGATCGTCTTCGATGTCGACGACACGCTGCTGAACACCTACGACTACGAGATCGCGAACGCCTTCGGCTACAACCCGACGGTCAACGGGTACTGGGTGAACGCAGGCGCGTTCCCCGCGGTGCCCGGCATGGTCGGCCTGTACCAGTTCGCGAAGTCGCACGGCTACACGGTGTTCTTCATCACCGGCCGCCCCGAGGCGCAGCGCGCCGCGACCGAGGCGAACCTCGCGAGCACCGGCTACGGCACGATCGACGACTCGAAGCTGTTCCTCAAGCAGCCGACCACGCCGTCGTACCTGAGCTGCGCCGCCGCGAGCTGCACCACGATCGAGTACAAGTCGGGGACCCGCGCGCACATCGAGACGCAGGGCTATGACATCGTCGCCGACTTCGGCGACCAGTACTCCGATCTGACCGGCGCATCGCACGGCGAGCAGTTCAAGCTGCCCAACCCGATGTACTACCTGCCCTGACAGACGCAACAGCCCCGAGGGGTGCGTTCAGGTCCCCACCGCGTCGTGCGGGCGACCCGAACGCACCCCTCGGGTGCGCCACGAGCAGGCGGATGCCTAGTGGTGGCGGCCGTCGGAGCGGGGGCGCTGCAGGGTGAACGTCTCGAACGGGGTCAGCGTGCCGTAGGGGCCCGCGACCTCGTAGTACGTCACCGTGATCGTCGTCTGGTCGCCGGGCGACCGGCCCGGGTCGACGTCGAACGCGGCGAAGCCGTAGGCGTTCGCGCCGTCGCGCACTCCGGACCAGGTCGCCTTCTCCTCGACGTAGACGGGCGGGTAGTGCCCGGCCGTCGCGCGGTCGACGGTCGTGTCGCGCGCGACGACGACACGGCAGGTGGGCAGGTCGGCGGGGTCGGCGGCGCCGGGGGTGCCCGGGTAGAGCAGCTGGTTCGACGGTGCCGAGGTGCCGCCGCCGCCGATCACCATGTGCACAGTGCCCTTGGTGGTGTCGATCGCCTTGAGCTCGGGTGAGACGGGGATCGGCGTCAGTGTCTGGTTCTGCTGCTGGCCGCGGATCGCGAGCGAGCGCTCGTAGTGGTGCTCGTGCCCGCCGACGACGAGGTCGACGCCGTATTTGTCGAACAGTGGCAGCCACTGCTGCCGGATGCCGAGGTCGGCGCCGTTGAAGTTCGACGCCGTCGAGATCGCGACCTGGTGCATGCACACGACGATCCAGTCGATCGAGGAATCCGACCGGGCCTGCTTCAGCGTCGATTCGAGCCACGCCTTCTGCGCGCCGTGCGAGTAGCCGAGCACGTTCTCGTCGCCGGCGTCCTGATAGGTGATGTCGTCGTTGGCCAGGAAGATGAACTTGACCGAGCCGACCGTCAGGTCGTACCAGAGGCCGGCCGTGACATCCGTCTGCCCAGGTTGGCGCGGGGTGTCGAAGTAGGTCTGGAACGCCTGGTAGCCGATCGCGCCGTTGCCGTTCTCGTTCTCGTGATTGCCGGGGGCGGGCATCCAGGCGCGGTGGCGAGCGGAGCGGGTGTTGTTGTTCCAGAAATCCGACCAGGTGCGCACGCGGTCGGTCGCGAGGTTCGCGTAGCAGAGGTCGCCGTTGAACAGATGCAGCAGGGGCTCGAGGGATTCCACGCCCGCCGTCGTGTCGCCGGCAGAAGGCGAGCCGAGGTTGTCGTTCACCCACGTGCCGTTGACCTGCTTGCCGGTCGTGGGCGTGCCCTGGTCGCCGAAGCTCGTGAAGCGGAACGCGGTGCGGCCGGCGGGCGCCGTGCGGAAGGTGCCGAACTCGGGCTTCGCCCCGTCGTGCACGGCGAGATAGACGTAGTCGGTGCCCGGCTTGAGGCCTGTCAGCCGCCCGTGGAACACGTAGACGACCTCGCCCGACTTCGCGTCGGTGTACTTCGCCGTCACCGCGTTCGTGGCGCGCTCGAAGGGGCCGCCGCCCTGCGCGATCAGCACCTTCGGGTTCGTGACGGGGACGATCGTCTGCCACGAGACGGTGGCCTGCGTCGCGGCGTTGCTGCCGAAGGTGACGTGCAGGCCCGCGACGGCCGGGACGATCGAGCCGGTCTGACCGGGGTGCGATCCGGGCTTCGAGCCGAAGACTCCGCCGAGGGTCGGGGAGGTGGGGGTGGCGGCGTCGGCCGGAGTCGCGATCGCGACGGTTCCGGCGACGGCGACGGCGCCGGTGGCGCCGAGGGCGGCGAGCAGGCTGCGGCGGGAGAGGTCGAGGCCCGTGGGGGCGATGGTGTCAGTCACACCTCAGACCCTGGCGACACCAAGGAAATCGAAGGTCACGGGCGGCTGAATTCTTGTCCCCAGCATGGGGGGGCGGAGAGGGGGAGGGCTCAGCGGGCGGCCGCCGGTTCCGGCGTCACCGTGAACTCGTCGAGGTTGCGCAGCGCACCGCGGACGTGCGCCGACGCGTGCTCGGCGATGTGGGCGGCGTCGTGCAGCTGCGCGGCATCCGTTCTGATCGTCGCCGAGCCGGTGAGGCGGTGGCCGACCCAGCGCAGCCTGACGGTCTCGACCGCGACGACGCCTGTCGTGTACTCGAGCGCATGCTCGGCGCGCTCGACCAGCTCGGGGTCGATCGCATCCATCAGGCGGCCGCCGATCGACTTCACGGTGCCCCACAACAGGATCAGGATCGAGATGGCGATGAGCAGGCCGATGATGGGGTCGGCGAGCGGGAAGCCGAGCAGCACGCCGATAGCGCCGAGCACGACCGACAGCGAGGTGAATCCGTCGAGCCTGGCGTGGACGCCGTCGGCGACGAGCGCGGCGGAGCCGATCCTCTGACCGACCCTGATCCGGTAGATCGCGACCGCCTCGTTGCCCGCGAAGCCGACGACGCCCGCGCCGATGATGAGCCAGGGGTTCTCGACGCCGACGGGGTGGACGAACCGACTGATCGCCTCCCATCCGGCGAGCACAGCGGAGAGGGCGACGACGAACACGATGAACATGCCTGCGAGGTCCTCCGCGCGGCCGTAGCCGTAGGTGTAGCGGCGGGTGGCGAGGCGGCGGCCGAGGATGAAGGCGATCCACAGAGGCACGGCGGTGAGCGCGTCCGCGAAGTTGTGGATCGTGTCGGCAAGCAGCGCGACGGATGCCGTGAGCAGCACGACCACCAGCTGCAGAACCGTCGTGCCGAGCAGGATGAACATCGAGATCTTGAGGGCGCGCACGCCGGCGGCCGAGGCTTCCAGGGCGTCGTCGATCGACTCGGCCGCGTCGTGCGAATGCGGCACGAAGAGCCCGTAGAAGAAGCCTCTGATGCCGGCGGGGTGTGAGTGGTCGTGGTCGTGGTCGCCGTGGTCGTGGTCGCCGTGGCCGTGGCCGTGAGCGTGAGTGTGCGGAGTGCTCATGCGCCGGTCTCCTTGGCCTCGTGGTGGGGGACGTTCTCACTGTTCACGGTGTGCTCGGCTTGCTTGATGGCGTCACTCACCAGGTCGGAGGCGTGCTCGTCGGCGAGCCGGTAGAACGCTGTGGTGCCCTCCCGGCGCGGCACGACCATGCGCGCGAGGCGCAGCTTCGCAAGATGCTGCGACACGGCCGCCGGCGACTTGTCGACCACCTCGGCAAGGTGGTTGACCGACATCTCGCCCGCGCTGCGCAGCGCGAGCACGATGCGCACCCGGGTGGCGTCCGCAAGCATCGAGAAGACCTCGACGGCGAGCTCGACGTACTCGGAGTCGGGGTCGATGAGGTATGTCTGCTTACCTGCATTCATACGCAGATCGTTGCACACCAATGCTGAGACCGCCGGCTCGGAACGAGGACGAGGCCGCGTGAGCACCCCCTCACGCACCCGAAGGGTGCTTTGAGGCCGGCTCGGCGCGGCAGCAGCGGCCCGAACTGCTCCTTCGGGTGAGTTTGTCCGGGCTCCGGGCGGAGCTGTGGCTGTGACCGGGCGGGGAACCTGGAGACAAAGCATCCATCGCGACCTATCGTGAAGCTGCGGCGATTCGCGGCGCACGACCCAGGAGGTCTTGATGAGCAGTCCCTTCACCGGCGGGGGCGCGCGCCCCTCCCTTTCCGACGCGTTCGACCAGCTGCGATCGGCGGTCGAACAGCGACTGTCACCCCGCGACGGGCGAGGTGGCGACGTGCGCGCCGCGATCCTCACCGTGCTGGCGGAGAAGCCGGCGACCGGTGGCGAGATCATCACCGAGGCCGGCGTGCGCAGCGGCGGCAGCTGGAAGCCGAGCGCCGGCGAGGTCTACCCGACGCTGCAGCTGCTCGTCGACGAGGGCGCGCTGACCTCGAAGGTCGTCGGCGGTCGCAAGACCTACTCGCTGACCGAGGAGGGGCAGGCAGAGGCGGATGCCGCCGCCGGAAGCGCCGCCGGTCAGACCCCCGGCAGGCACGAGCTGTTCGGCCCGCTGCCGAAGGCCGGCATGGAGCTCGCGCAGGCAGCCGCGCAGGTGCAGCGTTCCGGCACGCTCGAGCAGCAGAAGCAGGCGGCGACGCTGCTCGACGAGGTGCGTCGCAAGCTGTACGCGATCCTCGCGCAGGACTGATCGGATGCCGGAAGCGGGCGCTCCCGCCCCGGGCACGACGCCCCAGGCGGCGCTCGAACGCGCCCGCTACCGCCGCATCCTACGATTCGCCGGCCGCTACCTCGCCCAGGCGTGGTGGTACGAGCTGGTCCTTCCCCGCATCGGGCTCGAGCGACTGTCTGCGCGCGGGCGCGCCGCCCGGCTGACGCGGCTCGCGCAACGGTTCCACGTGCTCGCGGTCGAGCTCGGCGGCCTCATGATCAAGGTCGGGCAATTCCTGTCGAGCCGGCTCGACGTGCTGCCGCCCGAGATCACCCGCGAGCTCGCCGGACTGCAGGACGAGGTGCCGCCGGCGCCGTTCGCCGCAGTCAAAGAGCTCGCCGAGGCCGAGCTCGGCGTGCCGCTCACCGAGGCGTACGCGGCGTTCGACGAGGTGCCGGTGGCCGCGGCGTCCCTCGGGCAGGCGCATCGCGCGCACCTCTCACCGCGAGATGCGGCAGAGCTCGGCCAGGACGCCGTCGTGGTGAAGGTGCAGCGGCCGGGCATCCGCTCGATCGTCGATGTCGACCTCGCCGCGCTGCGCCGGGTGGCCGGCTGGCTCAGCCGCCTGCGCATCGTGTCCGACCATGTCGACGCCCGGTCGCTCGTCGCGGAGTTCGCGAAGACGAGCCTCGAAGAGATCGACTACCTGCACGAGGCCGCAGGCGCCGAGCGGTTCGCCGCGATGTTCGCGAAGGACCCGCGCGTGGTGGTGCCCGACGTCGTGTGGGAGCGCACGACTCGCCGCGTGCTCACCCTCGGCGACGTGACGGCGATCAAGATCAACGACGTCGACGGGCTGCGCGCGGCCGGCATCGACCCGTCGCAGGTGGCCGCGGTCTTCGCCGAGGTGATGTTCGAGCAGCTGCTCGGGCAGGGATATTTCCACGCGGACCCGCACCCGGGCAACGTGTTCGTGACGCCCGACGCGGGCGCTCCCGGCTTCCGGCTCACCTTCATCGACTTCGGCATGATGGGCGAGATCACCGACGAGCTGCGCGCGGGCCTGCGTAGGTTGCTCGTCGCGGTGGCCGCGCGCGACGGGCGCGGGCTGATCGAGAGCGTGAAAGAGGTCGGCATCCTGCTGCCCACGGCCGACACGGCCGAGCTCGAGCGCGCGATGACGCAGCTGTTCGACCGCTTCGGCGGCATGGGCTTCGCGCAGCTGCGGCGCATCGACCAGCGCGAGTTCCGCGACTTCGGGCAGGAGTTCGGCCGGGTCGTGCGATCGCTGCCGTTCCAGCTGCCGGAGGACTTCCTGCTCGTCATCCGTGCGATGTCGCTGACCTCTGGCGTGTGCAGCTCGCTCGACCCCGAGTTCAACATCTGGGACGCGATCGAACCGTTCGCGTCGCGCCTGCTGCGCGAGGAGGGCGGGAACGTCGTGGCGGTCGCCGCGCGCGAGACGGTGTCGGCCGCCGGTGTCTTCGTGCGCCTGCCCGGCCGCATCGACGCGCTCATCACGCGCGTCAACGACGGGGCGGTCACGGTCGCGACGCCCGCGATCGACCGGCGGCTCTCGCGACTCGAGCGCCTGGTGCGGCGCGCGGTGGGTGCGGTTCTGTTCGCCGGATTCCTGATCGGGGGCGTCCTGCTGCTGCCCCTGGCGGCGCCGCTCGGCATCGTCCTGATGTGCGTCTCGGCTGTGCCCCTGCTGTACGCCTTGCTCGGCGGCGGCCGGTGACCGCCCGCGCGCAGCTCGCGGCGCTCGCCGCGTCGTCGGCGAACGGTGAGGCCTTCGCCCGGCTGCGTCCGGCGCTCACGGGCGTCGGTCGGGCAGCCGCCGTGCTGATGCTCTTCGGAGAGTTGGACAGGCTGCCGAGCGAGCGGCCGGCGCAGGCATCCGCCGTCTCTCGCGATCTCGACGTGCTGCTCGTCGAACGCGCCTCGAGCCTGCGCGCGCACCCCGGGCAGATCGCGTTCCCCGGCGGCCGGATCGACGCGGGCGATCACACGCCGGTCGCTGCGGCGCTGCGCGAGGCTCGGGAGGAGACCGGCCTCGACCCCGACGGCGTCGAGGTGCTCGGCGCGCTCGGAGTCGTGCCGCTCGAGCACTCGCAGCACCTCGTGACCCCTGTGCTCGGCTGGTGGCGCGAGCCGTCGCCGGTGCGCGTCGTCGACGAGGCGGAGTGCGCGGCGGTCTTCCGCACCCCGGTCTCCGATCTGCTCGACCCGGCTGCGCGCGGGGTGACCGTGATCAGACGCGGCGGGCGCGAGTGGCGCGGGCCGGCGTTCGAGATTCGAACGGAGACCGGCGAGCGAGTGCTCTGGGGCTTCACGGCGATGCTGCTCGACGCGGTCTTCGAGGCGCTCGCGTGGACCGAGGCGTGGGATGCGGGGCGGGAGCTGCCCCTCGACTGACCCCGCGAGTTCGCTTCAACCCCGTACGGTTGCAGATGTTGTCAAAGAAGACACCTTAGGAGCGGGATGCCTCACGAAATCCTCGTCATCGGGGACAGCTACATGAACGCCGCGCTCTTCGTCGACGCCCTGCAGCAGCATGGGCTCGAAGCCGATGCGACGACGGTGACGATCACCGACAGCCCCACGTGGCCGACCGACGGGCTGAGCGAGTTCGAAGGCGACCCGGCGGAGGTGAGCGCGCTCATCGACGGGCATCGCATCGTGGCGTTCCACGGCGCCCCGGTCAGCCGCCGGGTGATCGAGGAGAATCCGTCGATCGAGCTGCTCGGCTGCGCGCGCGGCGGCCCCGTCAACGTCGACCTGGCCGCGGCCGCGGAGCGCGACGTCGCGGTCACCACGACCCCCGGCAAGAACGCGGCGGCCGTCGCCGACCTCACGATCGGGTTCCTCATCGACCTGCTGCGCAACGTGCCCGCGTCGGTGCGCGATGCCGAGCGGCGCCGCGACTCGGACCTGCCGCTCGTCGAATCGACCTTCGACGGCGCCCGCTGGTTCGGGTTCGAGCTCAAGGGCCGCAGGCTAGGGCTCGTCGGCCTCGGCAACGTCGCCAGGCTGGTGGCCGAGCGGGCGCTCGCACTCGGGCTCGAGGTGCTGGCGTTCGACCCGTATGTGCCAGCGGGGTCGGTCGCGGGCGTGACCCGGGTCGACAGCGTCGACGACCTGCTGCCCCAGGTCGACATCGTGAGCCTGCACGCGCGCGCGACCGCCGAGAACCGGCATCTGATCGGCGCCGAGCAGTTCGCTGCCCTGCGCCGGGGCGCGTTTTTCATCAACACGGCGCGCGAGTCGCTCGTCGACGAGAGCGCGCTGCTCGACGCGGTGCGCAGCGGCCACCTCGGCGGTGCGGCGATGGATGTCGCCGAGACCGACGGCCCCTGGCGTGAGCTGCTCGCCGAGCCGAACGTCATCCTCACGCCGCACATCGCAGGTGCGACCTTCGAGACGCTGCAGCGCGGGGCGCAGATGCTCGCCGACGAGATCCTGGCGTTCACGACCGGCGGCGAGCTGAAGTGGCTCAGGTGACGGCCGACGACGCCGTCTTCCTCGCGATCGACGCAGGCACCGGGTCGGTGCGCGCGATCGCGTTCGACCAGACCGGCGCCGTCGTCGCGCGCGCGTCGCGCGAATGGACCCACCGGCCGACCCCCGGGCACCCCGGCGGCGCCGATTTCGACACGGCAGGCGGCTGGTCGCTGATCTCGTCGGCCGTGCGCCAAGTCGTCGGGCGGCTCGGCAACCGGCAGGTCGCGTCGATCGGCGTCTCGAGCATGCGCGAGGGATTCGTGCTCTATGACGAGCACGGCACCGAGATCTTCGCCTGCCCGAACACCGACGGGCGGGCGCGCAGGCAGGCCGAGCAGCTCGCCGAGCGCGGTGTGGCGGCCCGCATCTACGAGCTCGCCGGCGACTGGGTCTCGATCACCGCGCCCTCTCGCCTGCTCTGGCTGCAGCAGGAACGGCCGGACGTTCTGGCCGCGGCCCGCCACCTCGGCATGCTGAGCGACTGGGTCGTCTACCGGCTCACCGGCGAGTTCACCACCGACCCGAGCTGCGGCTCGAGCAGCGCGCTGTTCGACCTCGCCGCACGCGGCTGGTCGGGCGAGCTCGCCGACGCGATCGAGCTTCCCCGCGGCGTCCTTCCCGAGGTGCTCGAGTGCGGGGCCGTCGCGGGGGCGGTCACGGCTGAGGCAGCCGTCGCCACGGGCCTGCCCGTCGGCACGCCGGTCGTAGTCGGCGGTGCCGACACGCAGCTCGCGCTGCACGGCATTGGCGCGCGCGGCGGCGTGCCGACGATCGTCGCCGGCACCTTCTGGCAGACCACCTTCGTCAGCGACGAGCCGCTGATTGACCCCGGGCGTCGCCTGCGCACCCTCTGCGGGGTCGCCCCGGGCACCTGGATGATCGAGGGCATCAACTTCTTGAGCGGCCTCAGCATGCGCTGGTTCCGCGACGCGTTCTGCCCCGACGCGACGAGCGAGGGCGGCAGCGCGTACGACGCGATGGAGAGATGGGCGAGCGCTGCGCCGCGCGGCTCGAACGGACTGGTCGCGGTGCTCTCCAACATCATGCAGGCGGATGCCTGGCACCACGCCGCCCCCGCCTTCGTCGGCTTCGACATCAATTCGGCGGAGGGCTTCGACCGGGGAACGTTCGTCCGCGCGATCGAGGAGGCCGCGGCGTACGTCGCGCGCGGGCATCTCTCGATCCTGGGCGAGGTGACCGCCGGCCGCGCGCTGGCGGCTGGCGAGGTGATCCTCACCGGCGGATCGAGCGCGGGGGCGCTCTGGCCGCAGATCATCGCCGAGGCCACCGGCCTCACCGTGCAGACATCGATGGCGCCGGAGGCCACGGCGTATGGGGCGGTGCGCCTGGCCGCCGCCGCGGTGGGTGCGGCGCTCGCGCCGGTCGGCGCGTCGGGGCGGGCCGTCGTGCCGTCGCCCGAGGCGGTCGCCGAGTACGACGCCGCGTTCGAGAACTGGCGAGCCGTGTACCTGGCGCAGTTGAGTGCGACGCAGGCATCCGGCATCGCGCCCCTGTTCACGCCGCCCGGCGGCCTGCCGTATCGGGGCGAATCATGACCGACGAGTGGGCCTTGCCTGCCGAGAGTCGAGCACTTCCTGCGCCGTCTAGTGCTCGGCCGCGAGTACAGCCCGAGCGGCTTCGGTCGCGTCCGAGAGCTTCCAGTCCTCGAAGCCGTTCTCGAGAAGGATGATCAGAATGTCCTCCGGTCGAATTCCGACCTCGCCGAGCTTCGCGACGATGTTGGCGTAGAGCGCCTGCTTCTGCGAGATCGGGTGCCGATAAACCAGAAGCACCTGGAGAACGATGAGGTTCTGTCGATCGACGCCGTTGTACTGCGGATCGAACACGATCTCGCCGGGCTCGCGCGGGTGAAACACCTGGAACAGATCGCTCTCGGGAATGCCGAGTTCCGGAAGCTCCCACTGCGCCGCGTGGATCGCGGCGCTGATCTCATCAGCTTTGGACTCGTAGAGGTCGCGGTCGAGCTCGATTTGGATATACGGCACCGCTTGGGCTCCTTTGCCGAAATGTTTCATTATTTGCTGGACGAAGGTTTCCAACCACCTCGATGCGCATCAGCCTAAGGATCGCGGGGGAGCGCCGTCAAGGGGCCCGTGCCGTCTGGGATCCGGGAGGTTTGAAGCAATCGAACTTCGACGAAAACCTGCTGAATGTCATCGATAGACTTTCGCTACGGGCGACTCGACGCCCAATCTCAACGAGGAGGTTCCCAAATAATGCGAGCGACGATTCTTTCGGGGGGCGGACAGTATTCCGACCCGTGGCACCCGTTTGCCGAGACCTCTGCTGCGATCGCTGAGATCCTTGGCGATGCGGGATTCACGGTGGCAGTGCGCGAAGATGTCGAAGACGCTGCGGCGGACCTCGGCGCCGTCGACCTGATCGTCGCCAACGCGGCAGCGGGGCCCGAGTCAGACAAACGCGGGCCGGCACGCGCCGGTGTGCTGAAGTTCCTCGAGAACGGCGGCGGTGTGCTCGCCATTCACGTCGGAGCGTCCGGGCTCGTCGGCATCCCGGAGTGGGAGCAGATCACGGGAATGGCGTGGGTCGAAGGGTCCGGTCACCCGCCTGTTGGACCTTCACGGCTACTACTGGATGCTGCGGTGCACCCGATCGCCGCTCATTTGCACGATTTCGAGCTCGTCGATGAGCGTTACAGCAATCTCCGACTCGCCCCCGACCTGGCACCGTTCGTCTTCCACGACCTCGACGGCGTGCGGCATCCGCTGGTCTGGACGCGAAGCTATGGCCTGGGCCGGGTCGTCGTCGACACTCTCGGACACGACGCGCGTTCATTCGGCTCGCAGGAGCACCGCCTGCTGATCGATCGCAGCGCGCGCTGGGTGACGCGCCAGCCCCTCCGCTGAGGCGTGGCCTGTCACCGCGCGCCGACGGACCAGTCGTAGGAGTTGTTCTCGTTCAGAGGGATGTGCACATTCCCCGGGTTGAGTCCGAGCCGTCCGAGTTCGACGAGGATCTGCGTATAGAGCGACTGCTTCTGGTCGTAGCTGTACCCGCGCGGAACCGTCACGCCGACGACGGTGTGATCGCTGCCCGCGCCGCCGAAGCGCGTCGGAGGCAGCGCGTCGTCGTACGGATTGAACACCTGAAGCGTCTCCGCCGGCGACACGCTAAGTGAGCCTGCGAGTGCGCGGTGCAGAGCCGCGCCGATCGCGTGACCCTTTTCGTTGTACATGGACTGCGGCAGATCGACGGTGATGAGCGGCATGATCAGGTCTCCTTCGCGAGCTGCGCCCCACCATGAGGCGTCCAGCTCGTGTGGGATCACGCTAATGACCACGTACCGGCAATGGCAACTGTTTCGCTTGTGAGTGAAAATGTTTCCCGCAGGTGCCGCCGCTAGAGCTTCAACGGTGCCGTGCTCTTCCGCACGATGAGCGAGGTCGCCAGGTCCCGACGGATGCTGTCGAGCTGGTTCTCGTCTCGGAAACGCACCAGTAGCCGTGCGGCCTCTGCAGCCATCTTGCTCAGCGGGTTGTGGATGGTGGTGAGCGGCGGCCCCGACCATGCCGAGAAGTGCACGTCATCGAATCCGACCACGGAGAGGTCGTCCGGCACGACTAGGCCCTTCGTGCGCGCGGCTTCGTATACGCCGAGTGCCTGAAGGTCGTTCGTCGCGAAGATCGCAGTCGGGGGCTTCGAATCCGAGAGCATCTGCAGACCGCCCTCGACGCCGCTGTCGAGGTGGTAGTTGCCGGGAATGATGAGCTCCTCGCGCACCGGCACGCCGGCATCCGCCATCGCCGAGCGAAATCCGGAAAGTCGCGCACGTGCGCTGGTGACGTCCTGTGGGCCGGCGATCACGCCGATGTCGCGATGGCCGAGTGAGAGCAGATGCTTCGTCGCAAGCACGCCGCCTGACCAGTTGGCCGACCCAATAGATGGCACATCGGCGGCCGGCTCCCCGGACGGGTCGACCAGCACGAACGGGATGTTGCGTCGCCGCAACTGACGTTTCGGCTCTGCGGCGAGGTCGGACAGAACGAGAATCACGCCGAAGGGTCGCCGCTTGATCACGCCCTCGATCCAATCGGCTGCGGGGGCGTGCCTGTCGCCGCTCTTGGTCACCACGAGGCTCATGCCGCTTTCGCGCACGACTTCCTCGGCGCCGCGCAGCAGCTCTAGCGACCAGCCGTCTTCAAGCTCATTGAACACGATCTCCACGAGCGGGGCGACGAGGCGGTCGCTGCCTGGCTTTGAGTACCCGCGCGCCTGCAGCAGGCTCTGCACGCGGTCGCGCGTCTCATGAGCCACGCCGGGGCGACCGTTGAGCACCTTCGAGACCGTCGCCATCGAGACATCCGCGTCGCTGGCGATCGTCGCGAGGGTCGCTCTTTCGGGGCGATCTGGCCCCTGCGCTGCATTCATGACCCGCAGTTTATGCGCACGAGAGGCCTCGATCGGGCCATCCCGCAAAAACTATTTCGCGACGAGCGCGCGACAAATGTCCCGTCAACGCGGACCAATTCCGTGTGATAAAAGCTCCTTCGTCAGGGAAAGTCTTGAAACAGTATCAATGAGAGAACGAAATATTGACACAACAGTTGCGTGCGCCTAGCTTGATCGGCAAGACGGTGCGCCGATGTTGACGAGCATCACGCGGACCAGAAGGCAACGTCGCCTCGAAAAAGGAGCACCACCCCTGTCCCAGTTCACCCGGCCGAATCCCCGAGCTCCTCATGCCTCGGCGACGCGGCCAGCACCAGCCGGCGTTCTCGAGCATTTCGCGGACACCCGGGCAGCCACTGAGCTCAGCCCCGGTGCCAACAGGCCCTGAGCCCGCCGTCTCAACAGATTTATTGGAGAGCTCATGTCAATCAGGTCCTACGCCAGACGGGCGAGGATCCGCGCGATCAGCGCGGCTGCCATTGCAGGGATCGCCCTCATCGCCGTCGCCGGCTGCAGTTCCGGCGGAGCGGCGAGCACCAGCACAGGCTCGGCGACCAAGGGGAACATCACCTGGTGGGGTTGGAGCCCGGAGCCGGGCTCGGCCACCGAGTACATCAAGGCGTTCAACAAGGTCTATCCCGACATTCATGTCACCTTCAAACAGCTCCAGATTGCCGGCTATGACGCCGGCCTGCGGCCCGCCCTCGCCTCCAAGGTGGGCCCCGACGTCTTCGACGTCGCGCCGGGCGGCGGCATCGGGTCGGTAGAGGAGTACTACCAGAACGCGTCAGACCTGGCACCGGCGGTTCAGAAGTCGCTCGGCAGCGACTGGAAATCGAAAGTCGCGCCCATCGGTATCGACAGTCTCACCGTCAAGGGCAAGCTCACCGGCCTGTCCGTCGGGTCCACTTTCGCTGGCAATCTCTGGATCAACCAGGACATCTTTGACAAGTACCATCTGACGCCGCCGACAACGCTCGATGAGTGGGCGGATGTCTGCAAGGCGCTCGCCACGCAGAAGCAGGGCTGCTTCGTGCAGGGCGCCGGGCAGGTCGCCTTCGACCAGGACACCCTGCAGTCGATCGCAGACAGTGTGAAGCCGGGCGTGTGGACGGCGGCTTCCAAGGGGGACGCGAAGTGGACTGACCCGACGATCGTCCAAGCCCTCACCATCTGGAAGAAGATGTTCTCCAACGGGATCATGAACGAGGGCGCTCTGGGCCTGCAGCAGTACCCCGATGCCAACAACGCCTTCCTCTCCGGGAAGTACGCGATGGTGATGATGGGTACCTGGTACATGCAATATGCCACCGAGTCCGGAGCGACTGCTGCGGTCTCCGCCGCAGGAGTCGCGAACGCGAAGCCGTTCAACATGATCAGCATCCCGTTCCCTGACGTCGCAGGCAACGGCAACCCGCCGTCGATGTACGGAGACTCGGACTACGGCCTGGCTGTCAACGCGAAGTCCAACAACCAGGCGGCGGCAAAGACCTTCGTCACGTGGATCACGACCTCCAAAGCCGGCCAGCAGGTCGTCGGGAACGTCCTGACCGACATCCCATCGCTCAACGGCGTGCAGCCCGACTGGAGCAATGTCGAACTCGTCGATCAGGGGTCTCAACAGTCGAACCTGCAGAACCTCATCAAGACGACCACCACGGTGAAGGAGCCGCGCCTCTCACTCGTCTCGTCGCAGCTGCAGCAGGCAATCGGCGTGGCCGCGACCTCGGTCGCGCAGGGGTCCGCGTCACCGCAGCAGGCAGCGGCGACGCTGCAGAGCACAGCGGGCGGCAAGTAGCCGGGTCAAGCCATTGCCCCGAGGTCGCCGATGTGCCCGTGCGGCCCCGGGGCAATGCAGGCCCGTGAAGCTCCAAACGCAGTCGAAAGAACCGAGGCACATGCCAATCGTCTGGAAGAAGCGCAATGACTGAAATGGCCGTGAGCGTGCGGACCGAGAGGACGCAGGAGAGGCGTCGTCGACGGGGGCTGGTGCCCAGTGGGCTGCCGTGGATCCTCCCGGCGCTGATCGTGTCGGCTGGTCTGATGTATTTCTGCATCGGCTACACGGGCTACATCTCGACGCTCGACTGGAACGGCACGGCGCCTGACCCACAGCGGGTCGGCATGGGCAACTTCGTGATGCTGTTCAACGACCCGATCTTCTGGGCGGCGCTGCGGCACACGGTCGCGTTCTACATAGTGACCTTCGTGGTGCAGACCTTCCTCGGGATCGTCTTCGCCGTTCTTCTCCACTCCGGACCGAAGTTCGGGGTGCTCTACAAGATCATCATCTTCGTGCCGGTGGTCATCGCCCCGGCGGTCATGGCACCGGTCTTCCGCCAGATGTTCGCCGTCGACGGCGGCTTCAATCTGCTGCTCGAGCACATCGGGTTGGGAGCCCTGGCGCAGCCCTGGCTCGCCCAATCCGCGACCGCGTTGCCCGTGATCATGGTCATCCAGATCTGGGGCCAGACGGGCGTCACCTTCATCCTCTACTTCGCGGCCATGAGCCAGATCGACCCCGAAATCCTCGAGGCGGCGCGCATCGATGGGGCCAGCAATGCGCGCGCCCTCGTGAGCATCATCTGGCCCATGGTCCGAGGCACGACGCTGGCCCTCGCGATCCTCAGCGCGATCGGGGCTCTGAAGACATTTGATGTGCCGTACCTCGTGACCCTCGCGGGGCCGAACTTCGCCACGGAGTTCCTCGGCACATTCATCTACCGCGTGAGCATCCCGCTCGCCCAGGTCGGCTACGGCGCCGCGGCATCCATCGTCCTCCTCTTCCTGGCGCTGGCAACCGCGATCGTGCTGCAGCTCAATGGCCGCGAACGTGACGCGAAGAAGGCGAGGGCCTGAGATGTTCGAAGTTCGAACGGGTTGGGGTAAGGTCGTTCTCCAGGTCGTCCTGACACTGCTCGTCCTGCCGTTCCTGTTCCCGCTGATCGAGATGGTCCAGGGGTCCCTCGCTGGGCGTGGGTGGGGGAACTACCTTGCCGTCACACGCGTGCCCGGGTTCTACCAGTTCTTCATCAACAGCGCGATCATCGCGACATCCACGATCTTGATCGTCTATCTGCTGACGATGCTGGCTGCGTATGGGTTCGCCAAGCTCCACATCCGCTCGCGCGAGGTGTATTTCTGGATGCTTCTGGCGTGCCTCACCCTGCCAGAGGTGGTGCTGATCACGCCGCTGTTCGTGACCGCGACGTCACTCGGTTTCTACAACACCTACTGGGCCGTGATCCTCCCGCTGGCGGCGCTGCAGGTTCCATTCGCGGTGCTGCTGAGCCGGAACTTCATCAACGGGATCCCGCACGAACTGTTCGAGGCGGCACGGGTTGACGGCGCCGGCTCGCTGCGGGGTTTCGTCTACCTCGTGATCCCGCTGACGCGCCCGATCGCGGCGGCCGTACTGATCTTCACGCTGATCAATGCGTGGAACGACTACCTGCTGCCGCTTGTGTTCCTGCAGGACCCGGCGAAGCAGACGATCACCCAGATCCCTCAGTTCTTCGTCAGCCAGTTCAGCAACGACCAGACGAAGGTGCTCGCCTCTGCCGTCCTCACCGCAATCCCCGAGGTCGTCGCCTACGTCGCGCTGCAGCGTCTGTTCGAGCGCGGCCTGTCCGCCGGCGCGATCAAGTAGTCGCGCTCTCCGAAACCACCCCTTACGAGCAAGGAGCACACGTGCCGCTCATCCAGGTCGACCTCGATCACGACCACTACGCGTCCATCAAAGACCGGCTCAGCCAAGCGCTGCAGGAAGCCCAGGTCGACGTCTACGACGTGCCGGGGGACGACCTCTTCCAGGTGTTCCGATCGCACGCGGCAGGCGAGGTCAGGGCGGGCGAGGATGCCGCAGGGCATCCGATTGTCATCAGGATCACCGGTGTGCATCGGTACCCGCTCGCGACGAAGCAGGCGCTGTTCGCGGCGATCACCGCACGGGTCTCCGCGCTTGGCGTGAGCCCGGCGGACATCCACATCATCCTGACGGAGAATGCGTACGAGGACTGGTACGCGGGGAAGTGACCGGTGCTGCGCTCAGAGCGCCGTCGCCAGGTAACGCAGGTGCTCTCGCAGTTTCGGCTCGGCGTCGAATGCGAAGCCGAACTCGCGCTCGATCTCGCTCACGTCGAAGGTGAGGGCGGCTTCGCGGATGCCCTCGTCCGCGACAGACAACTCTGACGGCGATCCGAGCTCGTCGATGGCCCAGCGCGCGACCGTCTCCCAGGTGATGAACGCCGGCGAAAGCGCCGTGAACGTGCGTCGGTTCGGCTCCGAAGAGGAGAGGACAGCCGCATATACACGGGCGAGATCGCCGGCCCAGATGAACTGCAGCCCCGCGTTCCTGACGAGTTCGACCGGCGTGCCTGCTGCAACCGCGCGCACGATCTCGGGAAGCTCTGGCATGCTCTGGATCGGCGCCCCGTCGGTCTCGGGTGCTCCGAAGGTGTAGCCAGGGCGGATCACGTTCGCACGGATGCCGTAGCTGTCGGCGATCGCGAAGGCATAGCTTTCGCCCGCCGCTTTGGTGGCGCCGTAGACGTGCGTCGGGCGGGCTGGGTCCGAGTCGCCGTAGCGGCCTGGGCGGTGCTCGTAGACCCCGACGGTCGACGTGTGGACGATGTGGCGTAAGCCCTGCTCCGCGGCGCTCTGGAACAGGTTCACAGTGGTCACGGTGTCGCTCACGACCCGCTCGCGAGCGGTGCCGCCGTGCCCCAGCGCCAGGTGGACGAGCGCGTCGTGGCCAGCGAGCGCTTCGAAGATGACATCGTCGTCGGCAAGCGAGCCGGCGACGATGGAGACGCCGGCGAGTCCGGCGTAGCCCGGAATCTTTCCCGGATCCCGCGCGAGAATCGTCACCTGGTGCCCGTCGGCCACCAGCTTCGGGACGACATGCCCCCCGATGAAGCTCGTTCCTCCTGTCACGAAGACGCGCACTGTTCAGCCCTCGACGAGTTGCCGGCGCAGGGTCTCGCGAACCTGGCAGTTCTCGAAAGCGAAAGAGTCGGCGAGGGCGTCGAGCTCGGAGTCGTCGAGGCCGCAGAACAACTGCGCGTACTCATCCGCGAGCGGTTGCGCCAGCGTCAGATTGAGGAGCATGGTGCGCACCCAGTCGAAGCGCCCCCAGGGGTACGGGTCGAAGTGCGGCGCCTCACTGTCGACGAGTTCCTGGACCGGCATGGTCACTGCGCGCGGGCCCCAGCCGTCGCTGCCCCACTGATCGACGCCGAGCCGCTCCTTCTTCGCGACGAAGCCGTCGAAGCGCTGCCGATATGGGGATTTCGGGGCGGCGTTCACGAGGCCCTGCCTTCCCAGGTCCTTGTACATCCACGACGTCCAGCTGGCGTCGTGGTCCCGGTAGATGTCGAGCTGGTCGGCGAGGATCTGGCGGCGGACCACGTCGACCGACTCGTCGTTCGTGTAGATCGGAGCGAATTCGCCCACCAGAATCGGCGTTCCGGTGCGGCGGGCATACTCGGAGCGCTTCAAGAACTTATCGCTCGCGCTGGTCTTCCCTGCATATGGGCCGCCGCGGCCGAGGCTCGCCTCGACGTAGTCGTGCAGCGAGTACACGACGTTCGGCCATGGCTGGTCGTCGAACATGCTGAAGTCGGTCGAGTAGGTGTTGCCGTCGAGGAAGATGATGTGGTCGGGGTCGACGGCCCGTACCGCATCGAAGAGCTCACGATACACCGGGCCCACCCTGCTCCCAGTCTCATCCGCGGGTTCGTTCATCAGGTTGTAGCCGGCAACCCACGGGTTGCCCTTGTACCTGTCCGCGATGGCGCGCCAGATATTGAGCACGCGTTCCTGGAAATGGCGATGCTGCCAGAACGACGCGATGTGCGTGGCATTGTCGGAATGCCAGTGCTGATTCTGTGAGCCGGGCAGCGCGTGAAGGTCGATGATCGAGTAGATGCCGTACTTGGCACCGAGTTCGATGGCTCGGTCGAGGTGCCGAAACCCGGCCTCCACGATCTCGAACGGTCTGTCATCGCGCTCGAGGTGGTGGTAGTTGATGGGGATGCGCACGAGATCGAAGCCGTTGTCGGCGAGGAATTCGGCGTCGGCATCCGCGTAGAACACCTCGAGGAAGCGGTCGAAGAACCGATCGGCGCGGTCCTGCCCGATCGCAGCGGTCACCTTCGCCCGCATCAGCGATTCGTTGGCGGAGTAGCCCGTGATGAAGTTCTCCATATTAAGCCAGCCGCCGATGCATACCCCTCGCAACCTGCGCTCCTGCCCGAATCCATCGACGAATGCTGTTCCGCGAGTGGCTAGAGGGCGCGGGGGGGTCTGAACCATGCGTGACTCCTTTGTCTAGAAAGTTTTTACAATTCTTGACAGTAACTTTCTATCAATGTTTAGAATAAAAACGGACGAGATGTGCTGTCAAGGATGCCGATGCGCGCCGAGTTGATGCGAAAAATATGGCTCTCGAGTTTCGTCAACATGAGTAGATATTTGGGCTGTCAATGACCAATGGAGGTCAAGGAATGCTCGAGCAGGACGCCGCCGCATTGAATGTCTTGTTCCTCGGGGGCACGGGAACAATCAGCGCCTCGAGCGTTAGGCTCGCCGTCGCCCACGGCATTCACGTCTCGGTGCTGAACAGGGGAGCTAATCGCGGCTTGCGCGAATTGCCGGCTGCCGTGGAGTGGCTCACTGCTGACGTGACCGACGATGCGTCCGTCATCGCAGCCGTCGGCGATCGCTCGTTCGACGCGGTAGTCAACTTCCTCTCGTACGACGAGGACGACGTGGCTCGCATGGTGGAACTGTTCGATGGGCGCACGAGGCAGTACGTGCACATCAGTTCGGCGTCCATCTACTCGAAGCCCGTGAGAAGTCTGCCGATCTCCGAGTCGACGCCAACGGGGCCGAATCCGCCTTTGCCCTACGCGACAGCGAAATGGCGTGCAGAGCAGGCGCTTTGGCGCGCTTATCTCCGCGAGGGCTTCCCCGTGACGGTGGTCCGACCGTCGCACACCTACGACGACGCTCACCCGCCGCTGCCGGGGGATTGGACGGTGATCGACCGACTCGCCCGTGGCGCCGAGCTGCCAGTTCACGGCGACGGCACGTCGTTGTGGACCCTCACGCACGCCGAGGACTTCGCCCATGGGCTGGTCGGGCTGCTCGGCAGTGAACGGGCGATCGGTGAGACGTTCCACATCACAGGTGACGACGTGCTCACCTGGGACCAGATCTACGATCTATTCGCTCGGGGACTCGGCGTAGAGCCGAACCTGGTGCATGTGCCGAGCGAGTTGTTCCCGGTGGTCGCGCCGGAGTGGTTCTGGTCCGGTGAGTTCGTCGGCGACTTGGGACATTCGGCGGTCTTCGACAATACGAAGATCCGCCGGTTCGTCCCCGGCTTCGCGCCGAAGCTGACGTTCGAGCGCGCCGTGCGGCGGATGCTGGACTGGCGCGCCGCCCACCCGGAGATCGCACACGGCGACACCGAGACGGATGCGCTCTTCGACCGCGTGGTCCGTGCGTATCACGCGGGCCGTCGGTCATTCGTTGAGCACGCACCGGCCGGAGCTGGCCAGAATGCGCTCGGCGGCCCCGCGTTGCTGAACGCGACGGAATAGCAGAACGGCATCAGCACTGCCAAAAGCGTGAGCGGCCAGTGCCTGCACCGGAGGCTCGGACGGATTCGTCAACCGCATCGAGGCGGCCGCCACGCGCGAGCGCGCGCTATGTCGTCGTGCTACCGTCGACCCGATCGTGACCCGTCATCAGACGCAGGAGGTGAGACCCATGAACGCAGTACTCGAAATGGGTGCTCCCTCGCAGTCCACGATCGCGCGGCTCGACTAGCCGCCCCGGGGAGCATCCGCCACGCGATCGCGAAAGGCGACTCCCATGAACACAGACTCCTCTTCAGCGCACGCTCGCGCCCTGGTTCTCGGCGGCGGCGGCGCGGCCGGCAACGCCTGGTTGATCGGCGTCATCGCCGGTCTCTCCGACGCAGGCGTCGAGGCGGCGGATGCCGAGCTGATCGTCGGCACCTCAGCCGGCGCCACGGCTGCCGCCCAGGTCACCAGCGCACCCATTGCCGAACTGTTCGACGCGGTGCTCCAGCCCGTGCCTCAGCGCCAGGCGCCACCGCGAGGCTCCGGCGGGCGCCCGGCCGCCTTCAACCAGAGCGATCACCTCGAGCGACTGCGCTGCATCATCGCGAGCGCCGACAGCGCGGCCGACATGCGTCGCAAGATCGGGGCGGCAGCCCTTGAGGCGGATGCCGGCGCCGACCCCTCCGCCGCCGCCCGCTGGCGCGCGACGGTCGCGGCGCGGCTGCCTCGGCAGGAGTGGCCGGAGCGAAGCATCCGCATCACCGCTGTCGATCCGGTGACGGGCGATGGCGTCGTCTTCGACAGGAACAGTGGTGTAGAGCTGGCGGATGCCGTGGCCGCCAGCACCTCGAACGGCTTCGGTCTGCCGCCGTATCGCATCGGCGAGCGGCGGTTCATCGATGGCGGCTACCGGCGCAATGAGAACGCCGACCTGGCCGCGGGGTTCGAGCGCGTACTGGTGCTGTCGCCCCTCGGCGGCCGCACGCTGCACCCGCTCGAGTGGGGCATGCAGCTCGCGGCGCAAGTCGATGAGCTGCGGGCCGGTGGCAGCAGGGTCGAGACGATCCTGCCCGATGCCGCGTCGCTCGACGCGTTCGGCGGCAACATGATGAACCTCGCGGCGCGGCCTGCTGCGGCGCGCGCTGGGTTCGAGCAAGGGAGGAGTGTCGCGGTGCGGCTGACCGGGTTCTGGAGCTGATGTACGCGGTCGGCCCGGTGCGCAGAGGGTCCGCACTAACTGCCGCCAACGCGCGCGGATTATATGGACGGTGCGCCACATCGAATCCATCCCGATGGGTGGGATTACGCCTGATCCGGAACAATAAATTGTTCGTTCACTGTGTAGTCGCACTCGGTCAATCAAGCTTGAGCCAATCCTGAGGCGGCGGCCCTCACTCGTCGCGAGGTGTCAACTACCGTCGATTGTGCGGGCACCCGAGTCCGTACCTCAACCCGAATGACCGCGGCCCGCGAACTCCACTGACGGAGACGCGGGCCGCGGTGATGCGGCGTAGCTCGGCTCCCCGATCAAGCCGCACCGCTACCAGGAATGCGGGCGCAACCCGAATGCGCCCGCATCACACCCCCACGTGCTCCCTGGATGCGGACAGCGTAAGCAAAGGAATCCGTTCCGCCGAAATCCCGTATTGGGGCTTGACCGCGGTGCCGACCGCCGCTGGCCAGCGCTCGCCAATGGCGTGTCGTCACCGACCGGCTTGAGCTGCCCCCTTGCACAATTCGCGTGCGGGCACACCCCCGTTGTCGGCTTTCCGAGGCGAGCGAAGGCTTGTCTGCAACGGAAGGAGCTCAGATGAGCGACACAGGCGAGCCGGCCGAGGAGAAGATGCCCGACGCAGAGGAGCTTCAGAAGCCGAGCACCGAGAAAGACCCGGCCGAAGAACCGAAGGCTCCAGAGGTCGAACCGGAAGAGGCGAACCATCAGGCGGTGGGCATCGGTGTGGTCGGCACGCCAGACGACGGGGACGACGGCGGCGAAAGCTAGGCATCTGCCGCATCGCCCACGGGGCACGGAACGACTTCGGGTCAGCCGGCCGCGGCCATCGTGACGATGGCTCGGCCGTTGATCTCTCCGCGCGCGAGCGCCTGATAGGCGGCATCGGCCTCGTCAAGAGTGAATCGTCGAGTGATGAGATCGCCCGGGACGAACCCGCCGTTCTCGACGAGTTCGATGACTCTCGGCAGATCTTCGCGCGTGCGCCCGCCGAAAGACCCGGCGATCGATTGCCCGCGACGCACGAGCGGCGTGATCTCGATTTCGGCGGTGGCGCGCCCGGCGGCGATGCCGATGGCGACCATCCGGCCGCCATCGCCGAGCATGGCGGATGCCTGGGTGAAGGTCGCTGGACGCCCCAACGCCTCGAACGCCACATCGACCCCGCCGCCTGTGCGGTCCTTCACCGCGACCACCGGATCCTCGACCAGGGAGTTGACCGTGTGGGTGGCACCGAGCGCCCGCGCGCGCTCGAGCTTGTCGTCCGCGATGTCGACGGCGATCACTTCTGCAGCGCCCGCGGCACGGCACAGCTGGATCAGACTCGATCCGACGCCGCCGACCCCAATGATGGCCACCGCCTCGCCACGCTCGAGTCGTGCGGTGCGGAACACAGCGCCGTAGGCGGTGAGGCCGGCGCAGCCGACGATGCAGGCCGACTCCTCATCCACCTCTGAACCGAACGGTGCGAGGGCGGTGACGGGCACAACGCTGTACTCGGCGAGTCCGCCCATCGAGTACATCGCAAGGAACGATCCGTCGGGCATGCGCAGGCGGCTACTGCCGTCATAGAGGGTGCCCCGCAGTCTGTTCTTCTGGAAGAACTCCGAGCACAGGTCGTCGCGCCCGCGTCGGCAGGCGGCACATTCCCCGCAGGGCATGATAAACGAACCGACCACTCGCGAGCCGGCTGAAAGGCCCCGCAGATCCGTGGTCCCGGCGCCGAAGGCGACGACGGTGCCGCTGATCTCGTGGCCGAGGACCGCCGGGCGGGGGAATGCCACCTCGCCGCGCATGACGTGCAGGTCCGTATGACACACCCCGCAGGCGGTGACGCGCACGAGCGCCTCGCCTGCCTGCGGGGTTGGAGTCGCGATCCGCGTGAGCTTTAGTCGCGGCTCGGCGCCGTCGAGCAGAGCCGCGCGCATGGTGGGTGGAACGGCGGTCGGGGCGCTCATAGCTCTAGTCGGCCTCCGCACCGATCGCCACGAGGACCTGGGCCGCGATTGCTGCGTCCTGGTCGGGTGTGCCGCCCGCCACTCCGAGGCCGCCGATCATCCGCCCGTCGACGCGGATGGGCACCCCGCCCTTGACGTTGGTCAACAGTGATCCAGTGCCGAGCGGCAAGGCGACGGCCAGGTCTCCCTGCATCCAACCGGTCGGACGCCGCGTGGATGCCGCGGTCTGCGCCTTTCGCCGGCTGGTCTCCGCGCTGTGCGGCGTGATGCCGTCGGCGCGCGCATAGGCGACGAGCGCGAGGGAAGGGTCGACCACGGTGACCGCGACCTTCACGCCGGCATCCGCCCCGCAGCTGATCGCTGTGGCAATGACGTGAAGGGCGAACTCGTGGCTGATGGCGGTCGTTTCGATGTACTGCTTCATGCGACTTCTCCGGCGATCGCTGCGGTGAGTTCCTGGGCCTTCGCCACCCGGCGGTAGCGATGGAGGATGAATTCGGTGTACCCATTCGGCTGTGCGGCGCCGTCGAAGACGAGCGCACAGGCCGCAGCGAATGCGGTGCTGCTGGCGAGATTCGCCGCCATCGGCTGATAGGCGGGATCACTGGAATTCTGCTCGTCGACGACGGCGGCCATGCGCGCGAGCGAATCGCGGACCAGCGCTTCGTCCACGACGTCATGGCGCAGCCAGTTGGCGAGCAGCTGGCTGGAGATGCGCAGCGTGGCCCGGTCCTCCATCAGCCCGACGTCGTGGATGTCGGGGACCTTCGAGCAGCCGATGCCTTGGTCGATCCACCGCACGACGTAACCGAGCAGGGACTGCACGTTGTTGTCGACTTCGAGACGCCGGGCATCTGCGTCCCACTCGGCGGGATCACCGACCGGGACCGTGAGGAGCTGCTCGAGGGTGCTGCGGCGGAATCCGGCGAGTTCGCGCTGCCGTTCGCGCACGTCGACCCATTGATAGTGCAGCGCGTGGAGCGTCGCGGCGGTGGGTGAGGGCACCCAGGCTGTCGTGGCGCCGGACAGCGGGTGTCCGATCTTCTGCTCGAGCATGCCGGCCATCTGGTCAGGAGCGGCCCACATTCCCTTGCCGATCTGGGCGTGCCCGGCCAATCCGCTCTCGAGCCCGATATCGACGTTCTGGTCTTCGTATGCGAGTATCCACGGCGCGGTGCGCAGCTCGGCCTTCCGCACGATCGGGCCGGCCTCCATCGAGGTGTGGATTTCGTCGCCCGACCGATCGAGGAACCCCGTGTTGATGAAGACAAGCCGGTCAGCGCCCTGGGCGATTGCAGCCTTGAGGTTGGCCGAGGTGCGTCGCTCCTCGTCCATCAGACCGAGCTTGATGGTTCCGGGGGTGAGACCGAGCAGGGCCTCGACGCGCTCGAAGATGGCAACGGCGAACGCGACTTCCTCCGAGCCGTGCATCTTCGGCTTGACGATGTAGATCGAGCCGCGGCGGCTGTTGCGGCCCGGGTTGGTCGGGTCGAGGCCGGGGAGCGCACAGAGGGTGGTGACCAGGGCATCGAGGATGCCTTCCCCGATCTCCCTCCCAGCCGAGTCGAGCACCGCGTCGGTCATCATGTGGTGGCCGACGTTGCGAACGAACAGCAGGGATCGACCGGGCAGGACGAGTTGTTCGCCGTCGACCCCGGTGTAGCTGCGATCGGCCGCGAGTCTGCGAGTGACGATGCGACCGCCCTTCTCGAAGCTCTCCGTCAGGTCGCCGCGGTTCAGACCCAACCAATTCCGGTAGGCGGCGACCTTGTCTGCCGCGTCGACGGTCGCAACGGAATCCTCGAAGTCGATGATTGTCGTCAGCGCGGACTCGATGACGACATCGCTGATGCCCGCTGCGTCGTCTGCCGCGACGGGTGAACCGGCGTCGAAGCGGATCTCCCAGTGCACGCCGCGGCGGCGCAGCAGCACCGCCGAGGGGCGCTCGATCGAGCCGGTGTGACCGCGGAACGCCTCGGCTTCGCGCAGCGCGACGCGCCCCGCCGGCAGCACTGCCGTCAGCGCGCCCTCACGCACCTCATAGGCGATGGCGTCCAGGTGGCTGCCCGACTCAAGTGGGAAGAACTCGTCGAGCAGACTGCGCACACGTGCGACGACCTGGGCACCGCGGGCGCGGTCGTAGCCCCCCGGGGCGGCGCGACCCGGAAGCGCGTCCGTCCCGTAGAACGCGTCGTACAGCGAGCCCCAGCGGGCGTTGGCGGCGTTGAGCGCATAGCGCGCATTCGTGATCGGCACAACGAGCTGGGGCCCGGAGAGCTCAGCGATCTCAGGATCGACGTCGCGCGTCGTCACGCTGATATCCGTCGGCTCAGGGACGAGGTAGCCGATCCGCTCGAGGAATCGGCGGTATTCGCCGGGTTCGACGTGAGTCTGGTGGTGCGCGCGATTCCACTCGTCTAGCTCCGCCTGCAGACGGTCGCGTTCAGCGAGGAGACGAAGGTTCTCGGGCATGAGCTCATCGATGAGCGCCGCGGCGCCTGCCCAGAACGCCTCGGCGGTGACTCGCGTATTCTCAAGGGCCTCGTCTGCGATGAAGTCGTACAACTCGCGGGCGATCTGCAGCCCGTCGATGTGAACGCGATGGTCGTCGGTCATTCCTGTGTCTCCTTGAAGATGGTGCCGGGGTTGAGGATTCCGGCCGGGTCGAGCGCCGTCTTGATGCGACGCTCGACCTCGAGCGCGTCGTCGCCGATCTGACTGCGCAGCCAGGGCCTCTTGAGCCGGCCGACGCCGTGTTCGCCGGTGATGGTTCCGCCGAGCCGAATGGCGAGGGTCATGATCTCGCCGTAGGCCCGCTCGGCGCGGGTCTGCTGATCGCGGTCTTCGTTGTCGAAGACGACAAGCGGGTGGGAGTTTCCGTCGCCGGCATGCGCGAAGAACGCCACCTCCACGTCATTGGCGCGGCTGATGGCCTCGATGCCGGCGATCAGCTCGCCGAGTAGGGGGATCGGAACACCCACATCCTCGAGGAGGACGCGGCCGCGCTCTTCGACGGCGGGGATCGCGGCGCGGCGTCCCGCTTCGAGCTCGGCGGCGCGCGGCGGTTCGACCTCGGCGGCGCTGCGGGCGCCGTGTGCGGCGCATACCTCGATGATTCGAGCGAGGTCACGACCGTGCGGATCGAGTTCGTCGACACCGGCGAGCAGGAATGCCGCGGCGTCCCGGTCGAGGCCGAGGCCGAGGTGGTCTTCGACGGCATTGACCGAAAGCCGGTCCATGTATTCGAGCATCGACGGCCGGATGCCTGTGGCGATCTCTGCGACGGCGGCAGCCGCCTGCGCCGGGGAGTCGAACCAAGCTGCGACGGTACGGTGCGCAGGCTGCGCAGGCAGCAGCCGGAGTGTGATCTCTGTGATGATGCCGAGAGTGCCTTCGCTGCCGACGAAGAGCTTGACCATCGGGAGCCCGGCGACATCCTTGATGAGCGCGCCGCCGAACCGGACGGCACGGCCGTCGGCGAGCACCACTTCGAGCCCGAGCACGTAGTCGGCCGTGACGCCGTACTTCACGCAGCACAGGCCGCCCGCATTGGTGGCGACATTGCCGCCGATCGAGCAGATCTGGAATGACGCGGGGTCGGGCGGGTACCACAGGCCGTGTCGCGCGACCTCGGCCTTGAGCTCTGCATTGAGCAAGCCCGGTTGAACGACGACAGTGCGGGTGTCGGCGTCTACCTGCACGGCGCGCATTCGCTCGGTCGTGATGACAATGCAGCCCGCCACGGTGGTGGCTCCCCCGGAGAGGCCTGTGCCTGCGCCCCGAGGGACGATCGGGACGCCGTGCTGTGCGGCCCAGCGCACCGCGACCTGCACGTCGGCGGTCGACTCTGCGAGCACGACCGCAAGCGGCATGACCGTATGGGTGTCCGATGCACGGTCGCACCGGTACGCCTCCATTGCGGCCGGCTCGGTGAGCACCGCCCCGGCCGGCAGCAGTCCGACCAGGTCGTCTGCTCGGGGATTGTCCGCCACCTGTCCTCCTCGACAGAAACCATCAATTCCGTATAGCGGAAATCAAATTCCGATCTGCGGTGAGCCTACTCAGATCCGCCCGGCCCGGTCAACCGGGCGGGTCAGGCCTCGGGTGAGATGCGGAAGATGGTGGCGCGTCGGGAGATCATCTCCGCGCGCGCGAGTCGCGGCTTGTCGGACCCGTCTCTGATCACCCCGCCACGCGCCTCGAAATCGTTGAGGAATTCCCTCGCCCAGGCGACGTCGGCGCCGGAGGGGCTCAGAGACTCATTCACCACGGCGGGTTGCTCGCCGTCAAGGCACAGCTTGCCGGTCATCCCCAACGCGACGGCGTCGGCGCTCTGCTCGCGCAGGACCGCGTGCGTGCTCGCGACGGTGGGGCCATCGATCGGGCCGGGCAGGCCTCCGATCCTGGATGCGAGAACAAGCCGCGTGCGCGGGTACGCCATCGCCGTCGACGTGTTCGCGGCGCCGGTGTCCCGCCGGTAGTCGCCGGAGCCGAAGGCGAGTCGGCAGGTGCCGCGGGCACGGGCGATCGCCGCGGCGTCCTCGATCCCGAGGGCCGATTCGATGAGGGCGATGACGGGGGTTGCGCCGCCGAGCCGCTGGAAGGTGTCGGTGATCTGCTCAGCGGCCTCGGTCTTCGCGAGCATCACGCCGGCGAGCCCCGGCAGCCCGGCCAGCGCCGTGAGGTCCTCGCCCCACTCCGGACTTGTCCAATCGTTGAGTCGCACCCAAGCGCGGCCGCCGCCCTCGAACCACCTGACGACCTCGGCCCGGGCCTCGCTCTTGTGCGAGGTGTCGACGGCGTCCTCTAGATCGAGGATCACCTGGTCGGCTCGGCCGAGCTGCGCGGGGTCGAACTGCTCGGGTGACCGAGCCGAAACCAGCTGCCAGGAACGGGCATCGCGCCCATCGATGCGCCGCGCTTCGCGCGCCGCACGCGCGGCCACGGTTCTGGTTTCGGAGGTTGCCGTCGTCGTCACGGTTTCTCGCTTTCTTCGGGCGTCGCTGCCCTGGTTGGCACATTGGTTGAGAGTGACACCAAATTTATGGCACAGTATTCCCGCATCGTGGAATTTGATGCAAGAGAGGGATCAATGAGGATCGCGCGAATAGAGACCCTGCACCGCGGCGAGATCGCCGCCGTCCGTGTCACGACAGACGAGGGCCTGGTCGGCATCGGCCAGACCGCGCCGTACCAGACTGGGCTCAGCGTGCGGGTGCTGCACGAGTTCGTCGCACCGTTCTTCATCGGCGCCGACCCGTGGGATGTCGAGGCGCTCGTGGATCGCTTCCTGCTCGAGCAGTACAAGTTCCCGAGTTCGTTCGTGCTGCGGGCACTCGGCGGGATCGACACGGCACTGTGGGACATCAACGCGCAGGCGGCCGGCGTGCCCGTGTACAAATTGCTCGGCGGAGCGGTTCGCTCTGAGATCCCGGTCTACGCGTCGAGCATGGTGCGCAACATCACCCCGGAGGCCGAAGCCGACCGCATCGCGGCGCTGGCGGCCGAATACGGCTACACGGCGGCGAAGATCCGCGTCGGCGACCCGATGGGCCGAGACCGCGACGCGGCCCCCGGCCGGACAGAGCGCATCATCCCGCGGATGCGAGAGGTTCTGGGACCGGACTTTCTGCTGAGTGCCGATGCCAACGGGGGATTCACGGTGCCGCGGGCGATCAGAGTAGGGCGGATGCTGGAGGAGCAGGACTATTTCCACTTCGAGGAGCCCTGCCCGTTCCCGGAGATCGAGAACACCGCTCAGGTGACGGCGGCTCTCGACATCCCGGTTTCCGGCGGCGAGCAGGACAATTCGCTGCCGCAGTTCTACCGCATGCTGACAGGGCGGGCTGTGGATATCGTCCAGCCCGACATCGGCTATCTCGGCGGCGTCTCGCGCGCGCGAAAAGTCGCCGTGCTTGCCGAGTTCGCCGGCATCCCGTGCACGCCGCATTGCGCGAACGACTCGTTGCTGCAGGTGTTCACAACGCATTTGGCCCTCGCGATGCCTTCGTGCGTGCACCACCAGGAGTGGAGCATCGAGCGCACGGCATGGTCCGAGGGCGTGTACGAACCGATGCTCGAGGTCGTCGGGGGCGCCGTCGCCGCCCCCTCGGTGCCCGGTTGGGGCATCGAACTGACCTCTCGGTTCCTGTCCGAGGCAGTCGTAGAGGCGACCGACTGAATCTTTTGTTGATCGATCCGACGATTTCGCTTGACCTCGTCGCGGACCCTACCTAACATCAACTTTCATTGGTTTCGGAACATAAATACCGCATCGCGAAAAGTGATGGGTACATTTCCGGCCGACCACCCGGTACCCAAAGGAGAGCACCGTGCCGCTGAACGACACCGCCGCCGTTCGACTCGAGATCGTCGCCGCGCTAGCCGGGGTCTCCCCGGTCCCGTGGGCCGTCGAGCAGCTTTCCGCCGCACTCGTCGGTCGCGGTGTCTCAGTGGAGGCGGAGGTCGTCGATGTGGCGCTCGTCATCGTGGTGGGCGCTGAGGAGGCGTTGGAGGATGAGGCGTTCGGGATCGCCGTCGTCGGCTCTCGAATCGAGGTCACGGCAGGCGGGGCGCGCGGCGCAGGCTACGCGTTGACCGAGCTCGCGGACGTGGTCCGGCACACGGACGGCGCACGTGCTGCTGTTGCCGCCCTTGCGGCCGTCTCGATCGCACC
The DNA here is from genome assembly GCF_003627055.1 of Gryllotalpicola protaetiae. NCBI lineage: Bacteria > Bacillati > Actinomycetota > Actinomycetes > Micrococcales > Microbacteriaceae > Gryllotalpicola > Gryllotalpicola protaetiae. Next base: position 2,409,837 of record NZ_CP032624.1, read on the forward strand.
GCGGGGCCCCGCGGCGCTTGTGCGCGGCGTGCTTCGGACGGTTGCGAGCGATGTTCTCGACCTCGGCTGGTTCCGCGACCGGGACTTCTGGACGGGTTACCTCGACGAACTCGCGACCGATCGGATCAACCGTGTCCAGCTCGCATTCGGGATGCAGTACAACTACTCGCACGACCCGGATGTCAAGGACAACTATCTCTGCTTCGCGTACCCGTTCCTGGTCGATGTGCCGGGCTGGGAGCGGGTACGCGTTGGTGGGCTCGCCGCAGGGGAGCGTGCAGCCAATCTGGACGCATTGCGCTTCGCAAGCGACGAAGCGGCCCGCCGCGGAATCCATTTTCAACTCGGACTGTGGAATCACGCGGCCCAGCCGGAACTGGAGGACAGCCCGGGACTTCGCTACCCGATCTCCGGACTCGAGGACGACGAGACGGCAGCGTATTCTGCGGAGGCGCTCCGCCTGCTGATCGACGCGTGCCCTGGCATCGCCGGAGTCACCTTCCGTGTGCACTACGAGGGTGGTGTTCCCGAGGCGAGTCACGGCGCGTTCTGGCGAACTGTCATGTCCGGGCTTCGTGGCGCCGGTAGGCCCCTTGATGTCGACCTGCACGCCAAAGGCGTAGATGCCGAGTTGATCGGCATCGCCGAGGAGGTCGGCGCTCACGCGGTCCTGTCCGCAAAGTACTGGGCCGAACACCAGGGCCTGCCGTACCACCAGGCCTCCGTACGGCCGCTGGAGAAGGCGCGCCCCGCCAGGGACGATGCCCTTCGTGGCGTCACTCAGAACGAGCGGCGTTTCACCCGCTACGGCTATGGAGACTTTCTCGCTGAGGAGCGCGCCCACGACCTGATCTTCCGGGTGTGGCCGGGATCGCAGCGGTTCCTGCTCTGGGCGGACCCCGAGCTGTTCGCCGGCTACGGCCGCCTCAGCACGATCGGTGGCGCGCTCGGCGCCGAGTTGTGCGAGCCGCTCGTCTTCCGTGGCAGAAAGGACACCGGCCGAGATGGCGCCCCGCGCGACCTCTACGTCGACGAGTCGCTGACGCTCGGCATCGACGATTGGAAGAAGTACCGCCACGAATATCGCCTCTGGGGTCGTCTGCTGTTCGACCCGGAGGCGCCGGCAGAGACATGGCTGCGCGCGCTGCGACCCGCCTTCGGCGAAGCGGCGGAGCATGTCGCGTCCGCACTCTCTTTCGCCGGGAAGGTGCTGCCTCTCGTCACCGTCACCCAATCGCTCAGCGCGTCGAACAACTACTTCTGGCCAGAGGTGTTCACCGACATGCCCATCGCCGGTCACGCTCGTTCGCCGGAGGCCTACGACTTCGACCTCGAAGATCCGGGCACCTGGGGCAGCGCCAGCCCGTTCGACCCGCAGATCTTCGAGACGGCGGACGACTATGCCGTGGCTCTCGTCTCGGGGCTGCCGAGCGGCCGGATCACGCCCGACGAAGTCGCCGCGCGGCTGCTCGAGCTGTCCGCATCGACGGAGGCGGCGCTCAGCGCGGCGCGTGCGAGCGCCCCCGACCTCGAGGACCCCGAGTTCCGTCGAGTGGAGATCGACGCCACGATTCAGGCGCAGCTCGGCAGGTTCTTCGCCGGCAAGATCCTCGCCGGTGTCGGATACTCGCTCTTCTCGGCGACGGGCGATCCCGAGCAGCTCGCCGACGGCCTCAAGGGTTACCGTGCTGGCCGCGCCGCGCTCGCCGCGGTCGTCGAGCTCGCGGACGGCGTCTACGCCCCGAACCTGGCGTTCGGCGACCGACCGAGCGAGCAGGGCAGCTGGCGCGATCGTCTGGAGCAGGTGGACCGCGACGTCGCGGCCCTCGTCACGGAGCTTGCGGATGCGCGCAATGCGCGCCGCGAGGTGGACGGCTCGGAAGCTGCGTCACGTCGCAAGGCGGGCTCGCGCTCCGGCGGACTGGAGCACGTCCCCGTCGACGGCTTCGAGCACGGTGCCCCGTTGACCATCACAGCCACCGGCGAGGACGCGCTCGATGTGGAGCTGCACTTCCGACACCTCAACCAGGGCGAGGACTGGGCCGTCGCGCCGATGCTTCGCGTGGGCGACAGGCTCACTGCGGTCATCGACGCGGCGTATACCGCTGCCCCGTTCCACCTGCAGTACTTCTTCGTGCTGCGCAGCGAGGACGGAGCGGAGGCGTGGCTGTCGCCGGGCCTCGACCGGTCGCTCGCGAACCAGCCCTACTACGTCCTCCCGGGAGCATCAGCGGCCTGACCGCCGTTTCCTGGGAGCACCGGCACAGAAGAGATATCCCCTTCACTGCACCACAACTGAGAGGACAACGATGTTCGCATCACCGACTCGCTCGCGCCGGAAGCGCGGGCGCCTCGCCCTGGCGGGGGCGATCCTGGTGACGGCAGCCACAGCGCTGACCGCCTGCGCCTCGGGCAGTAGCGCGTCCACCGGCGGATCCACCACCAAGGCGGATTCCGGCATCAAGGGAACGATCCGCGTCAGCGCGGAGACCGATCAGCCCTTCCTGCAGGACGCAGCTGACGCGTTTGAGAAGAAGTATCCGGGCACGACGGTCACCCTTGTCGAGTCACCGTCGAACACCTACCAGACCACCGTGCGCGCGCAGCTCGCGGCCGGCCACGCACCGGACGTCATGTTCGTGTGGGGCGGCTCGGGCAACGCGATGGCGAGCCAGCTGCTCGGCCAGGCCGGTCTGCTGGAGGACTTGAGCGATCGCCCGTGGGCGAAGTCGATCGGGCCGACGGCGAACGGTCTCGTCTCGTACGGCGGCAAGCTCTATGCGCTGAACACCTACGAGAACCCCACCGGCGTCTACTACAACACGGCGCTCATGGACAAGCTCGGGCAGAAGGTCCCCACGACCTTCCCGCAGCTTCTGTCCTGGTGCAAGGCGGTCGCGGCGAAGGGTGTCACGCCCATCGCGCTCGGCAACCAGACCGGCTACCTCGACACCGAGGTTCCGCTGGAGCTCGCAAACACCATCGCGTACTCGAAGGATCCCGACTTCGCGAAGCAGGTCACCGCGTCGGACTTCAACTGGACGAACTCCACCGAGTGGAAGTCTGCGCTCACGCAGGCGCTCAAGGAGTACATGCAGATGAATGACGCGAAGTGCTTCGAGCCGAACTCGACGGGCTACTCCGACCAGCAGGCGAACTCGCTGGTCGCGACGGAGAAGGCGGTCGGTGTCGACATCATCGCCTCGGCGATCCCGTCGGTGCAGGCCGACAACCCGAAGCTGAAGTACGACATGTTCGAGATCCCCGCCACGTCCAAAGCCTCCGACACATACCTCACCGCGAACACCGGCGCGGCCTATGGCGTGAACAAGGCCAGCACCAACAAGAAGACGGCGATCGCCTTCGTTGACTTCATGGCGCAGTCCGACAACCTGACGAAAGCCGCGAAGGCAAACTTCGGGCTGCCGTACACCGCAACGAAGGACACCCCGGTGACCTCTGACATGAAGGGCATCAGCGATCTCTACCACGCAGGCAAGACCGCCCTGTGGCAGACGAACTTCTGGCCCAACGCCAACGTGAAGCAGACGATGATCGCGCAGGACCAGAACCTCATCCTCGGCAAGGCTGACATCAACGCGGTTGTCGACGCGATCCAGCAGTCCTTCGCGGGCAAGTAACACCACGCCGGGTGGAGGCGGAACGATTCGCCTCCACCCGGCATCCAGACTTCATGGCCCGGCCACCGCCGCTCGGGCCCGAACTTCGAGGAGCTTCCTTGTCCAGCACCACTGATGCGGCCGCACCGCTTGGGGAGCGAACCCGGGTCGGCCGCGCATCCCGTTCAGCCGGGGCCCGGTTGCGGATCTCGTTTTGGTTCGCCGTTCCGGCCCTTGTGTTCTTCGCGGCAATCGTCGTCTACCCGACGGTGCAGGGCGTGTACTACGCGTTCACCGACTGGAGCGGCCTCGGCAGCGAGATCAACTTCGTCGGCATCCAGAATTTCGTCAGCCTGTTCTCCTCGCCGGACACGTCCGGTGCACTGTGGCACACGCTGCTGATGGCCGGTTCGATCACGATCGCCCAGAACGCCATTGGCCTGCTTCTCGCGATGGGGCTGTCCTCGCGCATCCGCAGCCGCAACGTGCTGCGCACCCTGCTGTTCGCGCCGGTCGTCATGACCCCGATCATCGTCGGCTACGTGTGGCAGTTCATCTTCGTGCCCGGCGGGGCGTTCGCACAGTTCACGGCGCTGCTCGGCGCGAAGGACGGCGGCCTCAACGTGCTCGGCGAGACTTCTACGGCGATCTGGGGCATCATCGCCATCGTCGTATGGCAGTACGCCGGCTATTCCATGGTCATTTATCTCGCGGGAATGCAGAACATCCCAGAGGAGGTCACCGAAGCGGCCGCACTCGACGGCGCGGGCTCGGTGAAGCGGTTTGCGTTCGTGACCTGGCCGCTGTTGCGCACGCCGACGGTGATCAACATCACCCTGTCGCTGATCACCTCGTTCAAGCTGTTCGACCAGGTGATCGCGACAACGCAAGGCGGCCCGGGCAACTCGACCCAGACCCTGTCCACCTTGCTCTACAACGAGGCATTCCTTTACAACCGCTACGGCTACGGCATCGCCCTCGGCCTGATCGTGTTCATCCTCATCGCGGTGATCTCGTTCGGTCAGATGCGCGTCTTCCGGGAACGAGGCTGATCAAACATGTACCGATACACCTGGCGCACGGGAATCCTCGAAGCCGTGATGATTGTCGTCACCGCCGTGTTCGTCTTCCCATTGTGGATGCTGATCTCGGTGGGGTTCCGCGACTCGGCCTCCGTCGCGCGGAATCCGTTCGGCGCCCCGACCTCCTTCTATCTCGACAACTTCAAGCTGGCGTGGACTCAAGGCGGCCTCGGCCCCGCATTCTTCAACAGCTTCTACATCACTGCGGTCTCGGTCGTGATTCTCGTCGTCATCGGGGCAGCTGCGAGCTACTACTTCGCCCGCTCGACTGGCCGCTGGGGCAGCCGGTGGTATGGCATCGTCGCCGCCGGCATGATGGTGCCCTTCCAGATCGGTGTGCTTCCGCTGTACCGCGCGTTCACAGATGCAGGTCTGGCCGGAAATCCCCTCTCGGTCATCATCTTCAACGCAGGCATCCACCTGCCACTGACCGTGATTCTCTACACCGGCTTCATGAAGCAGATCCCGATCGAGTACGAGGAAGCCGCTCGAGTGGACGGTGCCGGCGGGTTCCAGACCTTCTGGCGCGTCATCGTGCCCTTGCTGCTGCCCGTGACCGGTACGGTGATCGTGCTGGACGGTGTCTCGATCTGGAACGAGTTCTTCACACCGCTGCTCTACCTGGGCGGCACCCCGCATGTGACTGTGCCTGTGCAGATTTACAGCTTCGTCGGGGAGTTCTCGACGAACTGGGGGCAGGTCTTCGCTGGCCTGCTCATGGCGAGCCTGCCGATTCTGATCATGTTCTTCGTCTTCCAGCGCTACATGATCAGAAGTTTCGGAAGTGGTCTGAAGGGCTAGGCCCACTCCTACGATGTGGGTGTCGGGCGGAGCCGCAGGGTCTGACACCCACAGCGGTATATACACTGTGGCCACGATAGGAGTGCCGGATGACGACGAATGCGGAGCAGACTTCGAACGTGCACGAACTGCCGTCCGAGGCCTCTGGCGTCCAGTCGGTCGTGCGTGCATTCCGCCTGCTCGAGCTGCTTGCGGAGGCGCACGGCGGGCTCACACTGAACGACCTTGGGGCGATGGTGGGACTGCCGGTCACCACCTGTCACCGCTTGCTCAAGACGATGGCGTCGCTGGGTTACGTCCGTCAGCTGCCGTCACGGAAGTACGGACTCGGGCTGAGGCTGATGCGGCTGGGGCAGTACGCGGACCTGCAGATAGGGCCGACGGCCCACAAATACCTCGCGACGATCGTGGAGAGGTTCGGCGAGACCGCCAATCTCGCGATGCTCGACGGCGACCAGGTCGTCTACGTCGCGCAGGTCCCTTCGCCGCATTCGATGCGCATGTTCACCGAGGTCGGGCACCGCACGTACACGCACTCGACCGGCGTCGGAAAGGCGATCCTCTCCGTCGTGGATGACGCGGCGGTGCGTCGGATCACCGGCCGCGCCGGCATGCCGCGTGCAACCGAGACGACGATCACGGATCCTGACGAGCTCGCGCAAGATCTCGCCCTCAGCCGCGAACGCGGCTATGCGATCGATGAGGGCGAGCATGAGCTTGGGGTGCGCTGCTACGCCGTGCCTCTTCTGGGGTTGCCGATACCGGCCGCATTGTCGATTTCGGGACCGAGCGTTCGACTGACGCAGGCCGTCGGCGAGAGCGCTGTGCCTCTTCTCAAGGAGGCAGCGGCGGGTCTGGCAAAAGAGCTTGCGGGCGACGACTGAGCTGACTGCATGCAGCAGACCGGGCTCGCTCAGACCTGATTTTCCAACCCCCGCGCGAACGCCTCGACCGTGTGCTCGGGTGCAGGCCGGTATTCGGCGCGGTGACACTTTGGGGTTCCTCGCCCGCTACGGGCGAGATGTCGCTGGTGCGCTTCAGCTCTGGGATATCGATGACCCGACCGAACCGAGGACGCCGTCGGCAAGGGGGCTGACTTCGGCGGAAGTCCGCGCCCTGCTGGAGACCCGATCGGCGCTCCGCTGGCCAACGAGGCGTCGGCGGGCAAGTCGTCGCTCGGCGGCGTCCGGCCGAAGATCGTCCTGGTGCGCACCCCAGGCGGTTGGGCTCAGGCGCTGGGCGGCTACCCGTCGACGCACATCCTCAAACCGCAGCTCAGCGGTGACAAGGCGACCATCATCTTCGACGAGGAGTACGGCTCGCGGCTCGCGTGTCGCCTTTCACTTGCGAACTTTGCAGTGTCGATCGAAGACTTCGACGGGCTGCCCGCACTGGTCATCGAGCGCTACGACAGGCACGACGGCGCTCGTATTCACCAAGAGGACTTCAGCCAGGCTCTCGGGGCAAGTGGAAACGAGAAGTATCAGGAGTTCGGCGGTGCCGTCAGCTCGCGGTCGGCATCGGCAATCTCGATATGCACACGAAGAACATCGGGTTGCTGCACCCCGTCGACGGCGATGTCACCCTCGCCTCGGCGTACGACGTAGTTCCGCAGGCGCACCTTGCGAACGACGGCAAGCCGGCTGGCCGATGACGCGACTCAGATGACACCCATGTCGCGACTCAACACACAGCGGAGAATGGGGGATTCGAACCCCCGAGGGCTTTCACCCAACACGCTTTCCAAGCGTGCGCCATAGGCCACTAGGCGAATTCTCCAGCGTTGTGCCGAAGCACAACTCGATGAGTCTACCGGACGCGGGCTGAGCGGACGCGCCGCGCCGAATCGGTGGCTGACGGAGAGTGCCGCAGCACAAACGCCCCGGTACCGCGCACTCCGGCGACTCCCGTACAATGAAGACCGGCTCCCCGCGTGGCGCCATCCAGGCCAATTCCCCCAGGGCGGAAACGCAGCAAGGGTAACCGGGCTCTGGCGGGTGCGCGGGGGGTCTTTTCTTTTGGAAGACACCTCCAGTTCAGGCATCCGTCGCTTTATCAGGTCGAAGTCCCGGCCAGAGCAGGAAAAAGTCCTAGCGAAGCGCGAACCCCTCTCCATAGGCTGGCGTTGGAACCGCCACCAGGCGGAACGGCCCCCAAGGGAGGACTCTCGATGTCGACCGGAACCATGCCCGAAACAGCCTGGAAGAAGCGCGAAGAGACCCCGGTCTCCGACGAGACGATCCGGCTCATCGACACCTACTGGCGCGCCGCCAACTACCTGAGCGTCGGCCAGATCTACCTGCTCGACAACCCGCTGGTGCGCACGCCGCTCACCATCGACGACATCAAGCCGCGCCTGCTCGGGCACTGGGGCACGACGCCCGGCCTGAACTTCATGTACGCGCACATGAACCGCGCCATTCAGGAGCGCGACCTCAACACGATCTACATCATCGGTCCCGGCCACGGCGGCCCCGGCCTGGTCGCGAGCGCCTACCTCGATGGCACCTACTCCGAGGTCTATCACGACATCGAGCAGGACGAAGCGGGCATCAAGCGCCTCTTCAAGCAGTTCTCGTTCCCGGGCGGAATCCCGAGCCACGTGGCGCCGGAGACGCCGGGGTCCATTCACGAGGGCGGCGAACTCGGCTACGCGCTCAGCCACGCGTACGGTGCGGCGTTCGACAACCCTGACCTGCTCGTCATGGCGGTCGTGGGCGACGGCGAGGCCGAGACCGGCCCGCTGGCGACGAGCTGGCACTCCAACAAGTGGATCGACCCCGTGCAGGACGGCGTCGTGCTGCCGATCCTGCACCTCAACGGCTACAAGATCGCGAACCCGACGGTTCTCGACCGGATTCCTCAGGACGAGCTGCTCGACCTGTTCAAGGGCTACGGGCACACCCCGTATCTGGTCGAGGGCGGATTCGACGGCGAAGACCCCATCGCGGTGCACAAGCGCTACGCCGAGGTCCTCGATGCGGCTCTCAACCAGATCGCCGAGATCAAGGCCCAGGCTGCGGCCGGCACGCTCGAGGGCCGCGCCAAGTGGCCGATGATCATTCTGCGCACTCCGAAGGGCTGGACGTGCCCGCCCGTCATCGACGGCGTGCAGGTCGAGAACACGTGGCGCGCGCACCAGGTGCCGCTCGCGAACGCCCGTGACACGCCGGAGCACACGGCGCTTCTCGAGGGGTGGCTCAAGTCATACCGCCCCGAGGAGCTCTTCGACGACGAGGGGCGCCCCGTGCCCGACGCGGTTGCGATCGCACCGAAGGGCGACCGGCGGATGTCCGCCAACCCGATCGCCAACGGCGGCCTCATCCGCAAGGACCTGAGGCTGCGCGACTGGCGCGAGTTCGGCGTCGACGTGCCTTCCCCGGGCGCGACGTCGAACGAGGCGACGCGCGTGCTCGGCGACTGGCTCGCGAAAGTCATCGAGGACAACCCGAACAACTTCCGCATCTTCGGGCCTGACGAGACGGCATCCAACCGCCTCGCCCCACCCGTCTACACCGCGACGGACAAGCAGTTCGCCGGCGAGATCTGGCCGATCGACGAGCACATCGCCCGCGTGGGCCGCGTCATGGAAGTGCTCTCCGAGCACCAGTGCGAGGGCTGGCTCGAGGGCTACCTGCTCACCGGCCGGCACGGGCTGTTCACAAGCTACGAGGCGTTCATCCACATCGTCGACTCGATGTTCAACCAGCACGCCAAGTGGCTGAAGGTGACGCGCGAGATCCCCTGGCGCCGCTCGATCTCGTCGCTCAACTACCTGCTCTCGAGCCACGTCTGGCGGCAGGACCACAACGGCTTCTCCCACCAGGACCCGGGCTTCATCGACCACGTCGTCAACAAGTCGGCGGACGTCGTGCGGGTCTACCTGCCGTTCGACGCGAACACGCTGTTGTCCACCTACGACCACTGCCTGCGCTCGGTCGACTACGTCAACGTGGTCGTCGCCGGCAAGCAGCCGCAGCCGAACCTGCTGACCGTCGACGAGGCGGTGCGCCACATGACGCGCGGCCTCGGCATCTTCGAATGGGCGGGCTCCGAGAAGCCGGGCGAGGAGCCCGACGTGGTGCTCGCGGCGGCGGGGGACATCCCGACGCTCGAGGTGCTCGCGGCATCCGAGATCCTGCAGAAGGCGATCCCGGATCTCAAGGTGCGCGTCGTCAACGTCGTCGACCTGATGAAGCTGCAGCCCGAGGACGAGCACCCGCACGGGCTCTCCGACCGCGACTACGACGCGATCTTCACCGTCGACAAGCCGGTGATCTTCGCGTACCACGGCTACCCCTGGTTGATCCACCGCCTCACGTATCGCCGCAACGGCCACGGCACGCTGCACGTGCGCGGGTACAAGGAAGAGGGCACGACGACCACGCCGTTCGACATGGTCATGCGCAACGACCTCGACCGCTACCACCTCGTCATCGACGCCATCGACCGCGTGCCCGGCCTGGCCGAGCGCTACGCGGGACTCCGGCAGGAGATGGTGGACGCCCGCCTCACCGCCCGCCTCTACGCCTACGAGCACGGCGAGGACATCCCCGAGGTCGCGAAGTGGGCCTGGAAGGGCGGCGCCAACGCCAACATCAACGACACCGGCGGCGACAACGACTAGGGCGACGCCAAGACGGTGTCGCTAGCGTCGAACTCGTGAAGCAGGTCTACGTCACCTCTGCCGAGGGGCAAACCGGCAAGTCCACGATCGCGCTCGGCGTGCTGCGCACCCTGTCGCGGCAGGTCGGGCGGGTCGCGGTCTTCCGCCCGATCGCGCGCAGCACGGCGCAGCGCGACTACATCCTGGAATGGCTGCTGGGCTCGGCGACGGCAGATCTGCCGTATGAGGATTCGATCGGCGTCACCTATGACGAGGTGCATGCGGATGCCGAGGCGGCACTCGCCCGCATCATCGAGCGCTACCGGCGCTTGGCCGACCGGTGCGACGCCGTGGTGATCGTGGGCAGCGACTACACGGACGTCGGGGCGCCCACCGAGCTCTCGTTCAACGCCCGCATCGCCGCGAACCTCGGTGCACCCGTCCTGCTCGTGGTGAGCGGGCGGTCGACCGAGGGCTCGTCGGACGGGGTGCTCGGGCAGCACGGTGCTCTGGGGTCTTCGGCCGCTCGGACGACGGAGCAGGTGCGGCAGCTCGCGGCCGTCGCGATCGACGAGTTGCGCATCGAGCACGCCTCGCTGCTCGGAGTCGTCGTCAACCGCGCCGACCCCGGGGAGCTCTCGGCGATCCATCGCGAGGTGCAGGCATCCGTCGCCGCCGTGTCGCGTTCGGGCGTCGCCGACTCGCTCGAGCGGCCGGTATGGGTGCTGCCGGAGGACCCGGTGCTCGTCGCCCCGACGGTCGGCTCGGTGCTCGACGCCGTCGAGGGGTCGCTGCTGTTCGGCGACCGTGAGCTGCTCGAGCGCGAGGTGCTCGGTGTCGTCGTCGCCGGCATGTCGATGGAGAACGTGCTCACGCGTCTCATCGAGGGCGCGGTGGTCGTCGTGCCGGGCGATCGCACCGAGACCTTGCTCGCCGTGCTCGCCGCGTACCAGGCGGGCACCTTCCCGTCGGTGTCGGCAATCGTGCTGAACGGCGGGTTCACGCTCTCAGAGCCGATCACCCGGCTCATCGCCGGCATGGACCCTGCGCTGCCGATCATCGAGGCGCCGTTCGGCACGTTCGAGACGACGGTGCGGGTGAACGGCGCGCGCACGCGCATGGGGGCGGACTCCCCGCGAAAGACCGAGCGCGCGATCGCCCTCTTCGACCGGAACGTGAACCACATCGCACTGCTGGATGCCTTGGACGTCGAGCCGTCGCCCGTGGTCACGCCCCTGATGTTCGAGTACCGGCTGCTCGAGCGGGCGCGGTCGGTGCGCAAGCACATCGTGCTGCCGGAAGGGGAGGACGATCGTATTCTCCGCGCGGCATCCGTCGTCCTCGCTCGTGATATCGCACAGCTGACGATCTTGGGCGACGAGCAGGCGGTGCGCGCGCGGGGCGCCGCGCTGGGGCTTGATCTGGACGCGGCGTCTGTCCTGAGCCCCACCGACCCGGAGCTGCGCGAGCGATTCGGCGCCGAATACGCCGAGCTGCGCAAGGCGAAGGGCATGACGCTCGAGCGGGCGCTCGACACCGTGACGGATGTCTCGTATTTCGGCACCATGATGGTTCACCTCGGGCTCGCCGACGGCATGGTCTCCGGGGCGGTGCACACGACGGCGCACACCATCAGGCCCGCGTTCGAGATCATCAAGACGCGGCCCGGGGTGTCGGTCGTCTCGTCCGTGTTCTTGATGGCGCTGTCCGACCGTGTTCTTGTTTATGGCGACTGCGCCGTGATCCCCGACCCGACCGACACGCAGCTCGCCGACATCGCGATCTCGTCGGCGGCGACAGCGTCGCAGTTCGGCATCGAGCCGCGCGTGGCGATGCTGTCGTACTCGACGGGTGAGTCGGGGATGGGCGTCGACGTCGACAAGGTGCGGGCGGCGACGGCGTTCGTGCGCGAGCGCGCGCCCGAGCTCTTGGTCGAGGGGCCGCTGCAGTACGACGCCGCGGCCGACGCGGTCGTGGCCGCCGCGAAGCTGCCAGGTTCGCCGGTCGCGGGGCGCGCGACGGTGTTCATATTCCCCGATCTGAATACGGGCAACAACACGTACAAGGCGGTGCAGCGCTCGTCGGGCGCCGTCGCGATCGGCCCCGTGCTGCAGGGCCTCAACAAGCCGGTCAACGACCTGTCGCGCGGCGCGCTCGTCGACGACATCGTGAACACGATCGCGATCACCGCGATCCAGGCGCAGTCCACCTGACAACCGCTCGCCGAGGAGCGCGCGAAGCCCGCGTCTCGAAGCGACGACCAGAGAGAAGCATCCGATGCCCAGCATCCTCGTCATCAACAGCGGCTCGTCGTCGCTGAAGTACCAGCTGATCGACATGGAGTCGGAAGAGACGCTGGCCAGCGGTCTGATCGAGCGCATCGGCGAGCCCTCGGGCGGGCGCACGACGCATAAGACGGGCGGTCAGAAGTTCGAGCGCGACGTCGAGGTGCCTGACCATGCGGCGGCGTGCGCGGTGATGCGCGACGACTTCGACGAGCACGGGCCGCGCCTCGGCGACCACGAGCTCATCGCGGTCGGCCACCGCGTGGTGCACGGGGGCTCGCGGTTCTTCGAGCCGACGCTCATCGACGATCTGGTCAAGATCAACATCGAGGACCTCTCCGAGCTGGCCCCCCTGCACAATCCGGGCGCAGTGCAGGGCATCAGCGCGGCGCAGCAGGCCTTCGCGGGCTTGCCGCAGGTGGCCGTGTTCGACACGGCGTTCCACCAGACCATGCAGCCGGAGGCATACACCTACGCGATCGACCAGGAGCTTGCGACGAAGTGGCGCATCCGTCGCTACGGCTTCCATGGCACCTCGCACCGCTACGTCTCGCGCGCGGCTGCGGACTTCGTCGGCCGCCCGGTCGAGGAGCTCAAGCAGATCGTGCTGCATCTCGGCAACGGGGCGTCGGCCTGCGCGATCGACGGCGGCCGTTCGATCGACACCAGCATGGGCCTGACACCGCTGGCCGGGCTGGTGATGGGCACGCGCTCGGGCGACGTCGACCCGTCGGTGCTGCTGCATCTCGGCCGGCGTGCACACATGAGCTGGCAGGAGATCGACGATCTGCTGAACAAGCGCTCCGGCCTGCTGGGGTTGTCGGGCCACTCTGACTCGCGCGACGTGCACGACCTGGCCGAGGCGGGCGACGAACGCGCCGCGCTCGCGGCACATGTGTTCCGTCGGCGCGTGAAGCACTACGTCGGCGCCTACGCGGCGCTGCTCGGCGGCCTCGACGTCATCAGCTTCACGGCGGGCATCGGCGAGAACAACATCGAGGTGCGCTCCGAGTCGCTGTCGGGGCTCGAGTTCATGGGCATCGAGGTGGACGATGATCGCAACCACGCGCCGTCCCGTGAGGCCAGGGAGATCTCGTCGGACTCGTCGCGGGTGAAGGTGCTCGTGGTCCCCACCAACGAGGAACTCGAGATCGCTCGTCAGACCCTGGAGGTCATCTCCCACTGAGGTGAGGGCACCGGCGTCGCGCAGAAGCGGCGATCCGTGGCACAGGCGGTGATGTAGACGTTCTTCTGCGGCGAGTCATTGCGGGAAGCCGCTCTTGTGCGAGCGCCTCTCCACACTCCCTGCTGGAGCCCCGACGATGTCGCACCCCGCCGTTACGATTGGGTCGTGGTTACCGCCCTCTATCGCCGCTACCGGCCTGAGACCTTCGCCGAGATGATCGGCCAGTCGCAGGTGACCGAGCCGCTGATGACGGCGCTGCGCACGAACCGTGTGAACCACGCGTACCTCTTCTCCGGGCCTCGCGGCTGCGGCAAGACCACGAGCGCCCGCATCCTCGCCCGCTGCCTGAACTGCGCAGAGGGCCCGACCGACACGCCCTGCGGAACGTGCCCGAGCTGTGTCGAGCTCGGCCGCGGCGGCCAGGGCTCGCTCGACGTCGTCGAGATCGACGCGGCGAGCCACAACGGCGTCGACGATGCGCGCGACATCCGTGAGCGCGCGGTGTTCGCGCCGGCCCGCGACCGCTACAAGATCTTCATCCTCGACGAGGCGCACATGGTGACCTCTGCGGGCTTCAACGCCCTGCTCAAGATCGTCGAAGAGCCGCCGGAGCACGTGAAGTTCATCTTCGCGACGACCGAGCCCGAGAAGGTCATCGGCACGATCCGCTCGCGCACCCACCACTATCCGTTCCGGCTGGTGCCGCCGGCGATGATGCTCGACTACGTCCAGAAGCTCACCGCCGAAGAGGGCATGAACGTCGCCCCCGGCGTGCTTCCCCTCGTGGTGCGGGCGGGCGGCGGCTCGCCGCGTGACACGCTGTCGCTGCTCGACCAGCTCATCGCGGGCTCCGAAGGCGACGAGATCGGCTACGAGCGGGCGGTCGCGCTGCTCGGCTACACCCACTCCGCGCTGCTCGACGAGATCGTCGAGGCGATGGCCGCGCGCGACTCGTCGACGGCGTTCGCGGCGATCGACCGGGTCATCCAGACCGGGCAGGACCCGCGCCGCTTCGTGGAAGACCTGCTCGAGCGACTGCGCGACCTCATCATCATCGCCGCGGCGGGTCCCGACAAGGCGGCGGCCGTGCTGCGCGGCACCCCGGCCGACGAGCTCGAGCGCATGGGCGCCGAGGCCCGCGCCTTCGGCTCGGCCGAGCTGTCACGCATCGCCGACATCGTGAACGCTGCGCTCACCGAGATGTCCGGCGCCACCTCGCCGCGCCTGCACCTCGAGCTGATGATCGCCCGCGCGCTGATTCCCACAGCCGACGAGGCGGGTTCGATGGCACGCGTCGAGCGCCTCGAACGGCGAGTGGGTGTGACGGATGCGTCGACCAAGGCCCCCGCGCCTGCACCTCCGGTCGCTGAGCCTGCGCCGCAGCGCGACGACGACCCGGCGGCTCGTCGCGCAGCGGGCGCCGAGCGGGCCATGCCCGCGAGGGACGGCTCCGCCGATGGTTTCGAGACGACCGCTGCGCGGGGTCCGGGGCCGTCGGCGGCACCCGGCGGCTGGGCGACCCCGGGGGTCACCGGCGTCGATGAAGAGGCGCCCGTCGCTGCGGCGGAATCCGCCCCACGCGAGCCCGGCTCGCTCGGTGCACCAGGTGCAGCAGCCCACGCGGTCGCCGCGCAGAAGCCCGACGCGCAGCCGCAGGTCGCCCCGAAGCCGGTCGGGCCCGTCACCCTGCAGCTCGTGAAAGATGCCTGGCCGCAGGTCCTCGATGCGGTCAAGGCGGTGAAGTCGACGGCGTGGCTCGTCGTCGCGACCGCGACGGTGCGGAAGTTCGAGAACGACGTGCTGACGCTGACGTTCCCGAGCGAGAACGACATCGCGAGCTTCCGCCCGCAGGCCGGTCAGACCCAGAACGTCAGCGATGTGCTGCGCGAGTCGATCCAGAAGATTCTGGGCGTGCGGGTGAAGTTCGTGGCGAAGACCGCGACGGATTTCGCGCAGAGCCTGAAGGCCGAGGGCTTCGGGGTCACGCCGTCCGCGGCGCCGGCCCCTTCCGCGCCGGCACCCGCCCCAGCTGCGACGTCCATGGCGCCGACCGCTCCGCGGCAGAGCGAAGCGCCGCGTCGAGAGGCCGCGCCGCGAGACGTCGTCGAGGCGGGTGCTGTCGGTGCTCCTCAGCAGTCGGAGTCCGGGACCCCGCGGCTGACTGCTGTCCCGCCGCAGCCGAAAGATGCCACCCCGGTCACCACTTGGGCGACCGTCGCGATTCCCGGTGGCGGTTCGGCTGCTGCGGCGCCGAAGCCGGCCGAAGCCCCTGCCGTCGAAGAGCGGCCGAAGCTCCAAGCGGTGCCGCCCCTCCCGAAGGAGAGCACGGCCGAGGCATCCGTCGCCCCTGCCGTCGATGATGAAGGCTGGTCGACGGTCGCGCCGAGCGATGACGACGCGCCGAGCTTTGACGAAGACCCGGATGCTTCGCCGATCGCGGCTCCGACCTCCGATGGCCGAGCAGCGCCGCAGGCGCGTGTTGAGACCCCTCCGGTGCCCAAGGCCTTCGATACGCCGACTGCGCCGGCCACTCAACCGCCGGTGAAGGCGGAAGCGGCGGGTCCGCGCAAGGGGCCCAGCTTCTCGACCGACCCTCGCGAGCACAGCTCGCCCGGCCCGCAGCGCTACGGCGAGGCCGTCGTGCGCGAGATCTTGAACGCGCGGTTCATCGAAGAGCAGCAGCTGCCTGACGGCAACGGGGGCCGCTGATGTATGAGGGAATCGTCCAGGACCTCATCGACGAGCTCGGCCGCCTGCCCGGCATCGGGCCGAAGTCGGCCCAGCGCATCGCGTTCCACATTCTGCAGACCGAGTCGTTCGACGTGACCAAGCTCGCCGAGACGCTGCTCGCGGTGCGCGACAAAGTTCGGTTCTGCGAGCAGTGCGGCAACGTCTCCGAACAGGACCTCTGCTCGATCTGCCGCGACCCGCGCCGAAGCCAGAACCTGATCTGCGTGGTCGAAGAGGCGAAGGACGTCGTCGCGATCGAGCGCACCCGCGAGTTCCGCGGGCTGTACCACGTGCTCGGCGGCGCGATCAGCCCGATCGACGGCATCGGGCCCGACGACCTGCGCATCCGCCAGCTCATGCAGCGGCTCGCCGACGGCACCGTCGAAGAGGTCATCATCGCCACAGACCCGAACCTCGAGGGCGAAGCGACGGCGACCTACCTGAGCCGGCTGCTGAAGTCGCTCGAGATCAAGGTGAGCCGCCTCGCCTCGGGTCTGCCGGTCGGCGGCGACCTCGAGTACGCCGACGAGGTCACCCTCGGCCGCGCTTTCGAGGGCCGTCGCGTCGTAGTGGGCTGAAAGCCCGCGTTCGGCTGACCTCAGCCGACGACGAAACGTGTCTCCGCTGCCGCGCACGAGACCAGGCGCATGTCACCGCTGCCTCCCGCGCCGGCGTCATGACAGGGCACGTACTCACCATCGCCCACGAGCACGGACGCCTCTCCGGCGGGAAAATCGTTGGGGATCGTCAGCGAGATCGCGAACGATCCGTCACGGTGGACGGATGCCGTACCGCTCACCCTCGCGGCCGATCCATCGCCCGGCACGACCGTGACCTCGAACCCCGTCCCGTCGGGCAGGTCCCGCGCGCAATGTGCTGAGCCCGAGGTGATGGTGATCGTCTGCCCGACGGCCGCAGGCGTCGGCGAGACCACTGGGTGCGCCAGCCCACAACCCCACTTCTCGGCCGGGTCGTTGCCGCCGCCGGTCTTGATCGAATGCGTGACGGATGCCGCGATGAAGACGGCCGCGAAGACGACGACGATCGGGATCACGATTCGTACAAAACGCCCAGACTTGGGCCGTTGGGAGTCGGGGCGATGCGTCCAGCCCATGTCGAGAGCATCCCTCGCAGGCGGCGCCCGCACCAGGCATCCGCCATCACCGATCGGTCACGATCGCGCCGTCGTCGTCGCGCCGGCAGCGGGCCACCAGGCCGCTGGCGCGTAGGAACCGGCCCTATTCCGCGCGACCGGCCCTACGGATTTCCCTGAAACGTAGGAACAACCGCGCGTCTTGCGGCCGGTTCCTACGCGCGCGCTGCGAGGGCGGTGGGTACGGGCGCACGGTGCGGCGACGTCCACGCGTGCACTGCGCCTACGCGCGGCGCGCGGCGCGCGGCGGCGCGGAAGCGCTCACAGCGCCCCGACGATCGTCGCGGCCAGCCGGTCGCCGACCAGAGGGCCCATCGTGAGCCCCGCCGCCCCGAACCCGGCGTTCACCCAGACGGGAACCGAGCCGCCGGAGTCGACCCGCGACACCCGCGGCAGCTGGTCGTGCGGCAGCGGCAGCGGCCGCAGCCCGACCCGCGTCTCAAGAACCTCGGCGTTCGCGAGCCCCGGCGCGGCCACGAGCGCGGCCCTCAGCACCTCCTGCATGCCGAACGCCGTCGCGCGCGTGTCGAAGCCGCTGCCGAACTCCCGCGTCGCACCCGCGACGATGCGGCCGCCGTCGAACGCGAGCAGGTAGTGCGACGAGTTCGTCCGCTGCGCGACCGGCCACGAGGATGTGTCCGCGTCGACGCGGAAGTGGATGATCTGCCCCTTCTGCGGCTCGACCGGCACCGAGAAGTCGAGCGGCGCGAGCACCAGGTTCGTCCACGCGCCGGCCGCGACCACGATCGCGTCGGCCTCGAGCAACTCGTCGTCGACAGAGACTCGGATGCTGGTGCCCGCTGCGTGCAGCACACCGGTCCCTTCGCGCAGCACCCCGCCGAGGCTCGTCACCGCGGAGAGCAGGCCGGCCCGCAGCATCCGCCCGTCGACCCGGCCGCCGCCCGGAATCCAGAGCGCCGAATGCGTCGGGTCGAGCAGCGGGAAGCGCGTGCGCGCCTCGCCCTGATCGAGGCGCTGCACCTCGCCCATCTCGGCGCCATCGGCATCCACGGCAGACGCCCGAGCGGCCAGCCGCGCCTCGACCTCGTCGAGCTCGGCCGAGTCGGCCGAGAGCACGAGCGCTCCGGGGCGGCGATAACCGATGTCGGAGACCCCGTGCGCGGCGAGCGCCGAGATGAACGACGGGTAGAACGCGGCGCCGTCGGCGTAGAGGCGGTAGAACTCGCCCTCACGGGACACGGACCATGGCTGGATGATGCCCGCACCGGCATCCGTCGCCCGCCCCGGCAGATCGGCGTCGACGACCGTCACGGCAGCGCCGCGTCGAGCCAAAGCGAACGCTGTCGCGGCCCCCGCGACGCCCGACCCCAGAACCACGACCCGCGAAGCGCCCATGGCGTCACGCTAGCCCTGACGAAACCCGCCCGAAACCCGCCGTAGAATAGACGGAACCCCAAATCACACCCGAGCCCAGAACACTCCAGGAGAGCCCGTGGCGCTGATCGTGCAGAAGTTCGGCGGCAGCTCCGTCGCCGATGCCGAGAGTATCAAGCGCGTTGCCAAGCGCATCGTCGAAACGCGCAAGGCGGGCAACGAGGTCGTCGTGGCCGTGAGCGCGATGGGCGATTCGACCGACGAGCTCATCGACCTGGCTCACCAGGTGACGCCGATGCCAGAGCCGCGCGAGCTCGACATCCTGCTCACGAGCGGCGAGCGCATCTCGATGGCGCTGCTCGCGATGGCGATCGGCACGATGGGGTACGACGCCCGCAGCTTCACGGGCTATCAGGCCGGCATGATCACCGACAACCGCTTCGGCGCGGCGCGCATCATCGACGTGACGCCGAGCCGTATCCGCGAGGCGCTCGACGACGGCGCGATCGCGATCGTCGCCGGGTTCCAGGGCTTCAACACCGAGACCGGTGACACGACGACGCTCGGCCGCGGCGGCAGCGACACCACGGCGGTGGCGCTCGCGGCGGCGCTGAACGCGAACGTGTGCGAGATCTACACCGACGTCGACGGCATCTTCACGTCTGACCCGCGCATCGTGCCGCTCGCGAAGAAGATCGACACGATCTCGAGCGAAGAGATGCTCGAGCTCGCCGCCGCCGGCGCGAAGGTGCTGCACATCCGCGCCGTCGAATACGCGCGCCGCCACGGCGTGACGTTGCACGTGCGATCCTCGTTCAACAACAACGAGGGAACCCTGGTGGTCAATGAGACCGCCGCCGAGACCGCCGAGCGCTTCAAGCGCGAAATGCAGGAGAACGGAAAAGTGGAAGAGCCCATCATCTCCGGTGTCGCCACCGATCTGACCGAGGCCAAGATCACCGTCGTCGGCGTGCCCGACGTGCTCGGCAAGGCCGCGGCGATCTTCGACACGGTCGCGAAGCAGAGCGCCAACGTCGACATGATCGTGCAGAACGTGTCGGCCGCCGCGACGGGGCTGACCGACATCTCCTTCACGCTTCCGAAGGCCGACGGGCAGAAGGTACTGCAGGCGCTGCGCGCCGAGCAGGACCTGATCGGATTCCAGTCGCTGCAGTACGACGACCAGATCGGCAAGCTCGCGCTGGTCGGCGCGGGAATGCGCACCAACACCGGCGTCTCCGCCCACCTGTTCCGGTCCCTGGCCGAGGCCGGCATCAACATCGGCATGATCTCGACCTCCGAGATCCGCATCTCCGTCGTCACCCGCGCCGACGTGCTCGCCGAGGCCGCACGCGTGGTGCACACCGCCTTCGGCCTCGACGGCTCGGACACCGCCGTCGTCTACGCCGGCACCGGAAGGTAAGAACATGAGCAACGGATTCCACGTCGCAGTCGTCGGCGCCACCGGTCAGGTCGGCGCGGTCATGCGCCGCCTTCTCGCCGAGCGGGACTTCCCGATCGCGAGCATCCGCTTCTTCGCGACCGCGCGTTCGGCCGGCACGACCCTCGAGTTCAAGGGCGAGCAGATCGTCGTCGAAGACGTCGAGACCGCCGACCCGAGCGGCATCGACATCGCGCTGTTCTCGGCGGGAGCCACGGGTTCGCGCGCTGCGGCGCCCCGCTTCGCCGCGGCCGGCGCGTTGGTCATCGACAACTCGAGCGCCTGGCGCATGGACCCCGAGGTTCCCCTCATCGTCTCCGAGGTGAACCCGCACGCCCTCGACCAGGCTGTGAAGGGCATCATCGCGAACCCGAACTGCACGACCATGGCGATCATGCCCGTGCTCAAGGTGCTCGACCGCGAGGCCGGCCTGCGACGCCTCATCGTCTCGACGTACCAGGCCGTTTCCGGCTCCGGTCTCAAGGGCGCCGAAGAGCTCGCGACCCAGGCGCGTGCGGCCGTGGCATCCGATCGCCTGCTCGAGCTCGTGCATGACGGCGCGGCCGTCGAGCTGCCCGAGGCGCAGATCTACAAGCGGCCGATCGCGTTCGACGTGATTCCGTTCGCGGGCAACCTCGTCGACGACGGTCTGAACGAGACCGACGAAGAGAAGAAGCTGCGCAACGAGAGCCGCAAGATCCTCGAGCTGCCGGGCCTGCTCGTGTCGGGCACCTGCGTGCGCGTGCCGGTGTTCACGGGCCACTCGCTGTCGGTCAACGCGGAATTCGAGCGTCCGCTCAGCCCCGAGCGTGCGACCGAGTTGCTGGCGGATGCCGCGGGCGTCGTTCTCTCCGACATCCCGACGCCGCTTCAGGCCGCCGGTCAGGACCCGTCGTTCGTCGGCCGCATCCGCGCCGATGAGGGCGCGCCCGAGGGCCGCGGCCTCGCGTTCTTCGTCTCGAACGACAACCTGCGCAAGGGCGCGGCGTTGAACGCGGTCCAGATTGCCGAGCTGATCGCAGCGCGAAGGGCCGTCGCAACCGTCTAGATAGGATGAACGGGTGAGCGACAAACCCCCCGTTGATGTGGTCTTGATTGGCGGCGGCATCATGTCCGCCACCCTCGGAACCTTCCTCAAGCGGGTGAGGCCCGACTGGTCGATCGTGATCCTCGAGCGCCTCGGGGCGGTCGCCGAAGAGAGCTCGAACCCGTGGAACAACGCGGGCACGGGCCACAGCGCGCTGTGCGAGCTCAACTACATGCCCCACCCGGACGACCCGACGAAGGCCTTGCAGATCAACGAGCAGTTCCAGCAGAGCCGCCAGTTCTGGGCGCAGCTCGTGGAAGAGGGGGTGCTGGGGCAGGCATCCGACTTCATCAATCCCGCGCCGCACATGACGTTCGTGCGCAAGCCGAGCGATATCGAGTATCTGCGCATGCGGCACGAGACGCTGACGAAGCACGTGCTGTTCGAAGAGCTCGAGTACAGCGAGGACCGCGACGTGGTCAAGACCTGGGCG